>NZ_JAXHCH010000004.1:0-25553 GCF_042466415.1 Albirhodobacter sp. R86504 | reverse complement strand
ATCGACGGAACCGACTTGAACACCGGTTGAAAAGTCAGTCATATCATATGCAAACTTGGCATTTATTGCATCGTCCTCAGTAATTTCACCTATCTTAAGGAGATTTTTAATACCACTCATCATGATCAAGTTTCCATGCAGTGGGTTCGACGAAGTATTATCACCTAAGTCTAGGATAAACACATCATCGGCATGCCCCCCCGATGGCCAGCGAATGACTGTCGCGCCAATATCCTCGAAGTCGTGCGTAAATTGAACAAAGTCGCCTTCAGATCCAGAAGCTCCATAGTTTGGCAAATCCCACGGCATATTTATATTGATCATGCCAAACATATCACTATTCACACGGATATAGGCGGATTCGCTATACCCAAGCGGATTTTTGTGTTCTGAAATGAACTGATATCCGGATAGGTCAATTATTTGATTCGAGATTGTCACAGCTAGCCACCACGCCTGTAAATTCTGAGCTGAAGCATAACCCCTGATACGCTTTCGCACCGCGGCGGGTTGAATCTAATGGTTAATTTGAGGTCGGCTGGAGGTGCGGGCAGCTTTCCAAAGTTATTTTATATTCAATAGGTTATTTTGGTTAATTAAAAATAGATAATATTTATTCCGTTTTTCAGTGTTCTCCTTTTTTCGATTACATTGATCTTATATTAATAGTAACCGCGCGATTAATTGTTTGATCCCATGGTTTGATGGTGCGATTCTTTCTCAGGCTTGGAAGGAAGCATTAGCGCCACGACAACGCACGCCGTCAGAGCTGCAATACAACGATTGCAAGCTTCGCTCGCGGCGTTGAGCCGGGAGCTGGGCATCAATCCGAAGACGATCGCGAAGTGGTGCAAACGACAGACTGTCGAGGGTCTCAATGCCAGGCCTAAGGAGCCGCGTTCCACCGTTCTGTCCGAGGCTGAGGAGGCAATGGTTGTGGCGTTTCGGCGGCACACGCTACTGCCGCTGGATGATTGTCTTTACGCGCTGCAGCCATCGATCCCACATCTGACACGCTCAGCCTTCTCAGCGCTTTTTAAGTTCGGAGGTGCCCTGCATACCATGCCCGCACAAGGCAATATGGGTGGCGCTATAGAGAACGCGGCGCAGTTTGCGCAAGCTGTCTATCAACGACTGACCGGGGAGGAGTGAGCATGACTGACAAGCCTTTCAACATCGACCTGGGTCGTCTGAAGACACGCGAAAAGGACAGGAGTGCGCAGGCTGTTGAGAAGACAGACAGGGCAGGGGAAAAGCTTGGCTTTGTAACCCGTGAGCCGCAAAAAAGCGCGGGCGCAAGCCAAGCACCCGTACCGGACAGGCACATGCCAAGGTAATGCCCAGCGTTTCAGAAGAAACCGCCAATGAGGCCCGGCGCAGGGGAGTTCAGCAAGGGGTCATCATCGAGGAGGCCTGGGCGCTATACAAAAATAAATCCGGTATTTAAAATTATCTGGTATTTTTTCTGTTCTGCACCCACTTCCGGCAGAATCCTAGGAAAGCGGCTTCAGGATTGCACGGTTTTTCGGGCAACCACTGCCGCCATTCCCGTTCAAGATAGTGAACATCATGACCGGGGGCGAGCATACGCGCGGTCTCGTAAACATCAGGATCAAGCTGCGGTGCTACCGCTTGCGGCATGACCACTTTGACATTCTGCCGGTTCGTGAAAAGGATCATGTCCTCCTGCTCATCCATTTCGATGGAATAATCGGGCATGTGATCGTGTGACTGGTCTTCACGGATGATGTTCATAACAAGGCGTCGAAATTCACGCAACGTAGAGTTCGATCCACATTTTTTCTGAAGAAGTGATAGACTGATCCGCCATTCCTTTTGTGCGCCACAATGCTTGCGGGCAATCTCATAAATGCGCCGTTCGAGAGGTTTGCGAAGACGGAAATAATCACGGTGAAGGGTTAAAACTTCTTTTGATTGGATAGCATTGAACACCCAGTCCGACAGCTTAACCTCAACTTCCTGCATCCGCCCATCACGCGTTTCACGAACAACCTCAGCGCTCTCGATCAGTCCGAATGTCCGAAACACTTCTTGGCCACCCGTTACGATATTGGTGCTGATCCGCGTACCAGCCAGCCGCTCCAGAGCCGCTTTAAGCTGAGCATACCCCGAACCAGCTGTATTCCGGTTGGTTGCTACAAGCATGTCGAACGCACGGAAACGAACCGCTTGCGACACCTCCTTGCCTTCATTGATAGCTGTCATGAGCTGGCTGATGCAGTAAATGAGAATGTCCCTGTCATGGACCGTCGCTAGCCCGTCCACGGAAGGCTTGATCGCGATCTTGATGCCATTGTGCTCATACTCACGAACGCGCGTATCTGGCTTGGTCGAAAGCGAAAATATCGGATGCTCCATCGAGGCCATGTCAGCTTTCGGAACAGCATCAAAAATATCGCAGACGAAGAAATCGCCTTGCGGGTACCTGTCGGGCAGGAGGGGGGAGCGGTTGATCGCGCTCTCGTCAGACAAAGCGAAACCCTTTCGTACTTTCACACACAGTAGGACTGGATTAGGAGAAAGTCACGGTGATTCGTACTTTCACACACAGGGGAAGACTTTCGTACTTTTACCCACGTTCCTTCGTACTTTTACCCACGTTCTTTCGTACTTTCACACACAGCCGCACATAAATAATCAATTAAAATCATAATGTTAAGTGGTATTTTTTTCTCTTAACACTATATTTAACACGTATTTAACACTTCAGAACTGTGGATAACTTTTGAAACCTGCTCGGTTAACAGAATTCTGATCGAACCTTCCACGGTAAGCCTTAGTCTTGAAATACAAGTCCTGCTCTGCCGTAAGAGAGCCTCTGACGCTGCTTCGAGTAAAAAAATCCCGACCCTCGTTCGATAACTTCCCCTCTCGAATTTGCTGAGAATAGGCAGTGCTTTTCCCAAGGTGGCGCGCTGCCCATTCGGCAGTTTCGATATCATTGAGATTGAAGGCGCGTTTGGTGATGCAGGAGCCAAAGATCGAACGGGCATCGTTGGAACCGCAGGCTTTTCCGACCCGGTCTGTGTCCTGGACGACAAACAGCGCTCCATCCAGCCCATCATTGGAGCCATGTCTCGGTTGAACTGGATGGGTCGCAGGACAATTACAGATAGATCTGTGGTTGTGGAATTGTAGCCGGACGCAAGACTGACCCGGAAACTGTTTCGCGAAGTTCCTAGATATGATGCTGCTTTGGCAAGTCTGCATCTATGGCCTGCAAACCCCGCGCTGTTCATGCGCAGTACGTCTGATCCGGCCTCACTTCGAAATCACCTGCGCCGTTTCATGAAGCCGATGGATTTCAAGGGTCAGTGCCGCTGGCCATCCCGTGTTTCAGCAATTTGCGGCACTCGCAGGATAACTAAATCCAGAGTTCGGCGACCCTCGAGCCAAACGGTCGTTTGCGACACAACCCTAAGGCCTGCCTCGCTTTTCAAAGACTTTGCGGCAGAATCCAAGGAACGCCTTGTCCGGGTTGGCTGGTGCATCAAGGCCACCGTCAGCCATCCATTCACGCCATTCTTGCTCTAGCGTGTAGATATCCCATCCCGGCGCAATTTTACGAGCCTCCTGATACACGTCAGCGCTCAGACGGCTTGCCCCAGATTGTTCAACCAGAGCTGGCGGCTTTTCCGCGTGACGGTTTACAAATACGACCATGTTTTCGTCTAACCGGACCGAATAGTCCGGCATGTGATTGTACGCCTCATCTTGAACGACAATATTGCCGACCAGCCGCTTAAACTCGCGCGAGGTCGAAGCCGATCCGCACTTGTCCTGCAAAGCCGAAAGACTAATTTTCCACTCCTTCTTTGAGCCACAGTGCTTGCGGGCGATCTCGTAGATGCGCCGCTCTAATGGCTTCCGCAGCCGGAAATAGTTCCGGTGGAGGGTCAAGACTTCATGCGCTTGAATCGCGTTGAACACCCAATCTGAGAGCTGCACCTCGATCTCCTGCATTCGACCATCGCGAGTTTCACGTATGATACGAGCGCGGTCGATGATGCTGAAAATATCCAATTGCTCCACATCGCCGGTCACGATGTTCGTCTCAATCTGTGTCCCTTGAAGCCTAACGAGGGCGCTCCGAAGGCCGCTATAACCGCGCCCATCAGATAGCCTGTTCGTTGCTTTCAGAAGGTCGAAAGCTTTTAAGCGAACGATTTTTGAAACCTTCTGCCCCTTATTGATAGCTGCCATGATTTGACTGATACAGTAGATCAGCACGTCACGGTCGTGGATCGTTGCCAGACCATCGGACGAAGGCTTCACTTCGAGATAGTTTCGTCCCGTCCCATCTTCGTATCGCCGCACTCGGTGATCTGGCTTTGTCGAAAGCGAAAAGATCGGGTGCGTCATCGAAGCCATATCACCCTTGGGTGCGGCATCAAAAATATCGCATACAAAAAAGTCGCCTTGTTCCTGCCGATCTGGCAGCAAAGGAGAACGGTCGCCGTCTTTCGTGAAATCACACACCATCGCCTATGTTTCGTGATTTCACACACACGGTCAAGCTCTTTAGTGATTTCACACACAGGCACAGAGCTTTCGTGTCTTTACACACGTTACTTCGTGTCTTTACACACAATTTATCGTGACTCTACACACAAGACACTTGTTAAATCCTAATTAATTCATAGCCATACGAACACTTATCCACAGCGTAACACATTATATAACACATATTTAACACAAGAAAATTCCCATCGTTTCAGTAACGGGTTTCCGTGGCGGTTGATTGCAACTGGCCCTTGGGCTGCTGCGGCGAGCACGTCCCTTGTATTGTTGGAGAGTTCGGTTGATGAGAAACTGCGCATACTGTGTATCCCTTCTGTTTTCACCATATTAGCTAATTTAGTCATTTTAGTTCCTGCCTTTCGGTGACGCCATCTTCGGCGTCTGTCTCATAGCGCTTTCTCCTGTAAATAGATTTTGTAGGCGTCACGGTCGTGCAGGACAAAAGACAGCTCGTGCTTGTCGGCCAAGTGGCGCAAGTCGCCTAGCGCACCTCCCTCGCTTTTTCAGATGATTTTTGGATCAAAATTTGGGACCGAAAGGCCCTGATTTCCGCCGTGGTGCCTCTGGTAAGGTGGAAACATGCTGGGGAATAGAGGAGGAAGGTTGAGCCACCTGCGCCCTCTCGGCATCCAGTTCGGCAATCTGGTAACTGGCTCTTTGCCAGCCGATGCTTGCGGCCAGTTCTGACAGGTGCACGCCACTCTGCATCACTTGCAGGCGCGGTTAATCCAACCGCTGGAAGGCGATATCGACAGTGACCAGATTGCACGGCAATACTTTTTGGTATCTGTTGGGTTTGCTTAGAACCAGTAAGGAAGCGCCATGGCCCGTAATACATCCGTAACGATTGGCGATCACTTCGCCAGCTTCATCAGCGATCAAGTGCAGGCAGGACGCTACGGCTCCACCAGTGACGTGATCCGGGCAGGGCTGCGACTGTTGGAAGAACATGAGGCCAGCGTGAAGGCGTTGGAAGCCGCTCTGATCGAAGGTGAGGAATCCGGTGAGCCGCGCCCTTTCGACTTCGAAGCGTTCAAAGCCCGGAAGCGGGCGGAATATGCCACGCGATGAAGGCCATTGCCTTTTCGCCTGCGGCAGAAACCGACATTGACGACATCTGGGATTATAGCGCCGACAACTGGGGGCCGGATCAGGCCGACCGCTACACCGACGAAATTTGAGACGCCTGCCATGCGCTAGCTTCGGGCAAGAAGCAGGGCAGGGTGGTCAATGTCCGCCACGGCTACCTGAAAACTCTCACCGGGTCGCATGTGATCTATTACCGGGATCAGGGCAACCGGCTGGAAATCGTGCGCGTTCTGCACAGCAGGCAGGACGCGCAGCGCAATTTGTGATGGTCAGTTTTCTGCTTGCGGCGCTCGCTTGATCCAGAATGCGCAGAAGCTGGACCCGCTGTCCTGGTCTACGACCTGCCCCCCGAACCACGATCTACCGCAGTTGTAACGCACCAGATCATCGACCGAGAGGGCCGACTTGGCTGTTTCCATCCCATAGGACAGCAGAAGGCCGAGAGCGGCCCCTGTGGCAAGCATAGAGACCAGCCACACAGAACCCGCCAAAGTAGCGCCAGACCTCTCTACGAGCCTCCCCAGCGGCCTGTGATAGGTCTCTTGCGGCGTCGAGGAACTCTGCGCGGGTTTTTCTGATAGCGGCATCAGCGGCGCTCGCAGCGGCTTTGGTGGTCGCATCCCGGAGCACCGCCGCGACAGCCAACAGGCGATTGTCGATAGCTTTCTGGACATCAGGGCCGACCTTGACCATCCTATCCACACCTTCTGCGATCATTTCGTGCAGGGCTTCGGCGTCGTCCTTGTCGAGACTAGTTCGCTTCAGGCGCTCCATGTCCTGCCGGATAAGGGTGATTTCATCAACGAGCTGCTGGAAAGGATCTTTGACGCTCATGGACGTTCCGCCTTCGCAGCGACACCATCCAGCTCTTCCAGCAACCCGACCAGCTCTTTCTGATCGACTTCGCGGGTGACGGCCCGCCGCAGGAGGGCGGCGAGGGCGCGGGCCTTTTCCGGGTCTTTCAACGCGTTGGAGATAGCGACCGATCCGACGATGATCTTACGGCGGGTTTCGCTGGCCTTCTGTCGTTCTTTCAGGCGGGCCAGCTTGGCCTGCGTCGTTGCAATTTGCTGATCAATACTCCGCATCATTCTGACCTCTGCGTTCCTGACATCTGTTGATTTCTCGCAAACGTTGAGGCAAGGTGCAAGACACTAAGTGCCCACTTATACAAACTCTTCGAGTTTGTGTGGGCGGGGGAGACTGGCGTTTCCCCTCAACCCCTAAGCGAAGTGCGGCAGCAAATGGCGATCTATCATCTCAGAGCTTCGGTGATTTCCCGCAGTCAGGGCCGCAGCGCCACGGCAGCTATCGCCTATCGTGTAGCGGAGCGTATCGAAGATCGCCGTACCGGGCTGACCTTCGATTACGCGGCGCGGGGCGGTGTCGATTACACCGAAACCCTTGCGCCTGACCACGCCCCGGTTTGGGTCCGCGACCGATCCGAGCTGTGGAACCGTGTCGAGGAATCCGAGACCCGGAAGAACAGCCAGGTCGCCCGCGAGGTTCGCGTGGCCCTGCCCGCCGAGCTGACCCATGCGCAGCGTGTCGAACTGGTCCGGGCGTTTGCCCAGGAACAGTTCGTGGGCCGTGGTATGATCGCGGATATCGCCCTGCACGCGCCGGGGCGCGACGGCGATGATCGCAATCACCATGCTCATATTCTGCTGACCACCCGCGAGATTGGCCCCGAGGGCTTCACCACCAAGAACCGCGACTGGAACAAGGTCGAGGTTCTGGAAGGCTGGCGCGAAGCCTGGGCGCGGGACAGCAACATCGCCCTTGAGCGCGCCGGCATCGAGGGGCGCGTCGATCACCGGACCTTGGAGGCGCAACGTGACGAGGCGCTTGAGCTGGCGAGGGCGGCACGGGAGCGCGGCGACGAGGGTGCGGAGCTGGTGCAGACGGTGCGGGCCGTGGAGCTGGATCGCCCGCCCCTGCCGCAGCTTTCCCCCGGCGCGTGGCAGATGAAAGAGCGCGGCATCGAGGTTGGGCGGGTCGGTGCCTGGTACGAGGCCAAGGCCCGTGCCGCCGAGGTGATGGAGGTCGCTCGCGAGTTGGCTGGGTATGTCCGCGCCTGGCTCGACCGGGCAGCGGATCGCGTGTTGGACCGTCTCGGGCCGGAGCAGTCCGAGCTGGCGCTTGCCGGAGGCCGTGACCGGGAACCGGAACCCGACCTAGCCACGCGGTTGCGTGAGGCTTGGGAAGCCCGGAAGGAGGGCCGAGAGCGGCATGAGGCGGATGCCTCAGAACGAGAGGCTCCGGACGATCTGGCGGCGCGGTTACGGGCTGCGGCCGCCGGGCTCGACCGGGAGGCGCTCAGTAACCGGGTTTCCACGCTGCGAGAAGGCCGCGAAGCCGACGAACGGCAGTCTGAGTTGGACGCTGCGCAGGAACGGGAGCACGGCAAAGAGCTGGAACAGGAGCGCGAAGTTCATGCCCGCCGCGACAGGGGCCATGACTATGGGTTGTAGACGATACTGGCGGTATTCCGTATCGAACCTTCTGTCGGCAGCGTCGGCGGCAGCTATGACAACGCCCTCGCCGAGACGATCAACGGGCCTGTTCAAAGCTGAGGTCATCCACCGTCGAGGCCCGCGGCGTAACTTCGAGGCCGTCGAATACGCAACACTCGAATGGGTCGACTGGTTCAACAACCGCCGCCTGCTCGAGCCTATCGGAAACATCCCGCCCGCGGAGGCCGAAGCAAACTTCTACGTAGCTCTGGAAACTGAACCCGTGGCCGCGTAACTAACGTCAATCAGCCTCGGGCAAACCCGGCGCGGTTCAACTCGACCTCAGGCTGATTTTCGCAACAGAGCCGTTGCAGATCAGTAGTCCAATTGAGGGATGTCGTCTATAAGCGGTTCATCAGTGCATCTATCCATAATGCAATATTGGAATGCATTGATTGTCTATGTACACCCGACTGCCATAGAGCATGAAGCCGTCGGAATACGGTTTGTGAACTTATGGCGCGATTGAAGGCATCTAATGTTTTTTTGTTCGATGTTGTGAACCGGTGCGACGAAGCAGTCAAAGCCGCTACATTAGTTTTATTCCACTTTTTTAAATCTGCAGATATTATGCGCTGTATCGCCTCATAAAAACCTGAGCGGTGGCCAATTACATTATTACCATGCTGTCGATACATAACGCATGGTTCGTGGTCAAAAAATACTGCACCACCTACCCCGGTAATGATCTGGTATATCCACCAGTCGTGAATTACTATTTCACCAGCCTCTGAATTTACAGCTTTCATCAATTTTACAGCGTGTCGGTTTATTACCATAGTATTTCCTCCCGCAATATTTTGTATTATTGCGTTAGAAAACGAAGGGTTTACACGTAGTTTTCTTGATAGGCTTTTATGTGTCAGATCATCGTTTACAACAATTGTCCTGCTGCAGTACAGTGCGCATTTTCCAGAAGGCTCTTGCGACAGAGCGTGCACAGCACGCTCTAGTTTGAGCGGCGTCCATACGTCGTCTTGATCGCTAAAGGCAACAAGGTCAGCATTGGCTGGGATGTGATTAATCAAGTGTCGAAAGTTCGCGCATGGACCTTGACGCGGTCCTTCAACCCAGCGCACCCGCCCCGGGTGCGCTCTGCTAAAGGCTGCAACAATGGCAGCCGTCTCGTCCGTGGATCCGTCGTCGCTGACAACTAGCTGCCAATCTACACCTATTTGTGCAGCAATGCTGTCTAGCTGCTCCTGCACAAAACGTGCCCCATTGTAAGTCGCCATGAGTATTCCCACAATGGGCATCTTATTCTTTCTATCTCGGGGAATTTTTATTTCCTAAAAACAGATAACATATCATCGAAGACACGGATTTTTCCTTCAGTGTGTCAATTTTTTTTCCAAAATCGTTGCAATCCTATGAGCATCGAATGGAACATTAAGAAAATCCGCGACATTTTTGTATTCTCCCGGATTGGCGATCATCTCCTCATACCGAACCGTCATTGATTGACCGGGATAACGGGCAGCGGATCTCGCGAAACGTTCCTCCATCTTGGACAGCATAGAGCGCACATCTTTCGGATCTTGTTTTGAAAACCAACCAGAGGAACATACGGAATCCCAATCGCGCAGATTGAAAATAACTCGAAGATTTGGGAAGTATTTAAACGCGAAGTCAATAAATCCTTCGAAGTTATTTCCCATATTATTATAGCGGATTTCTTTGAACCCTATCCATTCGGTATGTGGTTCGGGTCGCAGAACGTTTCTGATAAAAGCGGCAACCAAATCCTTGCCGAATTGCTCGCTGTCTAGTTGGGAAGCTCCATACCAAGGCTGACCGGGCATACTGTATTTTTCGCCATGATCATTCTGCGCAGCGATAATCCGCCGCCAACTTTCGTATAGGGGTGCAGCTGCTAGATAATTTTCACCCCGAATACAAACATTGTCTAATCCATTCATTGCAGTTTGCAGAAGAGTAGAGCCAGAGCGACCATAGGTAATGACCATGACCGTTCCTTTGAGACGTGGAAACTGGTTTAGATAATTCATTCGGAACCTCTAGTGTTTAGTGATTGGGCCATCGTCAAATCAAAACCTTCTTACGAGCTTCGCCCGCAGCTTCAGTAACATCTTCTCGAATGGAGAGAAGCTTACCAACCGAAAAAACACCGCGTCCAATATCCTATACCGCAGCGGGAAAGACGACTCCGACATCAGCTGTCCGGATTCTTCACTACCAAAACTGCGCCTTACGAGTAGTTCACGCAAGCGTGAATTCTGGGCTGGGCAAGAGAAAGACCAATTTTCAAAGGCCATAGAAGTTATTTGTGCATGAACGAGCCCAGTTGAGGCTACGTTCTGCGTGCTCCGTGTACCATCGAGGCGGCGGTAGTAATATGTCACGACTGGTATCATGCGCGCCTTACGGCCTTGCGCAAGAATGAGAAGGCTCGTGAGCCAATCCTCGTTTAGCGGAAGTCGATCATGTGGAACTTGAAGGGCTTGTACAATTGCTGCCCTGCGGAACATGCTTCCTGAGTGCGCAAAATGCGCCTCGATAGCAGTCCAAATGTACCCATTTCGAGGCACCCAATTATGATTAGCCTCTTGAAAACATGTCATGATACCTGTGAGCATATCTAAATTGGGATCATTTGCGAAAGCTTGCCTAGCATAGAAAATTCCATTTTTATCGAGCAAATCGTCAGCATCGCAAAATTGGATTATATTAGTTTCAAGATACTCAACCCCGCGTAGACGAGCCGCTGCTGGGCCGCTGTTTTTCGGCTGTTGAAGTAAATCCACGCCATGAGCAGCGCATATTTTCTCGATTTCGGTGTAGTTCTCTGGATCCGAGGCGTCATCGACCACAACAACTTTATCACCGGGGCGCATCAAGCCATTTATCGAGGTAAGAGTTTCACCCAAGTATTTCCATATCTGATAGATTGGAACAACAAATCCAACAGGCTCAAGATGTTGCGGTGACAGGCGTTCGGCTACATGATGGCTCGAATAGTACGCAATCATCTTTTTTTCACGAGATTCGAGAATATCAATTCGCAATGCTGCCTCAACCTCATTCGCACCCGCTGCGTTGGGGCCAAGAGTTTCGAGGAAGGTACGAACCACTCGCGTGTCAACAGTCAATGGATCGAAGACAGTCACATCACGGAAGCCTTGTGTTATCTCTGGCATACAGCCACGCGCTGAAATCGCAATTGGTTTAGTTGTTGGAAGAACTTCCAATAACGCATTGGGATAGTTCTCGAAAAGTGATGCGAAAATATAGCCTGATGCCGCACGTGCGAACGTGGCCAGTACATCCTGCGAAACTCGACCCGTAAAATGGAACCGATCAGAGAGGTTAGCGTCAAATATTAATTCATACAGATCTGAGAGCTTAAAATTCCCAATATGATCTAGTACGTTATGTCCGGCGATCACGAAATGAATATCGCTATTTTTGAGATATGTTACAAAATCTGGATCACTCAGCAACCCCCAGATAAACTGATACTGTCCTTTTCGATCCTCAATGCGGCCAAAAAGACCCACAAATTTAGCGGTCTCCAGAGCATTGCGATCAGCCAGAGAATTACTTCTTAAGATAGCGTCGATCATGATATCGCGGTCTGCGCCAATGGTTTCACATGCGACTTCAACCTCAAAGAGGGATTTTGGATAGGGGTGTGGGCATTTAACCATTTTTGCCGACAGATCGAGCCCAAATTTCAACGCGAGCTCCAATACGCGATCACGCATCGCATCACCGCCAAAAAGGATCACGTCACAATCATCATAAGCACTCATTTCACGATCAATGATATCGCGACGATACTGGTCAATTTGGCTGTGCTTCTTGCCGTTGTCCTCGATAAGCATAACGTTTGGCGAATGAAGCCGGATAGCGGTGATGCCTAGATCATACACACCAGCAGCATGCGCACGTAATGGATAGAAGCCGTCGGCACCGTAATCAGAGAATTCGACGAACTTGAACCGGTGCCCATTGTCGAATAGGTGGCGCAACGCAAAATGGCAGTACAGCGAGAATTTCTCATGTTCTAACCCTACAAAATTGTAAGGCTGTGGCGATTTAAAGTCATCAACCATGAACACCGTCGCGCCTTCGGGCGGGCTCCATTTCGCATTCGCGGAGTTAGTTAGAATCAGTAAGCGCTTACCTACTTTCGCCAATGCTTCAATGAGAAGTCGGTGATATGTGCCTATTCCACCAGTGACCTGATATAACGGCTCAAAGCAGGTAAAAACAATATCCCACTCTTGCGCAGGTGTGTCAGCATTCTTGTAAGATATATTGATGTCTGGTACGATAGAATTTGTCATCTCGATTTGCTCCTGTACGGACGAGAAATGCTGTTCTCAGCATCGATCAAGTCCGATAATATGATTATAACGCTAGGAGAAAACAGCTTACTTTCCCAAGGCAATTATGTAACTTTTCAGTCTTAGTGGCGTTGATAATGTGCTCCCGCTGGTCAAGCAAATGGTCGCGAAGAAACACATTAATAACTAACCATAAACTGCTATGATGGATCCATATTTGCCATGTGATGGGTAATAGCATCGCTTACATCTTCGTAGAAGGTCATTTTCCCGTTTTCTAGAATCGCCCCGCAGTTGCAGATTTCTCGCAGTATTCCTAAGCTATGTGAAACTACGATTGCGCTGGAATACTCTAATTTCCCCTTCAGAACCTGATTGCTCTTTGTGCGGAAATTTGCGTCACCAACCGCAGTTACCTCGTCAATCAAATAGGTGTCAAAAGGTATGGCCATTGACAGACCAAAGGCTAGACGAGCACGCATTCCAGAGGAGTATGTGCGGAACGGAAGGTCAAAATGCGCACCAAGCTCAGCAAAATCAGCCACAAACTCGAGTACATCATCTGTGTTAATGCCATAGATCCGCGCGACAAACTGGGTATTTTGCGCACCCGTCAGTTCTGGATGGAACGATCCCCCGAACCCCACTGGCCAAGAAATGGAGCCGGTGGAATAGATATTCCCTGAAGTTGGCAACATCGCCCCAGATATCATGCGCAATAAGCTTGATTTACCTGCACCATTTCGCCCCAATAGTGCAACGGAAGAACCAGTTGGGAAGGTCTGTGTGATATTGTTCGCAACGGTCTTCCTTTGCCCTTTGATATTATAGGTCTTGGTCAGATTTTGTAGACGGATCATGTTTCCTTCGCCCTCACCGACGGTTGCGTATACTATAAAAAATTAGCACGCCAACAGTCCACAGCATCAGTAGGAAGAACAAACTGATCACGAAAATATTTAGCCGCTGTGGGTACTCCGCGGTCTGTGCCAATGTCGGTTTTACATAAGCCGCAAGATATCGGCTTTTGCGTTGAGCTTCGGATTGCGCCGAGTCAAAGGCTGCTAGAGAAGCCGTGTAAGCAGCCTCGGCGAACTGATGTTCAACCTGCAGGCGCTCATATTCCCCGATAACGGACGACAAAACTTCGCCATCTTTCGACTGGCCCCCGAACTTTTGGCGCTCCTTTTCAATCTGATCCTCAATGACTTTGACGCGCAAATTGTTTTGTTGCATCCTCGGATCAGCACTGTCGCGCACGTTTAGCATACCGCGGTCAACTAGGGCTTCCGCAAGCTGTTGCTGCAGTGACGCAAGCACGCCCAGTTGCCCCTGTACATTGGCACTTGGGTCAACCAACTGATGCTTGTCGCGGAACGCGGCAAGCGCCTGCCGCGCAACCGTCATGCGTTCGACCGATCTCTCAAGCCCCTCACGCGAATAACTGATCGTGTCATCACGCGCGATGGCGTTCAGATCATTGATCATCGTGGAACTCTCTTTGAAAATCGCTTTGGTTATTGCCTGCGCATCCCTGGGATCAAAGGCCAGAACGCGGATATCGATCATGCCGGAATCAGAAGATACATCAACTTTGCGCGACCAGTGTCTCAGCAAGAGCTCGATCGTATGGTCCCCATGATAGGAGAAAAACGGATCGCCCTTCTCGCCACCCCAGATCTGCTGCAGACCTAGCTGTGCATCTATTCTCTGCACCAAATCCCTGCTGTTCAGAAACTTGTAAAGGATATCGAGGTCTGAGGTCGAGGAAGAGGTCAGCCCCGCTAAGCCGCCCAGCAATTCGAAAGGTTGTGGGGCGTTTTCGCTGCGCACCGAGAAGCCCAAGTGAGATGCATATTGATCTTCGACCGTTCCCCACAGCCAAAGCACTAGCACCAGAAGCGGCAGGACCACCGCGGCAATGAAGCTCTTGCTGATCATCCAGTGGCGACGTTCCATTCGGGCGGGCATGCTGGATTTTGACACAAGTAAGGGAATGGCCGCAGCAGCCGGTTTTCTGCCGGGCGAAGATTCCGTGAGGTTCGTGGCTGGCTTTGCACCTATCGTTCCCGATTGCCCTTTGGCCTCGCTGTTTGGTGTTGTTGACATATTTATACCCAGACCAACGGTTGAAGTTATCAAGCAATTCCTACATAGGAAGCACTCGAAATGCCATAGCGCGCTACTTTATGTGAGCTGGGAATTATACGTCTGCATCCAGTTTTCGGGAAACTGTCTATGACCGAATCCTTACAAGCCTTAGGCCCCACCCGTCGCTTTGCCACATTACGGACTATTGGCGCGCTGGTCCTGCGAGAGATGGCCACAACCTATGGGCGTACCCCCGGCGGCTATCTCTGGGCGATTCTGGAGCCCGTCGGCGGCGTTGCGCTTTTGACAATAATTTTTGCATTCACGTTCTCCTCGCCGCCCATTGGCACAAACTTCGCTATTTTCTATGCAACAGGCGTGATCCCGTTCATGTTCTACAACGATCTGGCCCAGAAAATTTCCCAATCCCTCGCTTATTCTCGTCCGTTACTGGTTTACCCTGCGGTGACGTTTTTCGACGCGCTCATTGCGCGCCTTATCACCAATACTCTGTCAGGGGTGCTGGTGGCATTCCTTGTGTTCATGGGGATCGAGATCAGCTTCGACACCCAGACCCAGCCGAAGCTCAGTCAGATTGCACTGAGCCTCTCGATGGCTACTATGCTTGCTCTGGGGGTCGGGACCCTGAACTGCTACCTCTTCCACGCGTTCCCGCTCTGGCAGAAGGTTTGGGGCATCTTGAACAGACCTCTATTCATAATGAGCTGCGTGTTTTTTGTTTTTGATTCAATCTCGAAGGCATTTCAGGAGTGGCTCTGGTATAATCCGTTAGTGCATGTGATCGGTCAGATGCGGCATGGTTTCTATAGTAGCTATCACGCTGATTACGTTGATGTTATTTATGTTTTTGCTTTGAGCTTGGTGCTATTCACTACCGGCCTCGCACTTCTCCTGAGATATCACCGCGATCTTCTGAGCGAGATGTGAGCTAGCAACTTCTGTTGTTGCTGCCCTTTGTGCAAGGGCCTCAGACGTCTGAACTTGGTGATCGAGTGCTCGCAGTTGCTATCTGGTTTTCCCGATCCGGATCGTTTCGATCTTTTGCCCATTGGGTCGTCGGCTTCTCTGAGCTACTCCCCATTTGTTGGACAGGATCTGGCGTAAATTAAGCTACTCTTTGCACCTGCTGATCGGGGTTGGTTGTTTTAATTCTCTGCCAATAGACCACGGCAGGTGGCCTGCCGCCAAGCGAGGAATGCGGTCGCTTGTGATTGTAGAACTCGATCCATTTTCTGATGCCTGCTTTCGCCTCCGATCCGGTTTCCCAAGCATGCGGGTAGACGCATTCATACTTCAGGGACCGCCACAGTCGTTCGACGAAGATGTTGTCAAGGAAGCGGCCCTTGCCATCCATTGAAATGCGGACATTTGAGCGGCTCAGTCGGTCTGTCCATGCAAACGATGTGAACTGTGAGCCTTGGTCGGTATTCATAATCTCAGGCGGGCCGAACTTGTGGATCGCTTCGTTCAACGCATCGACGCAAAACTCTGCCTCCAGCGTGTTTGAGATGCGCCAAGCCAGCACCTTGCGTGTGTGCCAGTCCATGATTGCCACAAGATACAAGAATCCGCGCCGCATTGGCAGATAGGTAATGTCGGCGCACCAGACTTGGTTGGGCCGATTTACCCGCAACCCACGCAGCAGGTAAGGATAAATCTTGTGCCCCTTTGCCGCCTTGCTGGTGTTCGGCTTCTGATAGATGGGCATGAGGCCCATCAGCCGCATAATGCGTCTGATCCGTTTCTCGTTTACGACGTGATCCTCATTTCGCAGGTGCCAAGTCATCTGGCGCACGCCGTAAAACGGGGTTTCCAGGAACTGCTTATCAATCAGCCGCATCAGGTCGAGGTTCATTTCACTTTCGCCTTTCGGCTCATAATAGAACGAGGATCGAGAGATCGACAGCAACGCGCATTGCTTCCCAACAGACAGCCCAGGCAGATTGGGCTCAACCATCTTGCACCTCATTTGTCGGTCCAGGGTTTGAGCTTTCTTGCCAAAAAATCGTTGGCGACGGCCAACTCCCCAATCTTGGCGTGCAGGTCTTTGACCTGCTCTTCATCGACTTCCGGTGCCTTCCGGCCGCCACGCTCAAATACGCCAGACGCACCTTCAAGCAGAGCACGTTTCCATTGATGGATCATCGTGGGATGCACGCCGAACCGACTGGCCAGCTCGCTGACCGTCTCTTCGCCCTTCAGCGCTTCCAACGCTACCTTGGCTTTGAATTCTGGATGATGTTGCTTCCGTTTCGACATCGTCGATCTCCTTCGTGTTGAAGATCAACAGACAACAAATCGCAGCTTACGTCAGTGTCCTAATTTTAGGGGGTAGCTCACTCACACCTCCTTCCGCAGCGCCGCCTTCAGTCAGTTGCGCTTTAGGACGCAGCTGCAGTCGGTACCGGGATCCTGTAGTCCTCCTTTTTCGTCATCATTGCTCAGATGGTGCGGGCCATTTTATTGGCCAAGGCGATCGCGATCAGCAAGCGTGATTTTCTGGAGATCAGCCGAAGGCCTCACTCATCTCTTGACGGCAAAACGCCCGATCAGACCTACTTCAATCAGCCGCTGCCAAACGCGATAGCGGCGTAAATAAGGCGGAAAACCTCTTAAAAACGCCCGGAACCTGTTCAGACAAACCGACCCACGTCTCTCTTTCCCTTTGTTTTCCGCCCATCCAGTATACAGAGAGCGCACTTTGCATTTTTGACAGGCAGCGCCATAGGCGTTACGCCCTGCTAGCGATCCATGGAGGCTAAAATGATAAATCAAACTACCCTCGACATTGTTGAGGTTCTTCGCTTTGGAACTCCCAGCGAGAAACGCGGGTGTCTCATTGGGATGGGTTTGGGAGAGCTTGCACGCACGTACGGAGCCGCAGTGGTGGCTTCCGAAGACGCAGCTAGGCGTTGGAGAGATTGCCCTCGTCGCGCCATGACCGATGCAGAGTTTGCGGAAGACATGCTTTCGGAAGGCATGGCTTATGTCGATGATGAGCAAGGCCGTGCCCTCTTTACCAAAATGAACGCTGCTGCAGCGACCATTAAGTCCCTAAACGAGCGTCTGGTTAGCATAAGCAACGAGATGATTGCAGACGTGTCTGACGCTAGGAATGGCTGATTTGTAAGGGTATTTTTCTATACCGGCGATTTGATTTCGGCCGAACATGAGGGCGGACGAGAATCACAAACAAACAGAGCATCGGCATTCTGGCCGAGCACGAAACAGGCGGGAAGGGCGTGGACCTATGCTGCAGGCACTGGAGGACGAGAACGACAAGCTCAAGCACCTGCTGGCGGATACCATGCTGGACAACGGTGTGTTGAAATAACTGCAGGGAAGAATTGAATAGGATGATGAAGCGGCGCTCTGGGGAACACGGGATCATGATATCTCGCAGCGCCGGGCATGCAGGCTTGCTGGTGTCGATCCCAAGACAGTCCGGCGCGAACGCCCGTCGGACTGCGACGAGATACGTCTGCATGGCTCAGAGATGATACTTGCGCGCAATTTCCAAGGCTTCAGCCTGTTCGGTGCCGATGTATTCCTTGGTACTTTCAATGCTGGCATGGCCGAGCAGCAGCTGTGCTGCGCGCAGGTTGCCGGTCTGCTGGTAAATATGGGTCGGGAAGGTTCGGCGCAGTGAATGCAGGCCATAGAGGCTGGGATCGAGGTGCGCTTTTTCCAGCCAGGTCTTGAACAGTCGCCAGAATTGGCTTTCGCTGAGATGGGTGTGGGACCACCGTGCCCCCTGCCCTGTGAACAGCCAGCCGTGCAGCGGCTTTTCAGAGTCGGCAAGATAGGCCCGCAGGCTCTCCCGCGTCCCTGACGACAGCCGCGCCTGGACCGGGCGCGCATTGCGACTTTCGGTTTTCTTCTGCCGGATTTCGACGATCTCTCGGACCCCTGCCAGGGTGGCCACATCCGAAACCCGTAGGCGCACCAGGTCAGAGCCCCGGAAACTGGTATCGAGGGCCACGTTGAACAACGCCAGATCACGCAGAGCGTTCTCTTGACGCAGGATCATCCGGATCAGTGATACCTGGTCGGGCGACAGCGGAGGTTTTTTGCCCACGACGCGGCCCTTGTTCCAGATGGTCTTGGCAGCAGTTTCCACGGGAAAATCCTTGCAAGGTTATAGGACAATAATATCCATAAACCTTGCATGGTGGAAGTCACATGTTGCGCGACCGGTCAGTTTCCCCATGTTTTATTGGTTTTTGGCTTGGAGCCCCATGCGAGCTTTTAATCAAAAGCTCGCATGAGTGCGTTGAGGTCGTGTAGATGTTGAACTCAATTTCGCGTGCCTCTTTATATGTACTTAATTTTGTACATATAAAGAGGAAAGGGAGAGATGATATGTATGTTATGACCTATTCAGACGCACGCGCTCAGCTGAAGGACGTCATGAATCGTGCGATCCACGATAAACAAAAAGTTATCGTGACGCGCAAGAAAGGCGAGTTTGTCGTCGCCGTTTCCCTAGAAACCTGGAACGCCATCAACGAGACACTGCACCTCTTGTCCACACCGAAAACGCATCCCGCTTGCGCGCGTCGCTTGCACAACTTGATACTGGAGCTGGTGAAGGGCGTGAGCTGATCGAGTGAAGCTAGTTTTTTCCAATCAAGCTTGCGAAGATTATCAATACTGGGTCAACACCAACGACAAAGTACGTGAGCGGATCAACGAGCTGATCAAACAGTGCAAGCGGACGCCCCTCAAAGGAACCGGAAATCCGGAGCCCTTGAAGGGCGATCTGACCGGGTGGTGGTCACGGCGAATTTCTCAGGAAGATCGAATGGTCTACCGTGTCAGTAGAACTGGCGACGGCAAAATCCTAGAGATTGCACAACTGCGGTTCCATTACTGAATGGCCCAGAGCGTAGCGCACAAGTTTTTGATATTCGTCCCACGTCTACTCTATTAGCTGCCCCTGCGTGATGCCAAGCGCTCTGCCTCTTAAGCAATTGCCTCTCCCGCTTCGGGGAAGACTTTCGGGTGCAGTTGATAGGTGCGTAGGCTTGGCTTCCGCGCTGGTTTAGTGCGTGGGGGTTGATCGAGTAGCGCCCAGCATGATTTCCGTGCTCCGAAGCCAAAATCCGGTTGGCAGCCCTAAATCGACAATAAAAAGTAGGGATTAGTATCCTTGGATACCATAAGATACCCAAGGATACTATTGTCAATTTTAAGGTATGAGTTCATACTCATTCCTGCGATGAAAGAAACATATTCGCATACCGCCAGGCATCAACTCTCAGGGGGCAGCCATTCCAATCATCTCATTCGCAACGTCAAAGGGTGGGGCCGGGAAAACCACGTCTGCGGTCATCCTCGGAACGGAGCTCGCAGAAGCAACGGATGTCATCCTCATCGATGGCGACCCTGCTAAACGCCTTACACGTTGGTCAACATTAGCGCCTCTTCCGCCGCGCCTTCAGGTAATCACCAGTGGCGGCGAGCGCGCCATTCAGGATGAAATCGCAGCTGCGCAAAAACAGGCGACATTCGTTCTGATTGACCTTGAAGGCTCCGCCAGTCGTCTCACGTCTTTCGCCATCGCGGAATCTGATCTTGTGATCATACCGTCTGGCGAAGAACAACAAGATGCCGACGCCGCAATCGACACGCTCGCTGAAATCGAGATGGAGGGCAGGGCGCGTCGACGGTCAATTCCTGCAGCTATCCTGTTTGCCAGAACATCGGCTGCGGTGAAAAGTAAGCTAGAGAAGCATATTCATAGAGAACTCGCGAAGGCGGGCAGGGTGATGGAAACAGAACTTCACCGACGAACAGCCTTCTCGTCGCTTCACAATGCCGGCGGCGGGCTTCGCCAGCTCGACCCGGCCGATGTAAACGGTATAGACAAGGCTATCGCCAACGCCCAAGCCTATGCATCTGAAATTATTGACCTCCTTGAGGAGGGCCGCCATGCCAAAACCTCTTGATACGAACCGGCTGAAGCAGTTCGAAAGCCGACCTACCATACAAAGCCGTGATCCATTCCCAGCCGAAAGGGGAGGGCCCAATATCGAGCGGTGGCCGAGCCGCGAACCGATCCGGGACGGCCAGATCAGTATCAAGGCTCCGCTTGATGTCATCGATCGATTCAAACGTATCTGTAAGGATGATCGTCGCACCTATGCCGACATGCTGAATATCCTTATGGACCGTTACGATTCCAAGGAATGAGTACTCAGCGCGAAAATCTCGATCTTTTTGTTGCAATCATAGGCGATATCCCCCTGCGCGCGACGACCGGGAAATGATGTCCGCACCGATGGTCAGCCTAGCGAAACGCAACCCGATGCGCCTGAACTGGGAAGGTCAATCCAGGCAGAAGGTGACAATCACCGCGTCCGAACCATGTCTCCCTCTCGACGATATGAACATCATCGAGAGGGTCACGGGATCCTATGACTTTGTTCAGGACCGAACCCATGACGGGCGAACCTTCCGCACGCTTAACATCATCGATGCGCTGCCCTCTCGGCTTTTGCGCAGCAAATGCCGAGAGGGAGTTTCCCAAGGAAGCACTGGTGATCCGTGTAAAACGCAGACTCAATTCCGTCGAAGCGGTCGACGCCTTGACCGACCTGTTCATCCTGTGCGGCCCACCAGAATACATAAGATCTGACAATGGCGCGGAATTTATTGCCAAGAAGGTGTGCGCTTGGATCGACGCAGTAGGCGCTAAAACAGCCCTCATTGCGCCAGGATCACCGTGGGAAAATGGCTACTGCGAAAGCTTCAACGCCCGCTCCCGGGACGAACTTCTGAACGGTGGGGTCTTCTACACGCTGCGCGAGGCACAGATCCTGATCGAGAGATGGCGTGGCCACTACAACACCCTCAGGCCACACAGTGCTCTGGGATATCGTCCACCGGCGCCCGAAAGTATCGTCCCGATAGACCAGAGGCCGACCATGCGCTAACATTTACATTAGACCACTCAGTGGGGGCAGACCACTCCTTGGTGTAAGATGCCTTCTGCTGCCTCTGATGAGGTAACCGCCACACGCTTCCACCGCGACAACGAAAGGTGAGCTGCTGGCAGAAAAACTCCAACACCTAGCATGCGCCGCAACTTCTTGCGCAGAACCGCACGAACTGAAGCACCATGCACCTGAAACATGATCGTTCCCCTTTGTGAATCCTCACTGACCCACCTTGACACGCAGGTGCCGTTGGGGGGGCGGTTAGATATCATCAGAGCCCTCCAGCTCATATGTTAAAAGATGAAATCTGAAGCACTCAGATTGTGTAAGTCCATAAGCTTAATACCCATCTCGGCGTTAATGTAAATCATCGTATAGTCATCCTTAGTTCCGGCCAAATCGTAGTTCTTGTATATGATGCCACCTCGGCTGTCCTGCATGGAATAATGCATACCCTTGAAGTGGAATGAAGAATTTGCATCGTCGAATCTATTGTAGATGCTTCTCATGTCAATTTTGTCGAATCCCTCCTGGAAGTCAAAAATAATATCAGCTTGATCATCTGAAATATTTGTGTCGTTTATATCCCTAAAAACAAAGTGGTCCTTGCCAGCGCCACCGTAAAATCTGTCATTTCCGATACCACCGTAAATTGTATCATTTCCTGCACCACCATAGATGATGTCGTTACCTGATTGACCGTAAAGCACGTCGTTGCCATTTCCACCCGATAACGTGTCGTCGCCGCCGTGGCCATAGATCAGATCGTTCCCATTCCTTCCTTGCAGATGGTTGTCACCGCTTGTGCCACGGAGTTTATCTGCTCCCGAACCACCAGCGATGTTCTCAATGTTTCTAATGACATCGAAGCCGTAGCCAGTGTTTTGAGCAGTGGTGCGAGTGAGATCTACATTTGAGTTCGCGGTTCCGTCAATAATCAGCCAGTCGTTGTGCCAACCACCATCCAGCGTATCATTGCCGTAATCCATATATAGGCTATCATTTCCTTCAGCGCCGTAGACACTATCATCCCCTTGCTGCCCCATGAGGCGGTCGTTGCCGCTTCCGCCGAATAGGGTATCATTCCCGAGTTGCCCTACAAGCAGATCATCTCCGTTTCCTCCCGCCAGATGATCATTCCCCCCTCCTCCATAGAGGGAGTCGTTGCCGCTGTTTCCTTGAAGAACGTTACTGCCATTGGTGCCGTAGAGTTTGTCAGAACCTGAACCGCCAGAGATGTTCTCAATGTTTCTAATGACATCGAAGCCGTAGCCAGTGTTTTGAGCAGTGGTACGAGTGAGAGCTACATTTGAGTTCGCGGTCCCGTCAATAATCAGCCAGTCGTTGTGCCAACCACCATCCAGCGTATCATTGCCGTAATCCATATATAGGCTATCATTTCCTTCAGCGCCGTAGACACTATCATCCCCTTGCTGCCCCATGAGGCGGTTGTGGCCGCTTCCGCCGAATAGGGTATCATTCCCGAGTTGCCCTACAAGCAGATCATCTCCGTTTCCGCCAACCAAGCGATCATTCCCCCCTCCTCCATAGAGGGAGTCGTTGCCGCTGTTTCCTTGAAGAACGTTACTGCCATTGGTGCCGTAGAGTTTGTCAGAACCTGAACCGCCAGAGATGTTCTCAATGTTTCTAATGACATCGAAGCCGTAGCCAGTGTTTTGAGCAGTGGTACGAGTGAGAGCTACATTTGAGTTCGCGGTCCCGTCAATAATCAGCCAGTCGTTGTGCCAACCACCATCCAGCGTATCATTGCCGTAATCCATATATAGGCTATCATTTCCTTCAGCGCCGTAGACACTATCATCCCCTTGCTGCCCCATGAGGCGGTTGTGGCCGCTTCCGCCGAATAGGGTATCATTCCCGAGTTGCCCTACAAGCAGATCATCTCCGTTTCCGCCAACCAAGCGATCATTCCCCCCTCCTCCATAGAGGGAGTCGTTGCCGTTGTTTCCTTGAAGAACGTTACTGCCATTGGTGCCGTAGAGTTTGTCAGAACCTGAACCGCCAGAGATGTTCTCAATGTTTCTAATGACATCGAAGCCGTAGCCAGTGTTTTGAGCAGTGGTACGAGTGAGAGCTACATTTGAGTTCGCGGTTCCGTCAATAATCAGCCAGTCGTTGTGCCAACCACCATCCAGCGTATCATTGCCGTAATCCATATATAGGCTATCATTTCCTTCAGCGCCGTAGACACTATCATCCCCTTGCTGCCCCATGAGGCGGTCGTTGCCGCTTCCGCCGAATAGGGTATCATTCCCGAGTTGCCCTACAAGCAGATCATCTCCGTTTCCGCCAACCAAGCGATCATTCCCCCCTCCTCCATAGAGGGAGTCGTTGCCGTTGTTTCCTTGAAGAACGTTACTGCCATTGGTGCCGTAGAGTTTGTCAAAACCTGAACCGCCAGAGATGTTCTCAATGTTTCTAATGACATCGAAGCCGTAGCCAGTGTTCTGGGCGGAGGTACGAGTGAGATCTACAGTCGCGCCAGTGGTTCCGGTAATAATCAACCAGTCATTGTGTGCGCCTCCGTCGAGGGTATCATTTCCGCTATCCATATGCAGGCTGTCGTTTCCCTCGCGGCCATCCATAAAATCATCTCCCGTATGCCCGAAAAGAAGGTCATTACCGGCTCCACCCAATTTAACGTGCTCATCCACCAAAAGTGGGTTACCATCGTCGTCGGGGAGCTCTCTGGATAGAGCTGCAGTGTGAATGGTCACCCGCACAATCGAATGTTCGGATAGTCCGGAGATCTTAAAAGCGCCGTCTGCATCGAGATCGACCTGTGTGTTCGATGTAGGGTCGGTGTCATAAGCTTTATAGGTGCCTTTTGAGATTACATCATATGTAATCTCTGGGTCATTCCCGTATTCACTTCCCAAATTTATAGAAAGTTCTGAGGTCTCTCCTTTCACAATGTAAAATAAGACAGTCTCCTTCGCATCCATAAAGGTCGCAATTGCGTGAGAGTCGCTGCGAGCATCGTATGTATCGATTCCGTCACCTAGGGAGATAAGGAATTTTCCAGGTGTCAATTCTGCGAGCCACTTGAAAAGGTAGAAATTCGCGTATCGAATTCCTTCCCATGAAAGTGTGTAACTTGAGTGTTTATAGTAATCTAAACCAAAATATGATGCGGCGTCCGCACCCATTTGTAGCATCGATACAAAACTAGCCAAGACATTTTCTGCGGCGACTAAACGCTCTTCATCAGAAATCCCACCGGATGCAGCGTTATAGTACTCCCCGGACCATGCGCTCGCATTCAACTCCGGGTTGAAATCTACTCCGGGAGCCGCTTTTCTCAACTCATTTACGGTGGAGTAGTAGTACTTATAATACGGAACATCCAAATTATAAGCCGTTTCGCTGTTTTCCAAGGGATGAACAACGAGTTGATCGATGTTTTTGACAAGATCATCCATTGAGGCGGAAGAAATCTTGTTATTATTTTTGGATATATAATCTAGAGAATATTGCAGGCCTTGAACAAACGTTCCCGCGTCAACACGCAAGTTCTGATCTTCAGAAAATGCTTGCGCAGAGACTTTGAAGTGAAATTCGGGGTGGGATTCTCTAAAGTCGTTTACTGCCATAAGCATATATCCCGTTATGACACCGGTGCTGTAGGCCGACCCATTCGTTTCATTCCCTAGGTTTATAATGATATCCTTAAGCTCTGTTGCTCCATAAACATTAAATATTCCTTCGAGAAATGTAATAGTATCATGATATGCCATAATACCAGAATATTTTTGGGTGGCAGTAAAAATATTACTTGAGCCAATGAAATGATTTTCTGAATTTAGCTGATCAGAAAAAGATATTACTTGCCCGCTCCACATCATACTTTTGTAAACGTCTTCAGTCGAATAAACAGATTTATCGTTAGCGTCTTGAAAATACCTCTTCATGGAAAGAGTTGTTTCCAACTTTAGTGGATTCTGAGGGTTTGATACTGCATAAGCGATGACCTCTTGGATCGAAGAGTGCTCCTGCGTTATAGTCGTGTAACCATATTGACC
>NZ_JAXHCH010000003.1:0-179861 GCF_042466415.1 Albirhodobacter sp. R86504 | reverse complement strand
CCTCGGCAAAGGCGGTCATCTCCGCCACAGCGCCGGAATATTGCACGCCGCCGCCCGCGATCAGCATTGGGCGTTTGGCGGATTTCAACAGCGCCACCGCGTCAGAAATCTCCGCCGCATCAGGGGTTTGGCGGCGAATACGGTGGATCTTTTTGGCGAAGAAGCTCAACGGATAGTCAAACGTCCAGCCCTGAACATCCTGCGGCAGGCCGATGAACGCAGGCCCGCAATCGGCGGGATCAAGCATCGTCGCAATCGCGGCGGGCAGGGAATTGAGCACCTGCGCCGGATGGGTGATTCGATCCCAGAACCGGCTCACCGCCTTGAACGCATCATTCACGCCCAGCGACGGATTGCCGAAATGCTCAAGCTGTTGCAGCACAGGATCGGGCAGGCGGGTGACATAGGTATCACCGCAGAGCATCAACATCGGCAAGCGGTTCGCATGCGCCAGCGCCGCGCTGGTCAGCAGATTCGCCGTGCCGGGGCCGGCGCTGGCCGTGCAAAACATGAACCGCTCGCGGAGCCATTGTTTGGCATAGGCGGCCGCTGCAAAGCCCATGCTTTGCTCGTTCTGGCCACGGTACAGCGGCAGCGTCTCGCGGACGCCATAGAGCGCCTCGCCAAGGCAGGTGACATTGCCATGCCCGAAAATGCCGAACCCGCCACCACACAGGCGCATCTCGACGCCGTCAATCTCGATGAATTGCGCATCGAGGTAGCGGATGATCGCTTGCGCAGTGGTGAGTGTGATGGTGTTTTGAGTCATACGAAATCTCTTTTTTCAGGTCGGGGCCGGCGCATTGCGTCTTGCGCGGTTTCGAATTTAACGATACTTATTTTGAAACCGGTTGCAAACTGTTTCAGAGGGGGGAGCATAATTTGACCAAAGTCGGCATTGGCATCATCGGCGGTGGCTACATGGGGAAGGCGCATGCGGTCGCGATGGCGGCGGTGGGCGCGGTGTTCAACACAGCCCTGCGCCCGCATCTGGAAATGGTCTGCGCCAGTTCGCCCGCCTCCGCGGAGCGCTACCGTGCGGCCTACGGCTTCGCGCGCGCCACCGATCAATGGCAGGTTCTCGTCAATGATCCCGCCGTGGAGGCGATTGTGATCGCCTCGCCGCAAGAAACCCACCGCGAGATCGCCGAGGCGGCCTTCGCGTTGAATAAGCCCGTGTTTTGCGAAAAACCTCTCGGCGCGTCGCTAGAGGATAGCCGTGCGATGGTCGCCGCCGCGCAGGGGCAGATCAGCATGACGGGATTTAATTACATCCGTACGCCGGCCAGCCAATTCGCGCGCAAATTGATCGCGGATGGGGTGATTGGCGATGTCACATGGTTCCGCGGCGAGCATACCGAGGATTTTCTGGCCGATCCGCAATTCCCCGCGACTTGGCGCACTTTGGGTGATGCGAATGGCACGATGGGTGATCTCGCGCCGCATATGATCAACGCCGCGCTTGCGTTGATCGGGCCGATTGACCGTCTGATCGCGGAGGTCGAAACGGTGCATACCACGCGCCACGGCGGCGAGGTGACCAATGACGACCACGCGCAAATGATGTGCCGCTTTGGCAATGGCGCGATGGGGCAGATGTATTTCAGCCGCATTAGCCACGGGCGAAAGATGGGTTATGCCTATGAAATTACAGGTACAAAAGGCGCGATCAAATTCGATCAGGAAGATCAGAATGCGCTGTGGCTTTACACCGCCGACGAGCCGGAAGCCACGCGCGGGTTCCGCAAAATCCTGACCGGTCCGGCGCATCCCGATTACGCGCCGTTTTGCCAAGGCCCTGGGCATGGCACCGGATATCAGGATCAAATTATCATCGAGGCGCGGGATTTCCTGCGCGCGATTGAAACCAAAACCCCCGTCTGGCCCACCTTTGAGGATGGCATGGCGGTGAATCAAGTGGTCGCGGCGGCGTTGCAATCGTCGCGCGCGAAGACTTGGGTCAACATCTCATCCCTGTGACAGAAAGAACCTCACACATGACCATTAAAATCGGCAATGCGCCCTGTTCTTGGGGCATCGAATTTGCGAGCGACCCGGCCTATCCCGCGTGGACATCGGTCTTGGATCAATGCGCGGCGGCGGGCTATAAGGGCATCGAGCTCGGCCCGATCGGCTATATGCCGGAAGATCCCGAGGTGCTCGCGCCCGCTTTGGCGGAGCGGGATCTGGCGATCATCGGCGGCGTCGTTTTCCGTCCGTTCCATGATGCGGCGAAATGGGATGAGGTGCTGGATGCGTCGCATCGCACGTGCAAGGCGCTGAAAGCACATGGCGCGCAACATCTTGTTTTGATTGATAGTATCTCACCGCGCCGCGCGCCTACGGCCGGGCGTTTCAGTGAGGCCGAGCAGATGGATAAGGCGGAATGGACATCCTTCCGCGATCGTTTGGCCATGATCGCCAAGATCGGCACCGAAGAATACGGCCTCACCGTGGGCATCCATGCGCATGCGGCGGGCTTCATGGATTTCGAGCCGGAGCTGGAGCGTCTTCTGGCGGAAGTCGATGAGAAGATCCTCAAGATCTGCTTCGATACGGGCCACCATTCCTATGCGGGCTACGATCCTGTTGCGTTCATGAAGCGCAATATCGACCGCATCAGCTACATGCACTTTAAAGATATCAATCCGGTCGTGAAGGCGGATGTCGTTGAAAATAGGACAGATTTCTACAAAGCCTGCGGCCAAGGGATTTTCTGCAACCTCGGCCAAGGCGATGTGGATTTCTCCGCCGTTCGCAAAATCCTGCTCGATCACGGGTTTGAGGGCTGGTGCACGGTCGAGCAAGATTGTGACCCTGCTTTGCCGGGAACGCCACTGGAAGACGCGCGCGCGAATCGTGAATACCTGCAATCCATCGGATTTTAACTCCACGGCTCCGCGCCGTTTTGAGGAAAGACTGACACTATGACCAAGCTGAAATGGGGCATGATCGGCGGCGGCGAAGGCAGCCAGATCGGACCGGCACATCGTCTGGGCGCGTTGGCGGACGGACGTTTCGAATTTGCGGCGGGGGCGTTGGATCATCGCGCCGATGCGGGGCGTGAATATGCGCAACGCCTTGGAATCGCAGAAGATCGCGCCTATGGCGACTGGCAGGAGATGCTCGCGGGTGAACGCAACCGCGACGATCGGATCGATCTCGTGACGGTCGCGACGCCGAACGCGACGCATTTTGAAATCACCAAATCCTTCTTGGAGGCGGGGTTCAATGTGCTGTGCGAAAAGCCGATGACGATGACGGTCGAGGAAGGCGAGGAGATCGTCCGTGTCGTTGAAAAGACAGGGAAAATCTGCGCCGTAAACTATTGCTACTCGGCCTATCCAATGGTGCGTCAAGCCCGCGCGATGGTGCGTGCCGGCGAGATCGGCAAGCCGCGTCTGGTCGTGACGAACTTCAGCCACGGGCACCACGGCGACGCGACCGATGCGGATAACCCGCGCGTGCGGTGGCGCTATGATCCTGCGATGGCGGGTGTGTCGGGCCAATTCGCGGATTGCGGAATCCATGCGATGCATATGGCGAGCTTTATCTGCGATGATGAGGTGGAAACGCTCTCCGCCGATTTCGCATCGACGATCTCCAGCCGTGTTTTGGAAGATGATGCGATGGTCAACTTCCGGATGTCGGGCGGCACGGTCGGGCGGCTTTGGACGTCATCGGTTGCGATCGGGCGCCAGCACGGGTTTGATATCCAAGTCTTTGGCGAAACGGGTGGTTTGCGTTGGGCGTCGGAGCAACCGAACCAGTTGATCTACACGCCCGTCGGCGGTCGCACGCAGATCATCGAGAAGGGCGAGGGCGGGTTGCATGAGGATGCGCGCCGGTTGAGCCGTGTCTCGATCGCGCATCCCGAGGGCTTCCCGCTTGCGGTTGCCAATATCTATTGCGATCTCGCCGATGCGATTGGCGGGGCCGTGCGCGACGGGTTGCCGACCGCGTCGGATGGGGTCCGGTCGATGGCGGCCGTGCATACGGCGGTGGCCTCTGCGAAAGAGAAGGGCGCGTGGATGGACGCGCGGCCAAGCATCTTTAAATAACGTTTCTTATCAAGTCACTGGCCGCGTCACGGCGCGGCCAGTTTCGGGCGCAGGGTTGCGCGCTCCACCACACGGCAGGGGAATAGCCGCGCTTCGGGATACCGGTCAGGGTCTTCGAGCATCGCGGCGATTAACTCGACGGATGAAGTGATAATCTGCTTGATCGGCTGATGGATCGTCGTCAGGGAAATCCCCTCCCAACTTGCCATTTGCATATCGTTCAAGCCAATGATTCCAATATCTTGCGGCACGTTCAGGCCCGCATCGCGGATCGCGCTCAACACGCCGATCGACAGCACATCATCGCCGCAGAAATACGCCTGCGCGTGACCTGTCTCCAACAAGCGCAACATTTCCTTACGGCCCGCCTGAAAAGAATAGGCCTCCGCGAAGCTCAGCGTGACGGTGGCTTCCGGGAGTTTACCGATTTCCTCCAAAAAACCCTTCAGGCGATCTTGGGTTGAAGTTGCCTGTTCTGGCCCGCCAAGAAACGCGAGCTCGCGGTAGCCGCGGGCCAGCAATTCGCGCGCGGCCGTCCGCCCCGCCTCGACGTTATCGATGCCCACGACATGCACATCGGGGCTGCTGGCGTAGCGCCCAAACGTGTTGACGACCGGAATATTCTTATCTTTGAAAGCTTTGGAAAACGCGGGCGGCAGCGTCGAGGATGCCACAATCACGCCGTCGACGGAGTATTGCGTCAGCATTTGAACGGAATGTTCGGGATCGGTCTCGTTGCTCAAATTGACGAGCAGCGGGCGCAGGCCGCGTTCTTGCAAGGCGCGGGTGAACAGATCGAAGACTTCCAGAAAAATGGGATTGTGGAAGTTGTTGGATACGAGCCCGATCAGCTTCGTGCGCCGCGTCGTCAGGCTCCGCGCGAGGAAGTTCGGGCGATACCCTAGCTCCGCGGCGGCTTTCTCTACTTTCTTGCGCATCTTCGGCGAGATCGACGCGCCATCGGTGAAGGTCCGAGAGACCGCAGATCGCGATACGCCCGCGCGTTCGGCAACATCTTTTAGGGTAGGTGTCATGTCGGATGCCTGTTTTGCTCTACGGCGGCTGATCTGCCGGTTCAGCCCGTTTTATAGGAGCCCTTCGCGATTGGCATCAAAAATGCGCTTCAAAAGTTGCAACCGGTTGCAAAAAGATTTGTTCCGTGCTTGTTTGGATCATGAGGGGGAGGAACCTCATCCAGCTTTTGAACAAAAAACTATCCGTGGGAGGATCGAAAATATGAAATCTGTGATTAAAACGTTGATGTTGACGGCCGCTGCTGTCGCCAGCCCGATGATGGCAAGCGCCGAATCGCCGTCCGACGATTTGAAATACATCCTTGTCAGCCATGCGCCCGACTCCGATAGCTGGTGGAATACCATCAAGAACGGGATCGCCGTCGCGGGCGACCAGATGGGCGTTTCGGTGGAATATCGCAACCCGCCGACCGGCGATTTGGCAGATATGGCGCGGATCATCGATCAGGCCGCCGCATCGCAACCTGATGGCATCATCACCACACTGTCCGATTTCGAAGTGCTCAAAGGCCCGATCAAATCGGCCGTCGATCAGGGTATCGATGTCATCATCATGAACACGGGCTCGCCCGAGCAGGCGGCTGAAGTTGGCGCGTTGATGTATGTCGGCCAGCCGGAATACGACGCCGGTCTCGCCGCGGGCAAGCGCGCGGCGCGTGATGGTATCTCGTCGTTCCTATGCGTGAACCACTATATCTCCTCACCTTCGTCGACCGAACGGTGCCAAGGGTTTGCGGATGGTTTGGGTGTTGAGCTGGGCAATCAGATGATCGACGCGGGCCAAGACCCGTCCGAGATCAAAAATCGTGTTCTCGCCTATCTCTCGTCCAACCCTGATACCGATGCGGTGCTGACGCTCGGGCCGACCTCCGCCGATCCGACGATGCTTGCGCTGGCGGAAAACGGGATGGCCGGCGAGATCTACTTCGGCACGTTCGATCTGGGCGAGGAAATCGTCAACGGGATCAAGGGCGATGTGATCCAGTGGGGCATCGATCAGCAGCCGTTCTTGCAGGCCTACCTGCCGGTTGTGATCCTCGCGAATTATGATCGTTACGGCGTTCTACCAGGCAATAACATCAACTCCGGCCCTGGTTTCGTGACGAAAGAAGGCCTTGCCAAGGTCGAGGAATTCGCGGGCGAGTTCCGCTAAGCTGACCCGGTTTCGGGCGTCATTTTCCGGCGCCCGAGACCTCGCCATCTCGCGCCCTGCCGCTATAACATCTCAGGATTCCCCAAATGTCAGACACCACTTTCGCCGATGAGCGCATCAAGCGGATTTCGCCGCTGCGTAAAGCCCTGATACGGCCGGAGCTCGGCGGTATCGTCGGCACCGTTGCTGTATTCACCTTCTTCCTTATGTTCGCCTTCGATAGCGGCATGTTCAACGCGCAAGGCGTGATGAACTGGTCGGTTGTCTCGGCGCAGTTCATGATTATCGCGGTTGGCGCCTGTTTGTTGATGATTGCGGGCGAGTTTGATCTGTCTGTCGGGTCGATGATCGGCTTTGCAGGCATGATGATTGCGGTCTTCGCGATCACCTTGGGCTGGCCGATGTGGGCCGCCATCCTCATAACCTTTTTCATCTGCATGATGTGCGGCGCGCTGAACGGATTTATCGTCGTGCGCACGGGGTTGCCGAGCTTCATCGTCACGCTGGCGACCTTGTTCATCCTGCGCGGATTTACGATTTTCATTCCGCAACTGCTGGAGCGTAAAACCATTATCGGCGGCATCCGTGAGGCGGCAGAGGGCGATTGGCTCGCGCCGATTTTCGGCGGAAAGATCCTTTCCGGCGCCTTCCAGTGGATGGGGGATCAAGGCTGGATCACCGTTTTCGATCGCGGCAATCTCGCGGGCAAACCGGTTGTTGACGGTGTGCCGATGCTGATCGTTTGGGCGCTCGGGCTTGTGCTGTTCGGCCATATTTTGTTGACGCGGACGCGATTCGGTAACTGGATCTTCGCGGCCGGCGGCGATGCGCAAGCGGCGCGCTATGTCGGGGTTCCGGTTGCGCGCGTCAAGATCTCGATGTTCGTCTTTACCGCGTTTTGCGCCACCGTCTTCGCTGTCTGTCAGGTGATGGAATTCGGCTCTGCCGGTGCGGATCGCGGCCTCTTGAAGGAATTCGAGGCCATCATCGCGGTGGTTATCGGCGGCGCACTTTTGACGGGCGGCTACGGTTCGGTCATCGGCGCGGCACTGGGCGCGTTGATCTTCGGGGTCGTGCAACAGGGCCTGTTCTTCGCCAATGTCGAAAGCTCTCTCTTCCGCGTCTTCCTCGGGGTGATTTTGCTCCTCGCGGTGATCTTGAACACCTACATCCGCCGCTTGATTACGGGAGAACGCTGATGCAACCGATCATTCGAATGAAAGAGATCGAGAAGCACTTTGGCTCGGTCATTGCCCTCAACGGCGTCACGATTGATTTCTATCCGGGCGAATGTCACTGCCTGTTGGGCGACAACGGCGCGGGGAAATCGACCTTCATCAAAACGATGTCGGGCGTGCATAAACCAACCCGCGGCGAGATCCTCTTTGACGGCGCGCCGATGAATTTCGCGGATCCGCGGGATGCCATCGCGGCAGGGATCGCGACGGTTTATCAAGACCTTGCGATGATCCCGCTGATGTCTGTCAGCCGCAATTTCTTCATGGGCAACGAGCCGATCAAGAAAATCGCGGGTATTTCCTTCTTCGATCACGAGCTGGCGAATGACACCACAATGCGCGAGATGCGCAAAATGGGCATCAACCTGCGCGGACCGGATCAAGCCGTCGGCACGCTGTCGGGCGGCGAGCGTCAAACCGTTGCAATCGCCCGCGCGGTGCATTTCGGCGCGAAAGTTCTGATCCTCGACGAGCCGACATCGGCGCTCGGGGTGCGGCAAACGGCGAATGTGCTCGCGACCGTGGATAAGGTGCGCAAGCAAGGTATCGCAGTCGTCTTCATCACGCATAACGTTCGCCATGCGATGGCGGTCGGGGATCGGTTTACCGTGCTCAATCGCGGCAAAACCTACGGTACGGCGACGCGCGGCAATATCAGCGCGGATGAGCTGCAAGACCAGATGGCAGGCGGGCAGGAGCTGGCCACGCTTGAGGGCTCCCTTGGCGGCACCGTTTAAGGTGACGTCCACTTCCCGAAGCGGGGGCGCCCCTCGCTTCGGGTTTTGCAAATCGGCGGTGAGGCCTTAAGCCAGCGTTTGAGCCTGCAAGAAGGTCATCATCGTTGCGTGCTGTTCGGGCGTCAACGGCCATGCGGAGGGCGCGCGCGTCGGCCCGCAATCTTGCCCCATCGCTTGCAGCGCGGCCTTCACTGTGGTGACATTCGTGCCGTTCAACTCCTGCGCGCGGATGTCCTCAAACGGTTTCATCGCGGCAATTAACGCATGCGCCTGCGCGAACTCCCCCGCCTCGAGCGCCGCATGGATCGCAACCGATTGCGCGGGCCAGATATTGATCAAACCCGAGGTAAAGCCGCGCGCACCCGCCCCGTAAAATGCGGGGGCCCACACCTCCGCCAGCCCGCCAACCCATGTCAGCGACGGATCGCACGCCGCTTTCGCCTCACTCAGCTTGACGGGGTTCGGTGTGGCCCATTTGACGCCTTTCACTGTTTCCACCTCACATAGCGCGCGGATCATGTCTGTGCCGATCGCATCATTGCGCAGGTAAACCATGATCGGGGTGTCGCCCGCCGCGGCGGCAATCTGGCGTAAGTAATCCACCGTGCCGCGCGGCGACACAAAAGGGTCGGGCGGTTGATGCACCATCAGCCCCGCCGCGCCTGCGGCAACCGAGGCCTCCGCCAAACGGCACGCATCACGAATGCCGCGCCCGACGCCGGCCATAACCGGCGCGCGACCGTCGACAAGGGCCACTACCTCGCGCGCCATCACGCAGGCTTCGTCCATTGTCAGGGCGTAGAACTCGCCCGTGTTGCCATTGACCACCGGCATATGGACCCCCGCGATGAGGGCGCGATCAAGGATTGGCGCAAGCTTGTCGGGCGCGATCTCGCCCCGCTCATCGTAAGGCGTCACCAAAATACCGGAGATCCCCTTTAGGGCGGCGTCAAGATCATGCGTCATGGGAAGGCTCCTCGCGGCGTCAGTGAAATAGATCAAAGTTGTAAATATTTATTACTAATGATTCCGCGCCGCGTCAATCACCGCGCGTCCTACGCATGTGGCCTGCGATAAGAGGTCAGAGCGATTGATCGAGGATGCGGTTTCGCACGCTGACCAGATGATACTGCATGTAAAGCCTGGCGAGGTTTCCATCGCCCGCCTCAATCGCATTGAAAATATCGCGGTGTTCTTGCAAGACGCGCTCGGTCCGTTCGGGTGGGCGATTGGTCGTGATCTGTGACGCGATCCGCATTGTGCCCGTCATCTCCGGTCGCAGCGATAGGATCTGACGCTCGAACAGGTCGTTGTGCGTGGCGCGCGCGATCGTGATGTGGAATTGGAAATCGGCCTCGGTTGCATTTTCGCCCGCCGTATTCAGCGCCCGTTCCATCATGTCTAACGCTTTGCCAATGCTGGAGATATCCGCCTTATCCGCGCGTTGCGCCGCGAGCCGCGCCGCCTCGCATTCCAAGCTCTGCCGGATCTCGTAGGCGCGAATATAATCGGCAATTTGCACGTCTTGTGCGAAGGGCGCCATATCTTGCGGCGGCAAGCGCAACACGAACGTGCCCGCGCCGCGCCGCGCGCCGATCAACCCGTCGTTTTGCAGTTGCTTGAGCGCATCGCGGATCACCGGCCGCGAGACGGAGAACTGCTCGGCCAGCGCGTGTTCGGTCGGCAGGCGGTCGCCTGTTGCGTAATGATGCGCGGCAAGTTGCGACAGGATCTGTGCGTAGACCTCATCCGCGAGCCGTCGTTTGCGCAGCGGGGCAACGGAAAGCTGTTGCGGAGCGGGTTTGGATGTCATGCGGGCGCCGATAGTTGTAAACTTTATTATCAATATCGCGCCCGTCCCGCGCTCGCAAGCCCGAGACAAAAAATCAGCCCGCGCAGCGGAAGGCTGGGCGGGCTGGCTGTTTTGGGGCGTCGAGATCGAGGGCTCTAGGGCCGCTGGGGCATGGCCGCGCGCAAGGCGTCTTCGCTCACCCCGAGCTCTGCCGCCGCCTTGGCGAGATCGGGTTCCTGACCTGGCCCGCCCAAGGCTTGCATCAAATCGTCGACGCTGACGCCGAGATCTTCCGCGGCGGTGTCAAAGCCCGGAGGGGTGCCATGACCGCCACCGTCAGGCCCGCCCGCAGCGCCGATGCCGCCTGCGGCTGTCGTTGCGAAGTTATCTTGCGCGCTGACGCCAACAAGGCAGGCGGGTAGATTGGGGAAGCTGTCGGAGGCATGATAATGGTAGGACGTCTCGCCAGTTGCTGTGACGCCAATATGCCCGCCGCATTGATCAAGGTCTTCGGGTTTGGAGCCGTCGTGCTCCAAGCTGCCAACCATCGCGAAGCCGTCGAACGCATACCCAAAGGGGGCGGAGGCGTCCTGCGCGAGGCCGCAATCGGCGCTGACGCCTTCATTCGCGAGCAACGTGTCGATATCGGTCGAGGTTGCGTGCCAGTGATACCATCCGCCCGGATCGATGTGCCCGCCGCAGGTGTCCAACGCGGGCAGGTGGCCGGTTTGCAACACGGACGGCGCATCTGCGAAGATCGGCACACCGTCAAGCGCGACGCCAACTTTCGCGACAGTGCCCAGATCTGTCGGCGTGTCAGCCATCACCGGATCCACCGGAATCCGCATGGTAATGACGACATCCTGATCGGGGCTGGCCATCAGGCAGGCGTGATCTGCGGAGGGCGCTTCGCCCGAGTTGGGATCGGAAATCGCGATGTTTCCTGCCGCGTCATAGAATGTATAGCCCTGATCCGCGAGCATCTCAAAGAAGGTACGATCAAGGCGGTATAGACCCGCTTTCTCGCCGTCCCAATCCCACAAGCCGCCGGTTTCGTCCAGCGTACTCGGGCAAAACGGGCCGATCTCCAGCCCTTCGGGTTGATACCCCGCGATGAACTCGTAGCATTTCGCCTCATCGCCATTTTCCAACGTGCAATCCACAATTTGCGGGGCGCTGGTGAAGGCGGTCTCGCTAAACGCCTCCAGATCGGCATTGGCGAGGGCCGCATGCGGGGCGGCGAGCGCGGCCAAGAGCGGCGCGATAGTGCGCAGACGCAGGGTATTGCGGGTTCGGGTATGCCGAATAAGAGCCATATTAGAGCCTTTCTGGATCAGCTTTGCTTTGCCCATCGCCGCCGGGCGGGCGGGCGCCCAAGGCAGAGTGCAGCTTTGCGGCGCCAGCCAAGAGCGAGCTTGCGTCGTCGTCGCCTAAAAGCGAATAGATGAGCGCATCAATATCCGCCCATGCCGATTGGATATCCGCATGAAGCGCGCGGCCTTTCTCGGTCAGTTCGAGAATATTGCCGCGCGGATCGTCCGGATTGGGAACGCGAGAGATCCAACCGCCCAGAACGAGCCGCAATGTCATCGTGCTCATGCTTGCGGGGGTGATCGAAAACTCCCGCGCGAGCGTGACCTGTGACGCCTTGCCCATCCGCGCCAGCGCATCAATCACGCGCGCCTGACGGGGCAACAGATCAAGCCGCGCAAGACGTTTGCGCAACCGATCTTCGAGAATTTCCGCGCTGTGCAGAATGTAATGTAAACCATGTGTCTTCATCGTTAGTTAGTATACATATAGTTTCGCAAAAGTGTAGCGAAAATTTGCGGGGCGTCGATGGTGTCACGTCAGGCCGCGCTTCCATCCCCCGCGCAAAAGCCGGATGTGGAAAGCGGGAAACTTCACCAGCTCCTCCATCAGCAAAAGCGAAAATACCCACGTGACCGACAAATCGAGATACAAGATCATGATCGCCGTCAGGGGAATGCGAAACGCCCATTGCGCGGCGATAAACAGGTTCATGACATAGACCGTCTCGCCCCCCGCTCGCAAAGTATTGCCGCAAATCGCGTTTGATCCTTTCGGGAAGGGCAGGATGACCAAAATCGGCAAGAAGCTGAGCAGCGCCGCCTTTGTCTCCTCTTGCAGGTCGCTGTAAATCCAGCCCGCGCCGAGCGCCACGCACAGGTAGGTAAACGACACGAGAGCCGACGTCAGGCAGGAGGTTTTCCACGCGCGGCGTAAGAAGGCATCCAGCTCATCGCCTTTCAGGTTGCGACCCAAAAGTTGGCCGATGAGGATCCCCGTCGCCTGCGCCCATGTGATGCCGAGGGTGCCGGCCACGTTCACCCATGGCAAGATCAGGGTAAGCGCGGCAAAGGCGTTCACGTTCAGATGTGCGTAGAGCAGGGTGGAGGCGGTGTTGGCGAAGGTGCTGCTGATGAAGGTCGCGGCGATGGGGAGAGAAAAGCGGATATGCCGCTTGAGCGAGGCTTTAAGCGTGCCATCCATCCATCCGGCGACGTCAAAATACCCGCCGGTCTGGGCGTAAAACCGCATCCCGAGATACCCCGCCCGCAATAAAGACGAGACCGCGCTGCCGATCGCCGCGCCAAGCACGCCGAGTTCGGGCAGGCCCCAAAGGCCGTGGATCAGGCCGACACTGACGATAATATTCACGGGCACCGCAAAGAGGTGACTGTAGAACGAGGTTTTTGTCTCGCCGCAGCCGTTAAAATGGCTGGAAATTGCGCCCGCGACGGCTTCGCCCAAAACCACAAAGAGGAATGCGTTGAGATAGGTTTGGGCCTGTGCCGCGATCTCCGGGGTATGCGCGAAACGTGTGAACAGATCGCCGCCGAATATCAAAACGGCGAGAATTCCCAAAAGGCCCGCCGCCACATTGATCGCAAGGCCGCAGTAAAATCCTGTCTTCAGGGCAATGGGTCGCCCCGAACCATAGGCCTGCGCGATCCAGATTTGGGTGGCGGAGGAAAAGGCGAGAAGGGTGCCCACAAGCATGCCCCCGACCGCCCCCGCAAGGCCCATTGCCGCGAGCGCGGCCTCGCCCAAACCCGCAACAAGCAAGGCGTCGATCACCACGATTCCGTGCGTCATCATCGCTTTGAGGGTCATGGGCCACGCCATGTGGAAGATCTGCGCGGTGGTGGGGATGGCGGCGTTAGGTGGGTTTGGTGGCATGGAAATCCGGATTCGCAGAAGGATTTGGGGATGAATGAGGCGCAGCAAAAAACGGCGCGCCCTCGCAATGGGCAGCGTTGACGTGTCGGAAAATCAGTCTTGAGGCCCTTACCTGCGCATGGTCGGGCGGGCAGGGGGCGGTTGTCGTGTCGTCTTACGGATCGAAATAGCGGGCGTTGTTTTCCGATACGGTGGCGATCGTGTCATCAAGGCGCGACAGGTGCAAAAGACAGGCTTCCTCCGCGGCCAGCGCGTCGCCCTCCTTCACCGCCTTCGCGATGGCCTCATGGTCGGACAAAAGGCCCGGCATCCGGTCCTCTTTTGCCAAGCCCAAAAGGCACAGACGATCCACTTTCGATTTCTCGAACGAGATCACCTCAAACGCGAAATCGGCCTTTGCGATCGCACAGAGTGTCTTGTGAAATTCATAATCGAGTGCGCCGAACCGATCGTAATCGCGCGCCGCAACGGCCTCGCGTTGATCTTCAAGGCACATATCAAGTCGCGCGGCGGCCACGGCATCACAATGCCGCGCGGCCTCTTGCAGGACTTTCACCTCAACAGCCGCCCGCACAAAGCGCGATTTGGTGATCTCGCGATGGGAGAAGCGTTTGACCTCGGTTGCGCGTTGGGGGCGCGAGACGATGAGATCCAGCGTCACAAGACGGCTGAACGCATCGCGCACCGGTTGGCGCGATAATCCGAACTGCGCCGCGATATCGGCCTCGGATATTTTATCGCCCGGCAGCAACCGCAAAGACGTGATCTGTGCATAGAGGTGATCAAACACCTCATCGACATTCGTGCGGCGCGGAGCTGGCGTGCGTTGGGTGGTGGACTCTGTCATCTGTCCCATTTTGCATCCCCTAAAACTCTGACCTCAATATCCAATCGCGCAGGTAATATCCAGAATTCTATGCCTGCGCGGGATGTCGCCCATGGTGCGGTGAGGCTGAGTGAGTCCCTGAACTTTAAACTGGAATACCAGATACGTTACTAGTATACCAGTTTTATTATGCGCACCGAATCATAGGGGGAGTCTTTGATCCGGTCGCGGGAGGTGCTTTGCGATATCCGTTTATTTTCAGGGTTTTGGCAAAGTATTATAGCGCAGGGAGAGAGAATGTCCGGAGTTCAGCTCAAGAGCATTGTGAAGGCATACGGGGCGCTTCAGGTCGTGCATGGCATCGATTTGGAAGTCGCGGAGAAAGAGTTTGTTGTGCTTGTCGGCCCGTCGGGGTGCGGTAAATCCACAACATTGCGGATGATCGCGGGACTGGAGGAAATCTCGGATGGCGAGCTGAAAATTGACGGGCGTCTCGTCAATCAGGTTGCGCCGAAGGATCGCGACGTGGCGATGGTGTTCCAGAATTACGCGCTCTATCCGCATTTGAATGTCGCGCAAAATATCGGGTTTGGCCTGCGGATTCGCAAAGAGCCGATGACGAAGATCGATGCTGCGGTCAAAGAGGTCAGCACAATTCTGGGCCTCACCGAGTATCTTGATCGCCGCCCTGCCGATCTGTCTGGCGGGCAACGCCAGCGCGTGGCGATGGGCCGTGCGATTGTGCGTCGCCCCAAGGTGTTCTTGTTCGACGAGCCCTTGTCGAACCTCGATGCCAAGCTGCGCACCCAGATGCGCGCCGAAATCAAACGCCTTCACAATCGGCTCGGCGTCACCAGCATCTATGTCACGCATGATCAGGTCGAGGCGATGACCTTGGCGGATCGTATCGTTGTGATGAACAATGGCCGGATCGAACAGATCGGGACGCCGATGGAACTGTTCCTCAATCCGGCGAATGCGTTTGTGGCGGGCTTCCTTGGCGCGCCGCCGATGAACCAGATCAACGCAGTGATCGCGGACGGGGCGCATGGCCCTGTCGCCCAATTCGGCGGACAGCAGATCGCCTTGCCGCCCTTGCCTGGTTTGCAAAACGCGGTGGGGCGCCCCGTGATCGTCGGGATCCGGCCCGAATACGCCGAAATCGCAACCGGGGCGGGCGAAGGTGTTGTGCAATGTGATCTCGATCTGGTGGAAACCTTGGGATCGGAGGCTTTGCTGCATATGAGCTTGGGCGATACGCCCTTCGTCATCCGCACGGAAACCTTGGGAAATATGGCGAACTTGTCCTCTGTGGCGGGGTTCACCGCGAAGACGGATCTGATCAAGGTCTTTGACGCAAAAACGGGTATGGCGCTGTCTGGCCAGACGCGTGTCGCATGACTGATCCCGTCGTTTCAGGGCATATTTCCATCGTCCCCCGCCCCCGTGCGAGCCGCCGGACGCGCTTCTCCCACCATCTGCGCAACGAGTGGCAGCTCTATGTGATGCTTGCGCCGACGATCATCTGGCTGTTAGTGTTTTTATATACGCCGATGTACGGCCTGCAGATCGCGTTCAAGGATTACAGCATTTTCCGCGGCGTCTCGGGCAGCCCATGGATCGGGTTTGAACATTTCGAGACCTTGTTCAACAACGATCAATTCCTGCGGGCCCTGCGCAACACAGTCTATATCAGCTTCTATAGCCTCCTGTTCGGCTTCCCGATGCCGATCTTGCTGGCGGTGATGTTCAACGAGGTCATCAGCCAGAAGTTCAAAAAAGCCGCGCAGACGATCGTTTATCTGCCGCATTTCATCTCCTCCGTGATCATCGCGGGCATCGTCATCACGGCCTTCTCGCCCTCTGCGGGCATCGTGAATACGGTTTTGGGGTGGTTCGGCATGGATGCGGTTTACTTCCTGACCAAGCCTGAATGGTTCCGCCCGATCTTTGTTGGCACCACCATTTGGCAAGAGGCGGGCTTCCAATCCATCGTTTATCTCGCCGCGATCGCGGGCATCTCGCCCACGCTCTACGAGAGCGCAGTCGTGGACGGCGCCTCGCGGTGGCAGATGATCTGGAAGATCACCCTGCCGTCGATCCTGCCGACGATCATCATCATGCTGATCATCCGTATCGGCAACATGCTGGAAGTCTCGTTCGAGATGATCTTCCTGCTCTACCAGCCCGCGACCTACGAGACGGCGGATGTCGTGAATACGTTCATCTACCGGCAGGGCGTGCAAGGCGGGCAGTATGATCTGGCCGCGGCTGCGGGTCTGTTCAATGCGGTGGTCGCCTTCGTTTTGGTGATGACGGCGAATACAATTTCCAAGCGCTATTCGCGCACCTCGCTTTGGTAGGGGGCAGATATGTCAAACATGAACCTCTATTCGCGCGGCGATAAGACCTTTGTGATCCTGAATATGATCCTGATCGGGATTTTCACGATCTCCGCGCTCTATCCGTTTATCTATATGGCCTCGCTTTCTTTCAGCTCCGGCTTTGAGGCGCGCGCGGGCAATGTCGTGCTGACGCCGGTGGGTTTCACACTGGAAGCTTACAAGCGCGTCTTGTCCGAGCCGATGTTCTGGGTGTCCTATAAAAACACCTTCATCTACACGATCGGCGGCACATTGATGAGCCTCGCGTTCATCATCCCCGGCGCCTATGCCTTGTCGCGTAAGCAACTGTTCGGGCGGCGTTTTTGGAACCTCACCGTGGCGTTTACGATGTGGTTCCACGCAGGCATGATCCCGTTCTTCCTTAACATGCGCGATCTTGGCCTGCTCGATAGCTATATCGGGATCATCATCGGCTTTGCGGTCAACGGGTTTAACCTGATTTTGCTGCGCAACTTCTTTGAGGGTATCCCGCAAAGCTTCGAGGAAGCCGCGCGCATGGACGGGGCAAACGAATTCCAAGTGCTTTGGAAAGTTTACATGCCGCTGTCCAAACCGGCGATTGCGACGGTGGCGCTGTTTTGCATCGTGTCGCGTTGGAACGGCTTTTTCTGGGCGATGATCTTGTTGCAAGACGAGAGCAAGATCCCGCTTCAAGTCTATCTGCGCAAGATCATTGCCGAGCTTTCAGACGATGAGGAATTCGCCAACACGCTGCAATCGGCGGCCTATTCCTTCGAGACGGTCAGCGCCGCGATCATCGTCTGTTCCATCATTCCTGTGCTGCTCGTTTATCCGTTCCTGCAAAAATACTTCAACAAAGGGATCCTCTTGGGAGGGGTGAAGGAATGAACGGGGCACCACAGGCTGCGACTATCAACTTTGCGTTTTTTGGGAGGAAAACCATGCGATCACTTACTTTGGCGGCGGCCATTATGATGGGCACTGCGATCACATCGCCCGTCTTTGCGGCCGATGATGCGAAGATCTCTGACGAGCCGTTGAACCTGAGCATCCACCTGCACTGGGCGCGGGCGCAGAAATACAATGACGCCTATCCGGTCGAACTGGCCGCGCGCGAGAAGACCAACATCTTCCTCAACGATGCGACGATCGGCGCGAATACCACCGATAGCCAGGAGGCGTTCAACCTGTTGCTGGCGTCGGGCAAAATGCCCGATATCGTAGGCGGCGCGCGGATCAAGGATAACGTCAACCAATACGGGCCGCAGGGCGCCTTCTTGCCGCTCAACGATCTGATCAAGGAACACGCGCCCAACCTGCAAGCGTTCTTCGACGCGCACCCCGATCTGTTGAAGGCGGCGTCGGCGGCTGATGGCAATCTCTACTACGTGCCGTATTTCCCCGATGGCAAATTCGGTCGCGGCTATTTTATCCGTCAGGATTGGCTCGACAAGCTCGGCCTCAAAGCGCCTGAAAATGTCGATGAGGTCAAAGCCGTTTTGGAAGCCTTCCGCGACCAGGACCCGAACGGCAACGGCAAGAAAGACGAGATCCCCTATTTCGTCCGCCAGTGGGAGGAGCTGATCCGCCTTGTGACGTTGTGGGACGGGCGCTCGACAGGGTCGGACACCTACCATGATTTCATGGTGCAAGACGACGCGATCGTTCACCCCTATGCGCTCGATGGCTACCGCGAGGGGATGAAGAACATCGCGCAGTGGTACAAAGAAGGCCTGATCGACGCGGAGGTGTTCACCCGCGGATCGAGCGCGCGCGACTATCTTTTGTCCGAAGATCTTGGCGGGATGACGCATGACTGGTTCGCGTCAACGGCGGGTTACAATGACTCGCTGCAAGAAAAAGTGCCCGGCTTTAGCTTTGTCGCCTTCGTTCCGCCGGCATCCGTATCGGGGGTTCGGATGGAAGAACACCGCCGCATCGCGATCAAGCCGGAAGGTTGGGCGATTGGCTATGCGAACGAGCATCCTGTCGAGACGATCAAATATTTCGATTTCTGGTTCTCGCCTGATGGGCGCAATATGTCCAACTTCGGTGTCGAAGGGCAGCATTGGGATATGGTCGATGGCAAAGCCACGTTCAAACCCGAGATCCTGAACAATGGTCAGGCCGTCAACAGCCAGATGTATGAGGCCGGCGCGCAGATCCTGCGTGGGTATTGGATGGATTATAACTACGAAGTTCAGTGGACGGGCGAGGAAGCCCTCAAAGGGATCGAGCTCTACGAGCAGGGCGATTACCTGATCGATGATTTCCTCGGCGTGTCCTTCAATGTCGAAGAGCAGGCCGTCTACGACAAGTTCTGGCCGTCGATCCGCACCTATATGTTGGAACGTCAGCAGGCGTGGATTTTGGGGTCGGGCGATGTCGAGGCCGATTGGGATGGCTATATCTCGACGTTGAACAAGATGGGCTACGATCAGGTCGTTGAGGTTATGACCGCGGCGTATAAGCGCCAATATCAGTGATCTTATTTTGATCCTGCGTGCGGCGACCGGCGCCGCACGCGCTATTCCTTTCATGACGAGAAAGCCTATCCCATGCCGAGCCAAACCTTGCCGATGCTGGATGCCCCGAAGACGGGCCGTTTGACCATCCAATACGGGCCCGAACAGGGCACGACATTGACGGAGAACCCGCCGCGTTTCACTTGGCTTCCGGTGATCGAGGACGGCGCGCGCTATGTCTTGCGCGTCTCGACCGATCCTGCCTATCCGGCCAAATCGACCCTTGTTTTTTCCAAAATCGAATTGAATTTCTTCACCCCCGATCAGGTTTTGCCTGCGGGTGAGTATTACTGGTCTTATGCCACCTGCGACGCGAAGACCGGCCAACCGACCAGCGCTTGGGGCGAAAACCGCCGCTTTACGCTGACAGCTGATTTGCCGCAGACGCCCCTTGCGCGGCGCGATACGCGCCTTGCAAAAGCGCCCCGCAGCCATCCGCGCCTTTGGCTGACGCAAGATCGTTTGGCCGAGTTCAAAACCCAAGTCGCCGCGGATGCGGATCATTGCACATGGTCGACCTTCTTTGCGAAGTCGGTTTTGCCGTGGATGGACCGCGACATTATGGACGAGCCTGCGGGCTATCCCGATCACAAGCGCGTCGCGAAGATCTGGCGTCAAACCTATATCGATTGTCAGGAATTGCTCTACGCGATCCGCCATCTCGCGGTGGGCGGGCAAGTGACCCAAGACGCCGCAATGCTTGCGCGCGCGAAGGAGTGGTTGCTCTCGGCGGCGGCTTGGAATCCTGCGGGGACGACCTCGCGCAGCTATACCGATGAATGGGCGTTCCGCGTCAATCTCGCGCTGGCTTGGGGGTATGATTGGTTGTTCGATCAGCTCTCCGAGGACGAGCGCACGGTTGTTCGCACAGCGCTTTTGGCGCGTACGCGCGAGACGGCCGATCATATTATCAAACACGCCAATATCCATCTGTTCCCCTTCGATAGCCATGCCGTGCGGGCTGTCTCGGCGGTACTGGTTCCGGCGTCGATCGCGCTTTTGGATGATGCGCCCGAGGCGGAAGACTGGCTGCATTACTCGATCGAATTCCTCTCCACCGTCTATTCCCCTTGGGGCGATTCAGATGGGGGCTGGGCGGAGGGCCCGCATTACTGGATGACGGGGATGGCCTATCTGATCGATGCGGCTAACCTTTTGAAATCCTACACAGGAATCGATCTCTACGCGCGCCCGTTCTTCCAAAAGACAGGCGATTTCCCGCTCTACACCAAGGCCCCCGATACCCGCCGCGCGACCTTTGGCGATGATAGCACGATGGGCGATCTGCCTGCGATCAAGGTGGGCTATAACCTGCGTCAATATGCGGGTGTCACGGGCAATGGCGCGTATCAGTGGTATTACGACGAAATCAAACGCACAAATCCGGGCACGGAAATGGCGTTTTACAACTGGGGTTGGTGGGATTTCAATTTCGACGAATTGGTCTACCGCACTGATTTCCCGATCATCAAGGCCGAGCCACCTGCCGATGACGATCAGCTTCGCTGGTTTAAGGGGATCGGCTGGGTCGCCATCCAGCATCGGATGCAAGATCCCGACAACCACATCCAGTTCGTGATGAAATCGTCGCCTTACGGCTCGATCAGCCACAGCCACGGCGACCAGAACGCGTTTTGCCTCGCGGGCTTTGGCGAGGATCTGGCGATCCAATCGGGCCATTACGTCGCCTTCAACAGCACGATGCACCAAGCTTGGCGACGCCAAACCGTATCGAAGAACGCTGTGATGATCGACGGTAAGGGCCAATACGCGGGCAAGGATAAGACGCTCGCGATGCGCTCGACGGGAAAAATTACCGTGGCGGAAGATCGCGGCGATCATATCTATATGCAGGGCGATGCAACGGAGGCGTATAAGACGCTGACGTCGCAGGTCACATCGGTTCTGCGCGACGTTTACTTCGTGAACAACGAGTATTTCGTGATTGTGGATAGCATCGATGCCGATACGCCAGTCAGCGTCGATTGGTTGTTGCATGCCAACGGGCCAATGGCGCTTGGTGATACGAGCTTCCGCTACACCGGCGAGCGTGCCGGTTTCTACGGCCAGATGCTTTGGTCGGAGGCCGGCGCGCCCGTGATCACGCAAGAGACAGGCTTCCCCGGTGTTGATCCGTCGGAGATCGAAGGCCTGCCCGTCAGCACCCGCCTAAAGGCCACGTTCCCCAAGGCGATCCGCCACCGGATTGCGACCTTGCTCGTGCCATACTCGCTTTCGGCCCCGCGCCGGATTTTCAGCTTCCTCGACGACCAAGGCTATGATTGCGATCTGTATCTCACCGATGCTGAAGACCGCAGCTTCCGGGTCATCGTTCCGAAGACGTTTGACGTCGGGACCTCAACCGTCCAGACACACCCCAAGACGAAAAACCAGAAGGAAACCACATGAAACTCTCAGGAAAAACCGCAATCGTGACAGGCGGTGGCCGTGATATCGGGCGCGCTTGCGCAATCCGTCTGGCGGAAGAAGGCGCGAATGTCGCGATCAACTACTTCTCCAGCAGCGAAGGCGCAGATAGCGCCGTTGCGGAGATCAAAGCCGCGGGCGGCAGTGCCTTTGCCTTGCAAGGCGATCTCAACACCCAAGAGGGCGTCGATGCGCTTGTGAACAAAACCGTTGCCGACTTCGGCGGCATTGATGTTTTGGTCAACAATACGGGCGGCCTGATCGCGCGCAAAACAATTGCCGAGATGTCGTTGGAACATTGGCAGGCGGTGATGGATCTGAACCTCACCAGCACCTTCTTGATGGTGAAAGCTTGCCTCGCGCATATGGACAGCGGCGCAATCGTCAACCTCGCGAGCCAAGCTGGCCGTGACGGCGGCGGCCCGGGGTCGGTTGCTTATGGCACATCGAAGGGCGCTGTGATGACGATGACGCGCGGCTTGGCAAAAGAGCTCGGCCCGAAAATCCGTGTCAACGCGCTTTGCCCTGGCATGATCGACACCGATTTCCACAATATCCACACCAAACCGGAAGTGCGCAAGAACGTCGAAAATGCGAGCCCGTTGAAACGTCAGGGCTTGCCGGTTGATATTGCCAACCTCGTCTTGTTCCTCGCCTGCGATGACAGCGCTTTCATCACTGGCACGAACATGGATATCAACGGCGGCATGCTATTTAGCTAAAATTTATTTACATAGCGAATACGGGCCTGCTTTTGCGGGCCCGTTTTACGTTGCGACGATCATATTGCTCTCAAAGAGACGCGATCTGGCGTTTTCGATATGGGCGCGCATTGCCTCGCGGGCGGCGGTCTGGTCTTTCGCCTTGATCGCGTCAAAAATCGCGTGGTGCTCTCGTTGCACCAAATCCAGACGTGCTTTCGGCTTTGTCAGCGAGAGCGACCGCGTCAGGGTCAACCCTTTGAGGATGTTGGGCTTCATGGATTGGCGCGCGGTCAGAAAATAGTCGTTTTGCGAGGCTTTGCAGATTTCCGAATGAAATGCCTCGTCCGCGTCGGTGCCCAATTTGCCCTCTTGCACGCAGATATCCAATGCCATGAGCGCCGATTTTATCCGCGCGAGATCGGCGTCGCTACGACGCGCGGCGGCATGAAAGGCGGCCTCGCCCTCGATCGCCGCGCGGAATTCGAACACCCGCTGAATATCCGCGATGGACCCGATCGGCGCGAATTCCAGCACAGCGCTATCGGGCTGGCGCGTGACGTAAGAGCCTGATCCCTGTTTCGAGACAATCAGATGATCGACGCGAAGCTGTTGCAACGCTTGTCGCAAAACGGGCCGCGAGACATGCAAACGCTGGCTGAGCGCATGTTCGCTCGGCAGTTTGCCGCCCGCCGGATATTCGCCGCGTACGATCATCGCCAGCAACTGCTCATACGCGAGATCGGCAAGGCTGCGATGCGCCGCGCCCTCATTTGCGGCGTCACGTTTCATGCGAAAAGGCGGGGGTGGGGTTTGGCCTGCCGCCATCGGATCGGTTCCAGTCATCAGGGTGTAACGGTATTGGGCGGGTCAAACACGCACCCAATCTCGCTCTCTTACTGTGCCTGTCCGTCGTTCTCAAGCATCGGGCTCAAGCATCGGGCTCAAGCATCGGGTCAAGCATCTGGGCGGGCGCATTTGTGCGAGGAATCGGCCCGCTCCCGCAGGGAAGGGCGCCGCCTCCTTGCCGGAGCGGCGGCGAAAGCGGCCGCGTGACTGGCGCGAAAATGTGCACGAGGGCGAGGGCAGGGGATGATAGCGCCTGACAAATCGATCTTTAACAAAGTTTTTGCAAAAATAACTATACTGGTATTCTAGTATTATCCATTCAAAATCATATTGTTACGGCATTTATGCCTAATTGTTAGGCAAAAAAATTTGCGTTTATTCGTTGACTTAAAACAAATTTTTACATCTATTTAGCACAGTCAAGAGGCCGCCCTGGAGGGGAGACGGCCCTGAACTGGGAGGACTAAAATGACGATTTTCAAGAAAGCCACCGGGATCATTGCGGGCGCCGTTATCGCGTCAGGGGTTCTGGCATCAGGTGCCTTCGCGCAGACAACCCTGCGCGGCGCGAGCATGTTTGATGACAACCATGCCTTCACCAAGACGCTCCGTAAATTCATCGAGCTGACGGATGAGAAATATGACGGTGAGGTCGAATTCGATCTGCGTCTCAACGGCGAACTCGGCGTCGAATCCGATTACGTGACCTACCTCAACCAAGGCGTTGCGGTTGACTTCACGATCCTCGCGCCATCGAATATGGCCGTGTTTGCGCCGTCGATCCCGTTGATGGATATGCCGTTCCTGTTCCGTGATCTCGACCATTGGAACGCGGTTCTCTCGTCGGACGTTCTGGCCCCGCTAGAGGCGGAGTTGCTGGAGAAAGCCGATATCAAGATCGTTGGCTACACTGGGGGGGGCGTGCGCAACATCCTCTCTGCCAAACCGATCCATAATATGGCGGAGCTGAACGGCTTCCGTATGCGGGTGATGGGCGCGCCGATTCAGGCGCAGGTCTTCTCCGCGATTTCGGCCGCGCCTTCGGCGATCGCTTATAACGAAGTGTATAACGCGATCCAAACCGGCGTTATCCAAGGGTTCGAGAACGAAGCCGCCAGCATCCAGAACCTCAAGTTTTACGAGGTTGCGCCGAACGTAACCCTGACGCAGCACTCGATCACCGTGCGTCCGATCGTGATGAGCGGCAAAACCTTCCGCAACCTGCCTGAGGATCTTCAGGCGGCGGTGATGGAGGCCGGTAAAGAGGCGGGCGCATTTGGTCGTGAGCTGGAATCGCGCGAAGATGGCGTGAAACTGCAAGAGATGGCCGACGCAAAGCAGATCAACGTGATCGAATTTGAAGGCCGCGATGAGTTGCTGGATCTCGTGAAGCCGGTTCAGGACGCTTACGCGGCCGAGCTTGAGGCGACCGAGCTGCTCGAAGCGGTGCGCGCGAAGTAAGATCCCTATGAGGGCGGGTCGTTTCCCGCCCTCTTTTCCGCGCCCTTCGGGGCGCCCGTTCCAACCATCTCAGGGGTCTTGTTTTGGGCGTTTTGCTTGACCGGTTTTCGAACCTTCTACGGGTGCTGCTCGCAGTGCTGATGGGCGCGCTTGCGATCCCCGTCGCGATGCAGGTGATCTCGCGCTACACGGGTGTGATCCCCACCTTCTTGTGGACGGAAGAACTGTCCACGTTCATCTTCATCTGGGTGGTCATGCTCGGCTCGATGGTCGCGGTTTGGGATGGCACGCATTTTGACGTGCAGGTTATCCCCGACTCGGAGAAGCCCCTGCTCCTATTCGTGCAAAGGGCGATCGTCTTGATCCTCGTTCTGGTCTTCTCGCTTTTGTTTGCGTGGTACGGGATCGAATACGCCAAATTCGGCGGAATTCAGAATTCCGTCATGATGCGCGCGAACCTGATGATTACCTATATTTCGGTGCCGATTTCGGGTGTGGTCTGGACCCTCTTTACGAGCTACCGGCTCTATGAAGCGTTTGTCGCCTACCGTTCGACCAAAGGACTCCACGCATGATCGTTTCAACTCTTATGGCCTGCGCGATCCTCGTCGGCGGGTTCATCTTCCTCGTCGCGATCCGCGTGCCTGTGGCTTTCGCGCTTGGTATCGCGACCATTCCGATTGTGATGCTGGATATGCGCCTGACGCCGTTCATCATCATTGACCGGATGTTCCAATCGTATAACTCCTTCATTTTGCTAGCGGTTCCGTTCTTCCTTCTGGCGGCGAACCTGATGAACTCGGGCAAGGTGACAGATCGTTTGATCGAGCTGTCGCGCGTGCTGACGGGTTGGATGCCGGGCGGTCTGGGGCATGTGAACGTGGCGGTGTCGATGCTGTTCGCGGGGATCTCTGGGTCCTCGACGGCGGATGCGGCGGGTTGCGGCAAGATCCTCATTCCTGCGATGCAAAGAGAGGGCTACGACACGCGTTTCTCGATCGCGATTACGGCGTGTTCGTCGGTGATGGGCGTGATTATCCCGCCAAGCATCTTGATGGTTGTTTGGGGCGGCGTGATGCAAGTGTCGGTTGGCGCGCTGTTCTTGGGCGGCGCCATTCCCGGCTTGCTGATCGGGCTGGCGTTGATGGCGACGGTGTATGGCTACGCGAAAGTGTATAATTACCCGACGGCCGGGCGCCCGACATTTGCTGAATTCTGGCACGCGCTGAAGGGGGCCGCGCTCGCGATGTTCACCCCGATTCTCGTGATTGGCGGGATTGTGGGCGGGATTGTGACCCCGACGGAAAGCGCGATTATCGCCGCCGCTTACGCGTTGATCTTGGGCCTGTTCGTTTACCGCACTGTGACGGTGCGTGATTTGGGGACGATCCTGTATGACACGGGCCGCTTCGCCTCCATCTCGCTTTTCGCGATTGGCACGGCGTCGGCGTTCGGGTGGATGCTGTCGTTCTACAACGTTCCGCGTCTGATCGTGGGGACAATGACGGCGTTGGAATTCGGCCCAACGGGCACGGCATTCATGATTGCGGGTCTGTTCTTGTTCTTCGGCCTGTTTATCGACGCGATTCCGACGATCATCATCTTGGGCACCGTGTTGATGCCGGTTGCACAAGCGGCGGGGATCGAGCCTGTTGCCTTCGCGATCATCGGCATCGTCTCGCTTGCCTTCGGCCTTGTCACACCGCCTTACGGTCTGTGTCTGCTGATTTCGGCCTCGATCGGCGGGATGAACGTCTCGAAAGTCATGCGCGATGTGGTCATCATCTTGGTGCCGATGTTGTTCATCTTGCTGATGCTGATCGTGTTCCCACAGATCGTCATGTGGCTTCCCAAAACCTTGATGCCGGATTCCTTCCCCGGCTGAGGTTGAATGCCAGAGGCGGTAGGGCCAAAATTTCGCATCTGGCGTGACGCCTGCCCGTTAAGGGCAGGCGTTTTTCGTCTCTAGTTGGCGCTTTAGGCTCTTATTTTGTGCGGTTCAGGCCGGATGCGCGGGCGGGTTTGGCCAGAAGCCGGCGCGCGCGCCCTCGGTCAAAGCCACCGCGATATGATACATCACGCGCGTCAACGCCTCCGGCCAGATCGTCTCGCCCTGCGCATCCAATTGGTTCACGAAGGCGGGGCGTCCGTCGAACCAGCCCGCAAACATCAACACCAAAAGCGCCTTCGCACGGCCTTCCGCCACGGGATCGCCCGCCATGTGCCGCGCGGCCAATGCTTTGATCGCCTCGGTTTGCGGCCAGAGCAAGAATCGGTTCTCCATCACGGCGCCTGATACAGACACGGCGTCATAGGCCGCGCCTTTAAGGGGACCTTGCGCGGCAAACCCGCCCTGTTCGGCAAAGCCCATCAGCGCGTTGACCGTCGCGGTGAGATCCGTGCGGCCGGCCAGATGCGCCTCCTCCGAAAGCAGCCACGCCCATTCGCATTGGTGGCCGATCTCGCGCCGCAATCCGTCCGGTGCGGGCAGGGGGCGGTAATCAGGGGTGATAAACTCGGCGAGGCTGCCGCTATCGGTATCGAAGAAATACCGCAGGCCAATGGTCCGTATGTCTGCGGCGCGCGTCAACCACTTGCCGTCGCGCGTCATCCGGTAAGCCTGCAAGCAGGCCTCATACCAATGCATATGCGGGTTTTGGGCAGGGTTAGACACTGTTTTGGTATCATCATTGCGCAAAACGCCGGTGTCGGGATCTGTCAAATGCGTCTGCAAGGCCGCCCAACATGCCTCGATCAGGGCCTCGGTTTCGGCCGAGGTCTCGATCTGGTTCCACGTCACCAACCCGAGGAGGACAAAGCTCAACTCGTAGCTCCGCGCGACCTCGTCTTGCGGATTTCCGGTCACCGTGCCGTCTCGCGCCAGTTTCGCGCGGTAAAGGCCATCCGCCCGCCGAAACAGATCGACAAAGGCCGCCTGCGCGCGCGTGGCATCGATCATCGCTGGCTCGCGGGTGATCTGCGCAATATGGGCGAAGGTGAACAAGGTGCGGGCCTGCGCGAGCAGCGTTTTGCCCGCATCCAGATCGGGCTTTCCGGTCACGTCGAGCACATCGAAAACGCCGTGCGGGCCGTCGATCACTTGCGCGCGCCAGTGTGGGAAAGTGTCGCGCCAGAAAGCGGTGACGAGGGCGGTCGTGTCGCCGATTGGCGAACTTGTATCGGTTTGTGTCATGGGGTCCTCCTGTCCTTGTGATACTGGTATACTTGTATGCCAGTCAAGCAAGCCCGCAGGCAGGGCGTCACCCATCCGCCACCTCGCGAAAACATTTAACCGCCTGCTCAATGAGCGTCCCCTCATGCTCGCGCAGATAAGAGGCCGAGAGCGCAATCGGGTTTGGGGCCCATCCGGGATCAAACCGCGCCACCTGCACGGATTCCATCCGTTTGAGCAACGCGCGCGTCGGGAAAGCCCCCGCGCCAATGCCCGCGCCGACCAACTCGAACCCCGTCGAGAGCGCGCTTGAGGGAAAGACCCGAACGCCCGAGCCGTGCAACCGTGTGAGATGGGCGTGGATCTCTTGAAACGGGCGGGATTTGCGGTGAAACGTAATGACCGGCGTTTTTGCCAGATCGGGATCTGGTGTCCCCGCCTGTTTGAACCATCCCATCTCGACCGGCGGGAGGGTGGTATTGGTCACGGAATATTCCGAGATCGGCCCCATCAACACGGCCAAATCGAGGGACCGTTCCAAAATCTGATCGCGCAGGTTCACCGAAATATCGACCGACACCTCCACCAACACGCGCGGATAGCGGCGATGGAACCGCGCCAGAAATTCCGCCAGCCAGCTCTCGGCGGCTGTCTCGACGACCCCGACGCGCAGCACCGCCTCCAGCATCTCGGAGGGCACAAGCTCGGACCGGATGCGGTTCATTGTCTGCTCCAGCACTTCCGCATGGGGGATCAGCAAAATCCCCGCGCGGCTCAGCCGCATCCCGCCGCCGCCGCGTTCGAACAAGGTGAGGTTGAGATCTTCCTCCAGCGCAAGGATGCGGTTCGAGATCGCGGGCTGCGACAGGCTCAGGGCCTCCGCCGCGCGCCGCACACCGCCAAGCCGCGCCACGGCGAGAAATGTTTTGATCTGATCGAAATTCATTCACGCCTCCCGTTGGTTCGTGATAACTATACGTTATCACTTTAGATCAAAAACTAAAATTTGACAGAATTGCCCCGACAGCGGAGTTTTGTCACAAGGCTGTGACAATAGCGGCCAATCCCAACAGAGGTTCTCCCCCATGAAAAAACTAGCACTCACCCTCACCGCGCTCGCTTTGGGCACCACCGCGCAGGCGCAAGACAGCCTGTCCGTCGTCGGAAGCTGGAGCGGCCTTGCGCTGCACAAGAATTATGAGGCGCCGTTCTGGACGACGACCGTTCCGGAAGTCACCGATGGCAAGCTTGCCGTTGCGCTGACCACGCATGATCAGATGGGCATCGCGGGCGGCGACGTGTTCCGCATGATGTCGCAAGGCGTGTTTGATGTTGGCATGACGGCGGCGGATTACGCCGTGTCCGATAGCGCCGCGCTGGAAGGTCTGGATGTGCCTTTGGTCGCCAAGGACGCCGATGCGGCGAAGGCGGCGATGGACGCCGCGCGCCCGATGATGGATGATATTTTCGCCTCCGTCTTTAACGCCCATGTCATCGGCACCGCGCCTTATCCGGCGCAAATCGTCTTTTGCAACAAGCCCATCGAAGGCCTCGCAGATCTCAAGGGTTTGAAGGTGCGCGCATCGGGCCGCATGACGGCGAATGTGCTCGAGGAGCTCGGTTCGGAAGCGGTGACGATGGCGTTTGGCGAAGTCACCGGCGCGTTGCAGCGCGGCGTGGTTGATTGCGCGGTGACCGGCGCGGGGTCTGGCTATAGCGCGGGCTGGTGGGAAGTTTCCACGCATCTGTTGCCGTTGGCATTGGGTGGCTGGGATCCGGTCGTGGCCGCTATCCGCCTTGAGCGTTGGAACGCGATGGATACCGCCACGCAAGACGCAATCACCACTGCGTTTATCGAGCAAGTCGAGACCCCGACTTGGGCCGAAGCGCAGGCAAATATGACATCCGAGATCGCTTGCCTGACGGGCGAGGGCGACTGCGCGATGGGCGAGGCGCATGATATGACGCTGGTTGCTGTGACCGAGGCGGATGAGGCTCTGGTCAAGGATATTCTGGTCACGGAAGTTCTTCCGGCGTGGTCGGAACGTGCGGGCGGCGATTGGGGTCAGCGTTGGAACGAGAGCGTCGGCGCTGTCTCCGGCCTGACCTTTAGCGCGAACTGAGGCGGGGATCATGCAAGCTCTTGTCCAAACTCTTGCGCGGGTGAACGGCTATATCGCCGTCGCGGCGGGTGTGATGTTGCTGGCGACAGTGGCGGCTATTCTCGCGGATGTCGTGATGCGGGCCATCTCGCATCCGTTGGGGGGCACTGACGAAATTTCGGGATATGCGATGGCCATCACCTCCGCTTGGGGGGCGAGCTACGCCCTCACTGAGCGGGCGCATGTGCGTATCGAATTGATCCGGAACAAATTTGTGCCTGCGGGGCGGGCTTGCATGGATCTTCTGGCTTTGGGTGCTCTCGCGGCGACGGCCGTGATGATCGGCTGGCGCGGGTGGGGGGTTTTGGCCTCCACCCTCGCCAATGATGCGCGGGCCAATACCGCGCTGGCGACACCTCTGGCGTGGCCGCAGACCTTGTGGCTTGCGGGCTGGCTTTGGTTCGCGGTCTCGGCGCTGGTGCTGATGGCGGCGGGTTTGGTGTTCATGGTTCAACGCAACTGGGCCGCCGTGGATGAGGCCGCTGGCTTCAAGGGGGAAATATGATCCTGTTTACACTTTCGGGTCTATTCGGCCTGCTTCTGGCGTCGATCCCTGTCGGCATCGTTTTGATCCTGCTCTCGATCGGGCTGGATGCGTTCTTCTCGCCCTTCCCGTTGATGCGCGGTCTGGGGCAGGTGGTTTGGTCGTCGTCCAACTCGGGCACGCTGATCGCTATTCCATTCTTCGTGATGCTGGGCGAAATACTTGTGCGCAGCGGCGTCGCGGCGCGCACCTATAACGCGATGAACAGCTGGCTCTCGTGGCTGCCTGGCGGGTTGATTCACGCCAATATCGCGACATCGACCCTATTTTCCGCCACCTCCGGTAGCTCGGTTGCCACGGCGGCGACGGTGGCAACCGTGGCATCGCCGCAGGGCGACCGGCTCGGATACGATCCGCGCCTGTTCACCGGCGCAATTGCGGCGGGCGGCACCTTGGGGATCTTGATCCCCCCATCGATCAACCTGATCGTTTACGGCTTCCTCACCGAGACGTCGATCCCACGGCTGTTCCTTGCGGGGTTGGTGCCGGGCATTTTGATGGCGGTGCTGTTCATGGCCGTTGTTGTGGCCCTGTGCATGTGGAAGCCTTCTTTGGGCGGCGAGCGGCCTGCGTTCTCATGGTCGCAGCGCTTGCGCAGCTTGCCCGATTTGCTGCCGGTTCTGGGCCTCTTTGCGACAATTGTCGTGACGATTTACGCCGGCATCGCGACGCCAACAGAATCCGCCGCTCTCGGCGTGGTCTTTGCGCTGGTCATCGCGGCGCTCAACCGTGCGCTCACGGTTTCGATGCTCAACGAAGCATTGCGCGGCACGGTGAAAACCACGGCGATGATCATGCTGGTGGTTATCGGCGCCTATGTTCTCAACTTCGCGCTGACCGCTCTTGGCATCAGCCGCCAGTTGCAAGCCTTGCTTGAAGGTCTGGGCCTTGGCGCGTTCGGCACGCTGATGGTGATCGTGCTGATCTATATCGTGCTCGGGTTCTTCATCGAAACACTGTCGTTGATGGTGGCGACAATCCCGATCGTTGTGCCGATCATCGAGAGCTTCGGCTATGATAAAATCTGGTTCGGCATCTTGATGATCGTGTTGATCGAGATGGCGCTGATCACCCCTCCTGTTGGTCTCAACCTATACGTCGTGCAAGCCGCGCGTGGCCGCGGATCGATGTCGGAGGTGGTCGCAGGCGCGCTTCCCTTCGTCATGGTGATGCTCGGCATGGTTGGCCTTCTTATTCTTATTCCCGGCTTGGCCCTTTGGCTGCCTGACTCCCTATAAATCGAGGTTATGATGCAATTCCAAACACCTACCGGCCCGGTTACGCTTGATATTCGCCATTTGGTCGTCGCGGGCTGGACAGGGCGCGATGCGGCGAAGGTCACGCATCACATTGAAGAACTCGCGGCCATTGGCGTCGCGCCGCCCTCAACCGTGCCTTTGTTCTACCGCACCTCGTCGAACCTTTTGCAGCAAGGCGAGCGCGTCGAAGTTGTCGGCCCGGGCACCTCGGGCGAGGTTGAGCCGCTGGTGATGAACGCAGGCGGTCAGCTCTGGCTCGGCCTCGGGTCGGATCACACCGATCGTCCGCTGGAGGCGCATTCTGTTGCCGCCTCCAAGCAGGCCTGCGCCAAGCCGGTTGCCTCGCAGATCTGGCCGTTGGCCGAGGTGAAAGACCACCTCGATGCGTTGGAGCTGCATTGCGACATCCGCGAGAACGGCGCTTGGGTTGTGTATCAAACAGGCACTTTGGCCAGCATCCGCCCCCTGATGGATCTCGTTGCGGGTGCAAACCTGCCGGAAGGTGGCGCGATGCTTTGCGGCACGTTGGGCGCGATCGGCGGGGTGCGTGAAGCCGCCGCCTACCGCATGCGCTTGACAGATCCGGTTCTGGGTCGTGAAATCACGATGCACTATGAAACGGAAACCCTACCGGTGATCGCATGACAACGCCCCTGACACCTGCAATGACCGATGCCGATCGCATCGCCCGCGCGAAGGCGAGCACATCGGTGTTCACCAAGCTTCTGCCCGAGGCTTTCGCACAGGATGCGGGCCGGGCAGGGCCGTTGGCGGGGCAGGTTCTGTCCGTCAAAGACCTGTTTGATCTGAAGGGCGAAGTGACCCGTTCGGGGAGCCCTCTCCTTGCTGATACCGCGCCCGCGATAGCGGATGCCGTGGCGGTTGCGCGGCTGCGCGATGCGGGCGCGCGCGTGATCGGGCGCACAACGATGACGGAACTGGCCTATTCCGGCCTTGGCCTCAACCCGCATGATGGCACGCCGGAGAACCCTTTGTTCCCGGGATGTATTCCGGGCGGATCGACGTCTGGCGGCGCGGTCTCCGTTGCCTCCGGCTTGGCGGATATCGCGTTGGGCAGCGACACCGGCGGGTCTTTGCGGATTCCGGCGGCGTTTTGTGGGTTGGTCGGGTTTAAACCCTCGCAGATGAGCGTCCCTCTGGACGGGGCGATGCCCCTGTCCGAGAGTCTTGATAGCGTGGGGCCGATGGCGCGCGATGTCGCGACCTGCGCGACCACGTGGCAAGTTATGTCGGGCCAGACGACTTTGGGCGATGCGACCAAGATCGCGCCCGCGCGCCGCGAGCTGATCGTGCCGCTGAATTTCGGGATGAGCGATCTCGATCCGGCCGTGACGGCGGGCTTTGCCGCGTTGCGCGCGGCGCTTGACGCCGCGGGCTGGACAGTGCGCGAAGCCGAGCTACCGGTTCTCAACGACTACAAAAACCTGCCCGTCTGGCAGTTTAGCGCCTATGAGAGCCTTCGCCGCTTCAAGGCGCGGATGGACGAGCATGGCGACAAGATGGACCCGCGCGTCCGGCAACGGATGGCGCGCGGTGCCGAGGTCTCCGAGGCCGATTTCGCCGCGACCTTGGCGATGCGCGCAGAGTTGATCGCCGCCTTCCGCGCGCAGCTTGGTGATGCGCTGGTGCTTTTGCCCACGGTCGCCATTCAAGCGCCACGGTTTGAGGATGTCGCAAACGACGATGGGTTCACGCGGATCAACTTGCTTGCCCTGCGCAACACCAGCCTTGCAAATGTGATGGACGGATGCAGCATCAGCCTGCCGTTTGGCAAAGGCGATGCGCTGATTGGCGCGATGCTCACGGGCTTGGGCGGCGACGATGCGGCCTTGTTGGCGGCAGCATTCGCGATGGAGGCCGATCTGGCGGATGCGTAATCCGCCGTTGACGCTCCGCCAGCGCGATCCGGCAATTCTCCCTGCGCGCCGCGCGGCCATCATGGCGGCGGCGGGCGGGCGACCCGTGGTCGTTTTCGGCATGGGCAGCGCGCTTGGCGGGGGCACGCGGTCGCATGGCGGTATGCGGTTTCTGACCGGCTGGGATAGCCACGAATCCGCCTCGCTTTTGGTGATGACGCGGGCCGGTTGCCATCTGTTGCTCACGAGCCCCTTCATGGAGCCCGCCGCGCGCGAGACCGTGCCCGAGCTTGCGCCGCGATATCTCCCGCAGGCCCTCTGGCCGCAACACCTGCGCGATCTTCTGGCGGGGCAGGCACCCGTCTTGATCGGCGAGGCAGAGATGCCGATGGGGCTCTATCAGCCGCTGGCCCCGATTTTGGCAGGGGGTGAGGATTTCACCCCCGTTTTGGATGCCGCGCGCCAGATCAAGGCGCCCGCCGCGATCGCATTGCATCAGGCCGGAGCGGAGATCTGCGATCATCTGTTTGCCGCGCTGCCGGAGGCGATCAAGATCGGCCGGACGGGGCGTGAAAGTCAGCGTATTTTGGAGGATACCGCCCTGCGCCTTGGGGCCGAGTATTGCCGCACGTGGCTCACGCTGCGCCCGCAAGCCGATCATCCGCGCTATTGGCCCGAGGAGACGGGGCGCGCGGCGGCTTTGGGGGATCAAATGCTGTTCGGCGTTGCGCTGACGGTGGACGGGCATTGGGCGCATGGCCTGCGAATGGGGCATATCGGCGCGGTGCCCGATACGATTGCGCAGATGCACGCCCATGTGCAGACCGCGCTTGACGCAGGGCTCGCCGCGCTGCGCCCCGATCACCCGGTGTCGGACGCCGTGCGCGCGATGGCGGCTGCGACGGACCTATCGGCGACCGCGTTTGGATTTGCCGAATTGCGGCAGTTCAGAACGGGGCACGGTCTTGGCCTGACTTATGAGGAACCGGGCCTGACCGCCGCTTTCCCGCAACGGTTTGGCGCCTATCCCGAAACCATGCCGAAGGAAGATGGCCCCCTCCTGCGAGAGGGGATGATATTGGAATTACATCCAAATCTATTTGTGCCCGGCCATGGTGGCGCCGCATTGGGGCAGATGATCTGCATAACGAACGACGGCGCGCGATTGATGCTGACGGCGCCGACCGAGGTCATTGCCTTGTGATCTCGCGCGCCGTCTTTTACCTTAAAGCAGGAAGATATGCGCGAAGATGATCGCCTGAGCCAACAAGAACACGGTATCGACCGCGATCAAAACCAACCCCTTCACCCCCGGCGCAAAGAGCTTTTGCAGGGAGGTTTTGACCCCCAAAGCCGAGATGGCGACGACGAGCAAGAACCGTGAAGCATCGTTCACAAAGCTCAGGAGCGCCTCCGGCAAGGGAACGAAATTGCGGACGATCATCAAGATGATGAAGGCCACAACGAACCATGGCAGGCCCGCCGTGCCGCCCGATTCCTTGCGGAAAATGATTGTCACCGCCAAGAGGACAACCGGCAAAAGTGCGACGCGCAACAGCTTGGTGAAGGTGGCAATGTCGCCGGCGGTATCACTGACCGAATAGCCCGCGCCGACGACCTGTGCGACATCGTGGATCGTCGCCCCGATCATATAACCGCTTTCAATATCGGCCAGACCGAGCGATTTGAACAACATCGGATAGACGATCATCGCAATGGTCGACATCGCGGTGACGCCCACCACCGTGAGCAAGACGTCCTCCTCTTTGAGGTGTTTTTTCGGCAAAACTGCCGCAATCGCCATCGCCGCCGATGCCCCGCATATCGCGACCGAGCCACCCGTCAGCAGACCAAAAGCGGTGCTGCGCCCGAACAACCGCGCGAAGAGCACGCCGCCGAGCAAGGTGAGCACCAGCATCACCGCCACGCCAATGATCGGCGTGATCCCCAATTGCGACACATCCGCAAAGGTCAGCCGCAGGCCCAAAAGCGCAACGCCGAGCCGCAACAGATCGCGCGCGCAAAAGGCGATGCCTTCGGCCATACGCGGGGTTTCGTTCATAAAGTTGAACGCCATCCCGATGAGCAACGCAAATAGCATGGCAGGCGCGCCGTAATGCTCATCAAGGAAACTGGAGGCCAGCGCGATGGTCGTGGCGAGGATGATCCCGCCGCGATGCAGATGGAACCACTCGATCGCTTGACGCTGCTTGGAAAGAGGCGCGCCGATTTGCGGGGCCTCACTCATCTGCCGCGCTCAGATCGAAGGTCTCGTCGGGGAAAAACTTGGCGAGGCGGATATCGGCGGAGCGTGCGTGACCTTCCATCCCTTCAAGCCGCGAAATCCGCGCGGTGGCTTCGGCCAAGGGGCGCGCACCGTCCCGTGTGGCGCGCTGCCAAGTGACGGTTTTCATGAATTTATGCACCGAAAGACCGCCCGTGTAGCGCGCGGCACCCGAGGTTGGCAAAACATGGTTCGGGCCCGACGCCTTATCGCCAAACGCCACCGTGGTTTCCTCGCCCAAGAACAACGATCCGTAGGAGCGCAGGCGCCCCAGCCACCAATCCAGATCGGCGGCTTGGATGTGCAAATGCTCCGGCCCGTATTGATCGCAGACCTGCGCCATATCCTCTGCATCATCACACAGCATCACCTCGGCATAATCGCGCCACGCGGCCTCGGCGCTGGATCGGTTCGGCTCGGGCAGGGACGCGATCATCCCCGGCACGATCTCCATCACCTTTTCCGCCAAGGCGCGGTCAGATGTCACCAGCCAGACGGGCGAGTTATAGCCATGCTCCGCCTGACCCACCAAATCCATCGCCACCAATTCGGGATCGGCAGTGGCATCGGCGGCGACCATGCTATCGGTCGGGCCTGCGAACATATCAATCCCCACATGGCCGAACAAAATCCGTTTCGCTTCCGCAACATATTGGTTGCCGGGGCCGACGAGGATATCGGCTTTGGGAAGGCCAAAGAGCCCGTTCGCCATCGCCGCCACGCCCTGCACGCCGCCCATCGAGAGGATTTCATCGGCGCCGCACAGATCCATCGCGAATAGGATCGCCGGCGGAATCCCAACGCCCGGGCGCGGCGGCGAGCACGCCGCGATATGGGGCACGCCGGCCATTTTCGCAGTGGTGATCGTCATAATCGCGCTGGCGATATGGGAATAGCGCCCCCCCGGAACATAGCAGCCCGCCGCAGAGACGGGGATCTGCTTTTGGCCCGCGATCAGGCCTGGAAGGATCTCGATTTCGCAATCGGTCACGGTGGCGCGCTGTGCCTCGGCGAAGCGTTTGATATTGGCATGGGCGAAGCGGATATCTGCTTTCAGCTTCTCGGGCACCAAGGCCGCCGCCGCGGCGCGTTGCTCGGCGGAGACCACAATATCGCCCGCCCATTTATCCAGATCGCGCGCGTATTGGCGGGCCTTTTCCTCGCCGCCTTCCGCAATCTCGCCCAACATTTTCACAACGATATCATGCACATCGCCCTGATCGGTTTCTGCGGTGCGGTCGGCTTTTTTCAAATAGATCATGGCATTGGCTCTCAATTTTTTGCCGGATGCTGCCAGTAAATCTGGGGGCATCGGGGCGGCGGGAGGCAGTGGCGCGCGGTCAAATCCACCGCGCCCACCGGTTAAGCTTTCGCTTGCAGCAGAACTTCTTTCACCAGCTGGTCAAGCGTGTCGAAGGCGGTCGCCTGCGGGGAGACCGACTCGGGGATCAGAGAAAACTCGGTGCAGGCAATCATCTGGACGGTCGCGCCGCGCGCGCAAAGTGCTTCGGAGGCGGCTGTCAAAATCGCACGCGCTTCGGGTTTTGGCCCGACGGATTTCAATTGGCGGATGGCGGTGAGGGTTGCGTCCTCATCCTCGGCATAGATGGCTTTGAGGCCGTGACGCGCCAACGGCCCGTCAAAAAGCCCAACCTTCCGCACCGCCGGCGATCCGAGCACCCCGACCAGACCATTGGTCGACAGGCTCGCCGCATGGGCGCACGACAGCTCGATCATGTCGAGCATCGGCACGCTGACCGCGCCGCGGATCGCATCGGCGTAGTGATGCGCGGTGTTGCACGGCATCGCCAGCACGTCCGCGCCGCCCGCCACCAACCGCCGCGCCATATCGGCCAAGGCCGCCGAGGGATCGACCGTTCCGCCTTCGAGTAAATGTTTGATCCGCGAGGGGATCTGCGTGTTCTGATCAACGATGAGCGGGATATGATCGCTGTCGTCGTTTGCGGGTGTGCCGGCCAAAATCTTTTGCATAATCAAGATGGTGGCTTCCGGCCCCATACCGCCTAAAATCCCGATCCGCCGCATCATTCGCGCTCCTGTTTCAGCATGGCTACCGCATCGAGGATGTGATCGGCCAAGAGCGCGCAATCCTTCAGATCAAAGGTCAGCGGCAGGCGCATATCGAACAGGCCCGCCAAGATCCGGTCGGTCTGGGGTAGGGCTTGCGCCGCGATATAGCGCCAGCTTTGATGCGCCGAGGTGAAGCCAACGGGCATGGACGCGCCAAACCATTTGACCTCGACGCCCACCGCCGCGAGATGCGCGATAAACCCGCGAGCGGCGTCCGGTGTGATGTGGGGCAAGCAAAACTGGATCGAGGAGCCGACGTAGAGCTCTGCCTCGGGGCGATTGGGCAGGTGGATCGCGGGATTGGTCGCCAGCATCTCCGCCACCAAATCGTGCCGCGCGTTCCAATCCGCGATGCTTTGATTCAGGGCGCGCAGCTGCGGGCGCAAAATCGCGGCGCGCAGGTTATCCATCCGCGCCGAGCAATTGGGTGTATCGAGTTTGATATCGTCGTAGACCTCTGTCGCGGGGCCCGCGCCGTGCCGATCAAACAGCATATAGGAGCCGGAGAGGATCGTCGCCCGCGCCATGAAATCAGGATCGTCTGAGGTCAGCAAGCCGCCCTCGCCGGAGTTCATATGCTTGTAGGTTTGGGTGCTGAAACATCCCGCCAGTCCGAAGGAACCGGAGAGCTTCCCGTTCCAGCGCGCGCCCATCGTATGCGCGCAATCTTCGATGATCGTCATGCTGTGCGCGGCGGCAATCCGCATCAAACGATCCATATCGCACAGGTGTCCGCGCATGTGTGACAGCAACAAATAGCGCGCACCGGTTGCCTTTGCCTTGCGATCAAGATCATCGAGATCAATGACCAGATCATCGGTGATTTCGATCAAAACCGCTTTCGCCCCGACGCCGGCAATCGCGCCCGGAACCGGCGCGAGGGTAAAGCCGTTCGTCATCACCAGATCGCCGGGCTGAACGCCGCTTGCGCGCATCGCGATCTGCATCGCCTGCCCGCCGGACGCCACCGCGAGGCAATAGGGCTGGCCCTGCCATGCGGCGAATTCGCGTTCCAGATCGGCCGTCTCGCCGGCCGCATCGGCGGCAGTGTTGTAACGGTGCAAACGGCCCGAGCGCATCACCGCGACGGCCGCCTCGATGGCGTCATCAGGGATCGGCAATTGCTGGGTAAAGCTTTTGGTGAATGTCGCTCGGGCCATCTTAATTACACTTTCAACGCTTGGTTGCCCTCGGCAAAGACCGAGTCATACCCGAACAGCGCAGTTGAGCCACCGGTATGCAAGAAGACAATCCGCTCGCCCTTCTTAAACGTGCCTTTGCGGCAATGATCGATCAGGCCTGCCGCGCCTTTGCCGGAGTAAACCGGATCGAGCAGGATGCCTTCGAGCTGTGCGAACATGCGGATCGCTTCGATCGTGTCTTCGCGGGGCACGCCGTAGCCTGCGCCGACGTAGCTGCTGTCTGCGATCACATCGCCGCGCGATACGACATTCGGGCAACCGAGCTTCTCAGCCGTCTTTTGTGCCAGCGCGAAGACGTTTTCTTCTTGCTTCTCTTTGGGCGCGCGAACGCCGATCCCGAGCAACGGGATATTCGCGTTCATGGCTTTAAGACCGGTAATCAGGCCGGCTTGTGTGCCCGCAGACCCTGTCGCGGTGACGATATGATCGATGCGCAGGCTGCGATCATTGGCTTGGCCCATGAGTTCAAACGCGCAGTTCACATAGCCCAAAGCGCCCGTCGCGTTGGAGCCGCCACCCGGAATGAGATAGACCTTACGGCCTTCTGCTTTGAGTTTTTCGGCAACAAGCTCCATCTCGGCCTGCATATCCATGCCGCCTGCGCGTTTGGACGTCGTCGCGCCGTGCAAATGATCGAGAAGCACATTGCCGTTATCGTTGTAGTTATGATCGTTGGAGCCGGTGCGATCTTCCAACAGGATATGGCAGCCCATGCCGAGTTTTGCGGCGAATGCGGCGGTCTGGCGGGCGTGGTTTGACTGGGTCGCGCCCTGCGTCATGACCGTGTCGGCGCCCATAGCCAAGGCTTCGGCCATCAGGAATTCGAGCTTCCGCGTCTTGTTTCCGCCGGTGGACAGGCCCGTGCAATCATCGCGCTTGATCCAGATTTCCGGCCCTCCGAGTTCGGCCGACAGGCGGTCCATCTTCTCAAGCGGGGTCGGAAGATGCGCGAGATGGACGCGCGGGAAGCGGGCGAGATGCATGTGATGTTCCTTGAGTGATGACACTAACTTGTATGATCTGACCGTTGCGCATCTCAAACGGCTATGCAAATTCGAAATTTTTGATATGTTATGCAAAACTTGCAAGTTAGGTGCGATATGCGTCTTGAATGGTTGGAAGACATCCTCGCGATTGCCGATACCGGATCATTCAGCGGCGCCGCCGAACGGCGGATGCTCACGCAATCAGCATTTTCGCGAAGAATTAAGCAGATTGAAGATTACGTTGGCGTCGAACTGTTCGATCGCGCCCATAAGCCGATTCGGCTGAAACCGACGACAACCGCGCAAAGCGAACAGATCGTCCAATTGACGATGGCTCTGCGGCAGCTTGTCGTTGATTTGCGGCGCGGCGAGCGGATGACGAGCAACCGCGTGGTGATCGCGTGCCAACATTCGCTCACCGCGATGCGCGTCCCGGCCCTTTTGCAGCAAATGCCGATGGAGCGTGACGGGATCTACGTGCGGCTCCGATCGGCCAACCTCGACGAATGCACGGGCATGTTGTTATCGCGGCAGGCGGATGTGGCGATTGTCTACCGGATGCCCGATGAGCTGAACGATTTCGGCACGGATTTCCTCGAAGAGCTGGTGATCGGGTCGGATCGCTTGATTCCTGTTTTCAACAGCCCGATGCCGGATTTACGCCGCGCGCTGACGGCGCAAAACGGCGATCAACGCTTTGAGTTGCCTTATATTACGTATCCACCCGATGTATTTTTGGGGCAGGTGATGGAACGCAAGATCCTGCCGTTTTTGAATCCCGCGCTGGATCATGCGCCAAAGCTGGAAACGGCCCTGACATTGGCGGCGGTCGAGATGGCGGCGATCGGGCTCGGGGTGGCGTGGGTGCCCGAATCCCTCGCGCAGGAGCGTTTGGCCGCAGGCACCCTGTTTGACCTTTCGCCGGTCCTGCCTGTGTTTGATTTGCAGGTGATCGCGGTGCGGGTGCAAGGCGCGCGCAACATGGCCGAAGGTATCTTCTGGTCGCAACTGGCGGCGATCTGACGGCGATCTAACGGCGCCGCGGCGCGCGGCTGTTCTGCTTAATTTTAGGGGTCGTTCTGATTTTCTGAACGCATCACGCGCCCAATTGACCGATCCCGAAACGCAGCGTCATCTGATTGCAATTCAGAAAAATGCAAGGTGAGGTTGCTATGAAAAGTCAAACACGTGTGGTCGTCATCGGCGGGGGTATCGCGGGGTGTTCCACCCTCTATCACCTGACGCAAGAAGGCTGGACCGACGTGGTCTTAGTCGAACGCAACGAGCTGACTTCGGGGACGACGTGGCATTCGGCCGCGCAGGTCACGAACTTCGGCGCGGTGCAAACGATGGTCGGCCTGAAAAGCCATTCGATCAAACTTTACAAAGAGTTGGCGGATGATCCGGAATACCCGATCAACTACCACCACGCCGATGGCGGGATGCGTTTGGCCAATACGCAGGCGCATATGGACGGCTATCGTCACTTCGCCAGTGTCGCCAAAGGCATGGGCGTTGAGTTTGAAATCATCGACGCGGAAGAATGCGCCCGCCGCCACCCGCTGATCTCGACCGACAACCTTCTGGGCGGCCTTTGGGATCCGCTGGACGGTGATATTGATCCGGCGCAGCTGTGCCAAGCACTCGCCCGTCGTGCCCGTTTGGCCGGCGCGGAGGTGTATCGCAATACGCCAGTCACCGGCCTCACCCAGCATAAGGACGATAGCTGGACGGTTCACACCGAGCACGGCGACATCAATTGCGAAATCGTGGTCAACGCCTGCGGCTACCGCGTGAACGAAGTCGGCGCGATGATGGGCGTGCACCACCCCGTCATGTCGATGGAGCACCAATACTTCCTGACCGAGCCGATCAAAGCGATTGAGGAAGCCGGCCACCGGATGCCGCTGATCCGTTGCCCCGTGTCCGATTACTATTGCCGCCAAGAGAAAAACGGCCTGCTGGTTGGTTTCTACGAGCAAGATTGCCGCACGTGGGGGATGGACGGGATCGACCCGAAATTCGTCAACGCTCTGTGCCCCGACGATCTCGACCGCGTCACCGACGTGCTTGAGGGCGCGTTTGCACGGATGCCGGCGCTCACCGAAGTCGGTATCCACACCGTCGTCAACGGCCCGATCACCTACACGATCGACGGCGCGCCGCTGGTCGGCCCGATTCCGGGCAAGCGCAACGCGTTCTGCATCATCGGCCTGCGCGCAGGTCTGGGCGAGGGCGGTGGCCACGGCTGGCTGCTCGCGCAACAAATCGTCCACGGCGAGGCCTGCTATGACACTTGGGTCACCGACCCGCGTCGTTTCACCGGCCATTGCAACGTGGAACTGACCGCGCTCAAAGCGATTGAAGATTACCAAAACGAATTCCGCTTCCACATGCCGCATGAGCATCGTCCGGCGGGCCGTCCGATGAAAACCACGCCGATCACGCCGATTTTGGCGGCGGCAGGTGCGGAATTTGGCGTCGTCAACGGCTGGGAACGTGTGGCCTATATCAAGCCGACACCGGACTTCCACGAGACCCACAGCTTCTATTTCAACGAGACGTTTGACGTTGTCGCCAAAGAGATTGCCGCGATCCAAAGCGGCGTCGGGATGACGGAAGTCAACGGGTTCAACCGGTTCGAGATCACCGGCACCGGCGCAAAAGCCTGGCTTGATACGATGGTCTGCGGCCGCGTTCCGACCAAGGTTGGCAAAGTGGGTCTGGCCTATTTGCTCAACCACCACGGCAACGTGAAAGCGGAAGCCACGCTCGCCAATCTGGATGCCGATACGATCTGGTACGGCTCGGCCGCGGCGTCCGAATATCACGATATGGACTGGCTGCAAAAGCACCTGCCCGATGACGGCTCCGTGCAGGTCAAATCGCTCACCAATGACTACACGATCCTCGTGATCGCAGGTCCGAAATCGCGCGAATTGCTCTCGGCTGTGTCGCGTGGCGATTGGTCGAAAGAGGCGTTCCCGTGGCTCTCCGTGCGCCGCGCCTTCGTGGGCATCGCGCCTGCGGTGATCATGTCGGTCAGCTTCTCGGGCGAATTGGCCTATGAGATCCATGTGCCCAACAACCAGCTCTACGCCGCCTATCTCGCGCTGCAAAACGCGGGCAAGCCGCTCGGCCTGTCGCTGTTCGGGTCGATGGCGGTTGAATTGATGCGTCTGGAAAAAGGCTACCGTCACTGGAAGGCTGATTTGATCACCGAATTCAACCCGATGGAAAGCGCGCTGGACCGGTTCGTGAAAACCGACAAACCGGCCTTCATCGGCAAGGAGGCCATGCTTGCCCAGAATGAGAAAGGCCTGCGTCAGCATTTCGTCAGCCTCGTTCTGGATTGTACCCATGCCCCCGCGCATGGCGGCGATAGCATCGTGCTGGAAGATGGCACATGCGTCGGCACGATCAGCTCCGCCGGATGGGGCCACCGCGTTGGCAAAAACATCGCGATGGGCTTCCTCTCGCCCGAATATTCCGCGATCGGCACCAAGCTGATGGTCGAAGTGATCGGCGTGCCGGTGCCCGCAGAGGTGGTGGAATTCGATCTCTACGATCCGGAAAACGCTAAAATCCGCGCGTAATCGCGCCACACAACACCGCAGGGGGCGCATGTCCCCTGCCAATTCCTAATAGTCTTCCGGAGGCCAAATGAAGGTTCTAGTCCCAGTCAAACGCGTGATTGATTATAACGTGAAGGTTCGTGTGAAAGCGGATGGGAGCGGGGTTGATCTTGCGAATGTTAAGATGTCGATGAACCCGTTCGACGAGATTGCCGTTGAGGAGGCGATCCGTTTGAAAGAGGCGGGCGCGGCGGAGGAGGTGATCGTCGTCTCGATCGGCGTGAAGCAGGCGCAGGAGACGCTGCGCACGGCTTTGGCGATGGGGGCGGACCGCGCGATTTTGGTGATCGCGGCGGAGGATGTTCACACCGATATCGAGCCGCTCGCGGTGGCGAAAATCCTCGCGAAAGTGGTCGAGGCGGAGGCGCCCGGTCTCGTGATCGCGGGCAAGCAAGCCATTGATAATGATATGAATGCGACGGGCCAGATGCTGTCGGCGCTGCTCGGTTGGTCGCAAGCGACCTTCGCATCCGAGGTTTTGATCGCGGACGGCGCGGCCAAGGTCACGCGCGAAGTTGATGGCGGGTTGCAGACGATTTCTGTCAAATTGCCGGCAATTATCACCGCCGATTTGCGCCTCAACGAGCCGCGCTACGCGTCGCTGCCCAATATCATGAAGGCCAAGAAAAAGCCGCTGGAGGAGAAAACGCCCGCCGATTACGGCGTGGATGTCGCCCCGCGCTTAACGGTTGTTAACACGGTGGAGCCTGCGGGCCGCGCGGCGGGCATCAAGGTTGGCTCGGTGGACGAGCTGGTATCGAAACTCAAAGACGCGGGGGTGCTGTGATGGCTGTTCTTCTTTTTGCGGATGTTCAGGGCGGCGAATTGTCGGTGGACGCAACGGCGAAAACCTTGGCGGCGGTGGCAAGTTTGGGCGACGTCCATGTGCTGATCGCGGGCGCGGGATGTGACGCTGCGGCGGCGGAGGCGGCGAAATTGTCGGGCGTTTCCAAGGTTTTGGTCGCAGAGTTGGCGGATTACGATCACGGCATAGCGGAGGCCACGGCGGCGCTGATCGCGGGGCTTGCGGGCGATTACGGCCACATCGTTGCGGCGGCGACGGCGGCGTCGAAGAACATCCTGCCGCGGGTTGCGGCGCTGATGGACGTGATGATTTTGGGCGATGTGACGGCGGTGATTGATGCCGATACGTTCGAGCGGCCGATCTACGCGGGCAACGCGATCCAGACGGTGAAATCATCGGATAAGGTTAAGGTGTTAACCATTCGCACCGCGGCGTTTACCGGCGTCGAGGCGAGTGGCGCGGCCGCCGTTGAGGCAATTTCCGGCGCAACGGTGAGCGGCTTGAGCACTTGGGTTGAGGATAAGGTCGCGGCCTCGGATCGTCCCGAGCTCACGTCCGCGAAGGTGGTCGTTTCGGGCGGGCGCGGCGTGGGATCGGAGGCCGATTTTGCCCTGATCTCCGGCCTCGCGGACAAGCTCGGCGCGGCCGTTGGCGCCTCGCGCGCGGCGGTGGATTCGGGCTATGCGCCCAACGATTGGCAGGTCGGCCAGACCGGCAAAGTCGTGGCGCCGGACCTCTACGTCGCGGTCGGGATCTCCGGCGCGATCCAGCATTTGGCGGGGATGAAAAATTCGAAAATCATCGTCGCGATCAACAAAGACGAGGAAGCCCCGATCTTCCAAGTCGCCGATTACGGCCTCGTCGCGGATCTCTTCGACGCCGTGCCGGAATTGACGGGGAAGATTTAAGCCCCGCCTTCACGATGGCGGCGCGCGCATCACTGTGCGCGCCGCGACCCATAATGGAAATCGGAAAACCGATCGTCTTTGAGCCGCGTTTTGCGCGGCCTTTCACCAACAAGGAGCATAAAATGAACACCAAAACCGGTCTCACGACGCTTGTCTTGTCTTCTCTCATCGCCATGTCGCCCGCCTTCGCGCAAGACCGCCTCACGGTTGCGTATTTTCAAGAATGGCCGATGCCGTTCCAATTCGCGAAAGCTCAAGGAATTTACGACGAAAAGCTGGGCGTGCCAGTGAATTGGGTCGCCTTCGGTTCGGGCGCGGCCATGTCGGCGGCGATGGCCGCGGGCGATGTGCAAATCGCGGTGAGCCAAGGCGTTTTGCCCTTCATTAGCGCGACCTCCGCAGGCCAGGATTTACAGATCGTCGACGTTGCCGCCTCCTATGCGGAGAATGAGAACTGCGTTGTCGCCTCCGGTTTGGAGATCGATAAAGACAGCGCGGCCGAGCTCGCCGGCAAGCGCGTTGCCGTGCCCGTGGGCACGGGTGCGCAATACACATTCTTGCAGCTGATGGCGCATTTCGGGGTCGATACCTCCACGATGGCGATTGTCGATATGGAACCGGCCGAGGGCGCGGCGGCGTTGTCGCAGGGCAATGTCGATATGGCTTGCGGTTGGGGCGGCGCATTGGCGCGGATGAAGGAATTCGGCAACGTTCTGCTGACCGGCGCGGAGAAAGAAGATATCGGGATCCTGTCTTTCGACCTGATCACGACAACGTCGCGTTTCGCGAGCGCGGAGCCGCAATTGCTTAATGATTTCATGGCGGTTACGGCCGATATGAACGCGGAATGGAACGCGGGCGAAACCCGTGCCGATATGTTGCCCGTCATCGCGAAAGATGCGGGTATGGAAGTTTCTGCCGCCGAGGCCACGATCAATGACTTTGTGTTCCTGCCTGCGGATGAGGTTCTGTCGGACAAATGGATGGGCAAGACCGTCGGCGCCTATCTCGACGGCGCGGCGCAGTTCTTCTTTGAACACGGCACCGTTCCGGCGGTTTTGCCAAGCTACGGCGCTTTGATCAATCTTGCGCCGATGCAGGCCGTTCAAAGCCGTTAATTCGCGTGCGAGGGGGCGTTTGCGCGCCCCCTCATTTACGACCGCAGAGGGGGGATTGCCCGAATGTCCGGATTAGTACTCAACAATGTTTCGATGCGATTTGATCTGCCGAACGGATCACATGTGCAGGCGTTGCAAGATGTGTCTCTCGATCTCAAACCGGGGGAGTTGTTGTCCGTTTTGGGGCCATCGGGGTGCGGTAAAACCACGCTTTTGAATATTGTTGCAGGGTTTTTGGCCCCGACCTCGGGCAAAATCAGCCTCAATGGCCACGCGGTCAAGGGGCCGGATGCGGAACGGGGGATGGTTTTCCAAAAAGGGGCGTTGTTCGAGTGGATGAATGTGCGCGAAAACGTCTCCTTCGGGCCGCGCATGGCGGGAAAATCGGAAGCTCAATTCGGCGCGATGGTCGACCATTTGATCGATGTCGTCGGCCTGCATGATTTCCGCGAGAAAGCGATTTATGAGCTCTCCGGCGGGATGCAGCAACGCGTCGCTTTGGCGCGCTGTCTTGCGAATGATCCCGACGTGATCTTGATGGACGAGCCGCTCGGGGCGCTCGACGCGCTGACCCGCGAGAAGATGCAATCGTTGGTGCTCAATCTGTGGAAAGAGACCGGCAAGACAGTGATGTTGATCACCCACTCCGTCGAGGAGGCGCTTTTGCTGGGCGAACGGCTCATCGTGATGGCGCCGCGCCCGGGACGGATTTACAAGGAATATCGGCTTCCTTTCGCGGAACTTGGCGCGGGACGTGACCTGCGCGAGGTTAAAAAGATGCCGGAATTCGTGAAAACCCGTGAGGAGATCCTCACGATGATCTGGAACATGGAAGAAGAAATCATGGGCCGCACAGGAGCCGAAAAATGACCGCTCTCTCAATCCTCCTTGCCTATATCGTTTTGTTTTCACTATCGGCGGCGCTGTTGCGCGCGGTCAGGCAGCGGCGCGTGAAGCTCAATGATTTCGTGAATGCCAAAACGGTCACTTTCGGGGATGAAAGCGCGATCACCGCCGATCGTGCGGCCTCGGTGATTTCCGTTTTGGTGATCTTCTTGCTTTGGGGTGCGTTCACGGGATCGAAATATGTGCCGCTGCATGTGCCCGGACCGTTTATCGGCGAGACCGAATTCTCCTATCAGGCGCGCACCGAGGCGGGGGAGGTGATCGAGGGCGATATGCGCTTGCTGGTTGAGCCGGTCGGCGCGCCGTCGCAAGCAGGCGCGGGCGCGCAAGCGCCCGTCGTTGTGCAGGCGGGCCGCGATAAGCTTTTGAAAATAGACGGTGATCCGCAGGTCATCTCGATCAATGGCACGCCGATCGCGGCGGGTGAGCGGATTGATATCGATGACGGCACAGTCTCCCTGACGGCGAAGGGCACGCTCTCCTTCGTGTCCGCGAAAGGGCTCCAGATGGAGCCGATCTGGCTTCCCTCGCCAGAAGCCGTGGCCAGCCGCTTCGTTGAGATCGCCGTCAACGGCTACCAGAACTATACGCTTTGGGAACATCTGGGCGCGTCGCTCATGCGGGTTCTGGCGGGGTTTGCGTTGGGGTCGATCATCGGGATTCCGCTTGGCTATGCGATGGGCCTTTCGGGATGGTTCCGCGGGTGGTTTGATCCGATCGTCGAATTCATGCGCCCCGTGCCGCCTTTGGCGTTGATTCCGCTCGTGATTATCTGGTTCGGGATTTGGGAGACCGGCAAGATCGTCCTGTTGTTCTTGGCTGCGCTTTGGGTCATGACGATTGCGGCGCGCGCGGGGGTTTCGGGCGTTAGCATCACCAAAGTGCACGCGGCCTATTCGCTTGGCGCCTCAAAATGGCAGATCTTGCGGCATGTGATCTTGCCGAACTCGCTCCCCGAAATTTTTACCGGCGCGCGTGTCGCAATGGGGATTTGCTGGGGCACGGTTGTCGCGGCGGAACTCGTCGCGGCGCAGATGGGGGCGGGGATGATGATCATCGCGGCCTCAAAATTCCAGCTCACCGATATCGTGTTGATGGGCATCATCCTCATCGGGATCATCGGCTATGGGATTGATGTGCTGATGCGCCGCGCGGAGATCAAACTCGTCCCGTGGAAAGGGCGTAGTTAATCGCGACGCGATAAAACAAGGCTTGGGCGACGACAGCCGCCCGAGCCTTTACAGCAACGCATCGCCCGATACTTCTAATGCGTCGATCAGATCCGGCGCGGCGGCCTCGAAATCGGGCACGACCTCCTCTTGCAAGAGCTGCCGGAATTGTTTGGCCAACAGGTCAGGCAGAGAGCCAAGCTCGTCCATGCGGCTGATCAGGTAGATCTGCCGCGACACGCCGGCGAACGGCAATGGGCAGATGTCGATCTGGTCACGAAACCGCAGCGTATCGAGGATGCTGAGCGGCGTCGTCAATGTCCAACCGCCGGTTTTAGCGACTGTCGCAATCACCGAGCGGCTTGTTTCAAAAGAGAATTTCCGGGACGGATGAAAACCGATGCGTTTCAGATGCGTCGCCACCAATTGCCCCATCGGCATCGCCTCGGAATATTGCACGAAGGGCAGCTCCGATAGCTGCGCCCGCCAATCCCCTCCGCGGGTATAGCTCCCCTTCGCGGTGACCAAGACAAACTTCTCGCGCAGCAATGGCACAACGTGGAACCGGTGCATATCCACCGGAATTGATGCGGTCACTGCAATATCTGTCTCTCGCGCGGCGAGGCGTGCGGTGACCTGATCCGATCTGCCCGAGAAGGTCCGGATGAAGCATTTGGGCATTTGCGATTGCAGTGATGCGGCGAGAACCGGCGTCAGTGACGTATCCAGATCGTCGATAATACCGAAATTCAACTGAGGCAAACCGGCAAGGCTAAGCTCGGCCAACGATGCCTCGGCCACCGATACCATCGCCAGAATCCGGTGGGCGTGCAGGCTGAGAACTTGCCCCGCCGGCGTTAGCGTCACCGGTTTTTGCTGGCGGTCAAACAAGCGCGTCCCGATGCTGGCTTCCAGCGCGGTGATATGTTGAGAGACGTTCGACTTGCTCAAATTCAGGAATTTCGCGGCCTCGCCCAGTGACCTTGCTTCCTCCAGCGCAATGAAAACGCGCAACCCGCGGAGGGTCAGCCGCCCCGAAGCATCTGCAGTGAGGCGCGCGGGCTCGACAGGGTTTGCCATGGCGATAAAGGCCTTTCATCTGCGGGGGGGCGGGGGCCGGAAGTCGGGGGAAAGTGTAAAAGAATTGCGAAATATTGCAAGATAGTTAGGGGCTTAGTTGGCTTTTTCCTATCTCGTGAAGGCCCCCTGTTCGGCTTTGTTTGAGGTCACGTTCTAATTTTCTGAACGCGGCATCAGGGCAATTGACCGCGCGGGCAAGCCCCAGTTTAGTGCCACAAACGATTGCCTCAACGCGGAGATCCCATGACCGACTGTCCGATCCAGACGCCCCTATCCCCCTCGCTCGACATGGCTTCGCGGGATGCTGATGTGATTGACGGCAAGGCGCTTGCGGCGGGGTTGCGGGCGGAGATGGCTTTGGCGGTCGGGCGGTTGAAGCGTGATCACGCGATCACGCCGGGTTTGGCGGTGGTGCTGGTGGGGACTGATCCCGCGTCGGAGGTTTATGTCCGCTCAAAGGGCAAGCAAACCGTGGAGGCGGGGATGAATTCGTTCGAATTTCGCCTCGCGGAGCAGACGACCGAGGCGGAACTGCTCGCCTTGATCGGGCGCCTCAACGCCGATCCCGAGGTGCATGGCATCTTGATCCAGCTGCCGTTGCCGCCGCATCTTAACTCCACCTTGGCGATCAACGCGATCGATCCTTCGAAAGATGTGGACGGGTTCCACATCTCGAATGTCGGCATGGTCGGCACGGGGCAGGATGCGATTGTGCCCTGCACCCCGCGCGGCTGTATGATGATGCTGCGGCGGATTTACCCCGATTTCCGCGGCAAAACGGCGCTGGTGATCGGCCATTCCAATATCGTCGGCAAGCCCATGGCGCGGTTGCTTTTGAATGCCGATTGCACGGTGATCGTCGCGCATAAATCCTCGACGAACATCCCTGAGCTCGCGCGGATGGCCGATATTGTCGTCGTTGCCGCCGGTGTGCCGGGGCTCGTCAAAGGCGATTGGATCAAACCCGGCGCGACGGTGATTGATGTTGGCATCAACCGTGTGCCCGCGGATGATGGCAAGACGCGGCTTGTGGGGGATGTTGATTTTGCCTCGGTCAGCAAAGTTGCGGGGGCGATTACGCCGGTGCCGGGCGGGGTCGGGCCGATGACCATCGCTTGCTTGCTCGCAAACACGCTCACCGCATGTTGCCATGCGCATAACCTTTCGGAATCCGCGCTTTCCAGCGCGTCATGAGGATGTTGAAATGACCAAATACTGCCTGACGGTGACCTGTCCTTCCCAACGCGGCATTGTCGCTGCGATCTCGTCATTCTTGGCGACGAAAGGTTGCAATATTATTGACAGCTCGCAGTTTGACGACCTCGCGACCGATATGTTTTTCATGCGGATCGGGCTGGTGTCCGAACAGGGCGTATCGGAGGCGGAATTGCGCGAGGATTTCGCGGCTGTGGCGGCGCAATTCGGGATGGATTTTGCGTTCCATGACGCGGCGAAAAAGATGAAAGTCGTGATCATGGTGTCGCGGTTCGGGCATTGTTTGAACGATCTTTTGTACCGCGTGAAGATCGGCGCGCTGCCGGTTGATATCGTGGCTGTGATCTCGAATCACATGGATTATCAAAAGGTTGTGGTGAATCAGGATATCCCGTTCCACTGCATCAAAGTGACGAAGGAAAACAAGATTGAGGCGGAGGCGATGATCATGAAGGTCGTCGAGGATGCGGGGGCGGAGCTGATCGTTCTGGCGCGGTACATGCAGATTTTGTCGGATCAGATGTGCGCGAAAATGTCGGGGCGGATCATCAACATTCACCACTCGTTCCTGCCCAGTTTCAAGGGGGCGAACCCCTATAAACAGGCGTATGAGCGCGGCGTGAAGCTGATCGGCGCGACGTCGCATTACGTGACGGCGGATCTCGATGAGGGGCCGATTATCGAGCAAGACACGATCCGCGTGACCCACGCGCAATCGCCCGAGGATTACGTGTCGCTGGGCCGCGATGTGGAGGCGCAAGTCCTCGCCCGCGCCATCCACGCCCACGCCCACCACCGCGTTTTCCTCAATGGAAACAAAACGATCGTCGTCCCCGCCTCGCCAGGAAGCTACTCCTCAGAACGCATGGGGTGAGGTAGGTTTTGTCGCCGCCCGTGGTCAGCACGGGCGGCGCTGTTGTGCTTGATCAGACCGCGAATTGCGCGGATTGCGGCGCGGGTCGGGTTGCTTGCAAGGTTACAACCTGCGTTCCAAAACGGGGCGATGTGACACTCAAGCTGATCGCGCCGATCCCGCCGGTCAACCGCAGCCACGCGCCCGATGTTCCGCCCGCCAGCACCGTCATCTCCGGCCCGATCAACGTCGCAGGCCCGTCAACCTGTAGCGTCAGGGGTTCATTGAGAAACATCATCTTGTTGCCGGCCTGATCGAGCGCGCGGAAGATCACGCGGATATCCTCGCTTGCGTCGGCCTCGGCCTCCCACACATCGGGCGCAATCTCCAACGTGGTTGGCACGCTATCGCCGGGGAAAATCCGCTCCGCGACCTTCTCCCCGTTCAAATATCCGGTGATCCGCCCGCCGTGCCAGCTTTGCCCCCAATGGCCCAGCTCATCGGGCGAGAAATGCCGATCATCGATGATCACCGGCGGGTTTGGCAGATGGCCGAACCGCTCCAAATCCGGCCCGACGCGTTTGACCACATCGGCGAAGGCCAGCTCGACCTCATCGCAATTGGTCAGGATCACCAGCGGCAAAACCCCGCCGATATTGCGCTCGCCGCGCGCCCAAACCGTCACCGGCTCCATCACGATGCCCTCGGATGCGGGCTTTTGGCTGGAATAGGCATAGGCCGCGAATTTCGGCTCGCGGAAAATCGTCATCACGCCGTGGTGGCAAATCCGGTCGCCCGCGCCGAAATCTTTATGGGTGTTGTAATCATACATGCACCACCCGATGCAGCCGGAGATATTGGGATCGGCGTAGGCGGCGTTGAGCACCTCCAGATGCCGGATCACATGCTCGGTCTGATGCGCCTCGGGATCGCCGGCTTTGGTGGGGAACATATGGCCGTTATATTCGGTGATAATATAGGGCACGGGTTTGGGCAGGCCGGTCACCTCGGCTTGGGTGCGCAAAGGCGTGCGCGGGCGGTTATTGCCGGGCAGATCGAACTCGCCCAGCACGAAATCATTCATCGTGTAGACGTCTTCCAACAGCTCGCTATCGGTAATATAGCGCACGCCGCCGGTCGGGCGGGTGGGATCGAGATCGCGGGCCATCGCATTGGTGCGGGTGTAGAAATCGTGATTATCGAAGCTCTCGTTGATCCGCACGCCCCAGATGATGATCGAGGGGTGGTTCCAATCCCGCTCAATCATCCGCGCGACGTTTTGCACGGATTCCTCTTGCCATTTTGCGCCGCCGATATGCTGCCAGCCCGGAATTTCCTCAAACACCAAAAGGCCGATTTCATCGCAACGATCAAGGAAATAAGGGCTTTGCGGGTAATGTGAGGTGCGCGCGATGTTGCATCCCAGATCAAAGCGCAGAATTTCCGCATCGCGTTCCTGCGCGCGTTTGCCCTGCGCGTAGCCGGAATAGGGGAAGCTTTGATGGCGGTTGAGGCCGCGCAATTTGAGCGCCTCGCCATTGAGCAAGAACCCGTTCGGCGTCCAGTCAATCTGCCGGAAGCCGAACCGCGTCAGGATTTTATCGCCGCTCGAAAGCGTGATTTCCGCGGTGTAAAGAGTGGGCGTCTCGCAAGACCAAAGCGCAATGCCGCGCAGATCGGTGATCGCAATCTCCGCCTGATCGCCGGAAATCTGGCCGCTGCCGCGCGCCACTTCCGCCCCCGCAGCATCAAAAATTACCGCCTGCGCTGTGCCCGATGCCGCCTCGGTCTTGATCTTGAACAGCGCGGTTTTTGTGGTGGCCAAAACCTCCGGCGTCTCGATTTTCACATTGCGGATATGGGCGCGGGGCAGAACCCGCAGCCAGACATCGCGGTAAATTCCGGCATAGGTCAGGTAATCAATCCGGCCGCCAAACGGCGGGATTTCGGGGTTCTCCGATCCGTCAATCCGCACGGTGATAAGGTTCATCCCCTTGGTCAAATGCGGGGTCAAACGCGCGGTGAAGGGCGTGTAGCCATCCGCGTGGCGCATCACTTCCACGCCGTTGCACCAGACCACCGCATCCGCCATCGCCGCGTCAAACCGCAGATCAACCTCCGCGCCGTCCCACGCATCGTCCCAGATCAGCGCGCGCTGATAGGTGAAGGCGTGCTGATAGGCGGTCTCGTCAAAATAATTGAGCGGCAGATCGACGGCATTATGGGGCAGGGTGATCGCCTCACCCGCCAGATCAGCGTTAATCCATCCCGCGTCAAATCCGGATTTAAACGTCCAATCTGCGTTCAGTTTTTGAATATTGCGCATCTTACCACTCCGCAAAGCTGCCGTCGGCATGACGCCAAACGGGGTTACGCCAGCGATGGCCATTGGCGGCCTCGCGGCGGACTTTATCCTCATTTACCTCAATCCCGAGGCCCGGCCCCTGCGGGATGCCCACAAAACCGTCTTTATATTCAAACACTTCGGGATTGGTCAGGTAATCCAGCAAATCCGAGCCCTCATTATAATGGATGCCCAAGGATTGTTCCTGAATGAAGGCGTTGTAGCACACGGCGTCCAGTTGCAGGTTCGCCGCCAGCGCAATCGGCCCCAACGGGCAATGCAGCGCCAGCGCCACGTCATGCGCCTCCGCCATCGCCGCAATCCGGTAGGTTTCGGTGATCCCGCCGGCGTGCGAAGGATCGGGCTGGATGATATCGACGAAGCCTTCCTGAAGGATCGTCTTGAAATCCCAACGCGTATAAAGCCGCTCGCCCAAAGCAATCGGGGTGGAGCAATGATTGGCAATCTCACGGAGCGCCTCGGCATGTTCCGACAGCACCGGCTCCTCGATGAACATCAACCGGTACGGTTCCAATTCCTTGGCCAGAACCTTCGCCATCGGGCGATGCACGCGGCCATGGAAATCAATGCCGATGCCGAAATCAGGGCCCATCTCATCGCGGATCGCCTGCACGCGCTCCAACACCTGATCGACCTTCGCGTGGCTGTCGACGAATTGCATCTCCTCGGTGCCGTTCATCTTCACGGCCGTGAAGCCGCGGTCTCCGCAGTCGCGCGCCATCCGCGCCGTATCGCCGGGGCGATCGCCGCCGATCCAGCTATAGACCCGAATTTTATCGCGCAATTGCCCGCCCAAAAGCGCATGCACCGGCTGGCCCAAGGCCTTGCCCTTGATATCCCAAAGTGCTTGATCGATGCCCGCAATCGCCGACATGTGAATCCCGCCGCCGCGATAAAATCCGGCGCGGTACATCACCGTCCAATGATCGTTGATCAAGCGCGGGTCTTTGCCGATCAGGTAATCCGACAGCTCGTCGACCATCGCGGCCACGGTTTGCGCGCGCCCCTCCAACACCGGTTCGCCCCAGCCGGAAATCCCCTCATCGGTGCTGATTTTCACAAAACACCACCGCGGCGGCACGATGAAGGTCTCGATTGCAGTGATTTTCATATTGGCCTCACGGGTGGAAAGGGTCGGTGGGATGATGCTGGCCGGTCAGGAACGCATCGGCAACAAGGCGCAGCGGCGCGAGATCGACCTCGCTTTGCTTCGCTTTGATCAGATCATGGAAACGGGCGTAAAGGCGGGCGTATTCATGGTTTTCGCCCGATGTCAGGGGGGTTGCGTTCACGCTCATCCGCGCGCCGCCATCTTCCAGCAAAAGCGTGCCTTGATCGGTCTCGAACGTGATCCGCCAAAGCTCGTCGCGCTCATACCGCCAATCAAACGCGGCGGTGATCGGCACATCGCCCGCCTTGAGCCGCAGATCGGCGGCAATCGGCGTGGCGCGGCCCTGCGGGATGTGCAAATCGGCGCGCTCCAACACGACATCCGAGATCAGTTTGGTCAGGATCGAGAGCGCGTTGATCCCTGGATCAAACACGCCCAATCCGCCCGCCGCCCAAATCCAATCCTGGCCTGGGTGCCATTTGCGCACATCCTCGAACCATTCAATCGCGATGGATTTCAACGCCTTATCCGAAAGCCAATCGCGGGCGGGGTCGACGGCGGCCGCCTCGCGCGAATGCCACGAGGCGAAGATCGTGACGCCTTGCGCTTGTGCCTCGCGCTGCAAAGCCTCAACCTCCGAGAGCGTTGCGCCGGGCGGCTTTTCCAGCATCAAATGCCGCCCCGCACGCAGCACCGCCATCGCCTGATCAAACCGGCCCTGCGGCGGGGTGCAAAGCGAAATCGCGGAAATCTCCGGCTCGGCGGCGAGGAGTGCCGCGACATCGGGATAGCTCGGCAGCCCGTCCAAAACCGCATTGCGGGACGCAATCGCCGCCAGCCGCATCGACGGGTTCGCCGCAATCGCGGGCAGATGTTGGGCGCGCGCAATCACGCCCAGCCCGACCAAACCGATGTTCAACATCAGCGCACCCGCAGCCCGCTATCGGCGCGGAACACAAAGCAATCGGCAGGATCAAATTCCAGCCCCACCATCGCGCCGCCCGCCGCCGGAAGCCGCTGCTCGGTTTCCACGACAAGCCGTTCCCCCGAAGGCGCGGTCAGATGCGCATAGGTCACAGCCCCAAGGTTTTCGGCGTGCTCCACGCGGTAGGGGCCGGTGGCCGTGATCCGCAGCGCATTCGGGCGCAGGCCGATTTCCACTGGCACGCTATTGCCCGGCATGGTGATCGGCGGCGTGATCCGCGCATTGTCGAGGCCCGGCGCGATGATTGCGCCGTTTTCCACCATTGCGGCCACGAAATTCATCGCAGGCGAGCCGATAAACCCCGCCACGAACCGGTTATCGGGATCATCGTAGAGATGCATCGGCGCGCCGACCTGCTCGATATGGCCCGCGCGCAGCACGACGATCTTATCCGCCATCGTCATCGCTTCGACCTGATCATGGGTCACATAAATCATCGTCGCGCCGATTTCGCGGTGCAGACGCGCGATCTCGGCGCGCATTTCCACCCGCAATTCGGCATCGAGGTTGGAAAGCGGCTCATCAAACAAGAACACCTCCGGCCCGCGCACAATCGCGCGGCCAATCGCAACGCGCTGGCGCTGCCCGCCCGACAGGGCCGCAGGTTTGCGATCCATCAACGGCTCCAGCTTCAAAATCCGCGCGGCCTCATTGACCTTGGACGTGATCTCCGCCTTCGGGTGGCCGTTCATTTTTAGACCGAACCCCATATTTTCCCGCACCGTCATATGCGGGTAAAGCGCGTAGGTCTGGAACACCATCGAGACGCCGCGTTCTGCCGGATCGGCGTCGGTGACATCCCGCGCGCCAATCGAAATCGCGCCGCCGGTGGTTTCCTCAAGACCCGCAATCATCCGCAATAGGGTCGATTTTCCGCAACCCGATGGCCCGACAAAGACGCAAAACTCGCCCTGTTGAACATCCAGATCAATGCCATGAATAACTTCGACAGCGCCGTAGCTTTTGACGACCTTTCGCAAGGTAACTTGTGACACGTGATTTCCTCCCACGAGTGATAGATGCGGCCTCCCCCGAGACCGGTGATTATTGTTCCGGGAAGCGCCACGAATTGGACGCTTGGGCGATCGCGTGCGCGGTCTCCATCACGCGCGGCGCGTAGGATTCGAGTTTGGCGCGGTCATCGGCATTGGCCGTTGTGATCGACAAAGCCCCCAAAACCCGCCCGTTCTGGGACAGGATCGGCGCGGCGATGCACACGATGCCCGGCTCATGTTCTTCGTTGTCCCATGCGAACCCACGGGCGCGGATCGCGCTCAGTTCGGCGCGCAGATCGGCCTCATTCGTGTAGGTCGTGGGCGTGAACCGCTTGAACGACGACCGGGCGATGGCATCGGCCAAACGGTCCTCGGGCAAATGCGCGAGCATCGCTTTGCCAACGCCGGTGCAATAGCTTGGCCCGATCTTGCCCGATTGCGAGAACATTTCGACAGGGCGCGCGGCGTTGCGCTTATCGATGTAGAGAACCATCCCCTGATCGAGCTGCGCGAGGTGGATCGTCTCGCCCGTCTCGCGGCTCAGCGTATCGAGGAAGGGCGCCGCGACGGGCGCGAGGGTGCTTTGTGCCCATGCCGAATGCGCGAGCCGAACCAGCCGCAGGCCGGGCGCGTAAGTCTGGCGCTCCTCGTCGAAGGCCAGCATTTGCTGATTCGTGAGCACACGCAGGAAGCGATACAGCGTCGCTTTGGGTAGATCGGTCGCCTGCAAAACCTCCGCAAACCGGACGGGGCGCGCGAAGCTGGCAACCAGATCAAGCACAGCTAGCGTTCGGCCAACCGTGCCATCCTCATGGGTTTTCTCGCTGCCCACAGCAATCGGGTTTTGATGCTCAGTCATCCGGCCTCCCCTCCGTGAAGTCTGGCGCCGCTCTTGCAAACGACTGTTGACAGACTGACCGATTCAGAACAAGGTTTCAATATCCAATAAACGGTTCCAACATATGAAACCAAAATTGGTCTGACATAGCTTTGGGAGGAGCGAATGACTTTCACGAAAACAGCCCTGATCGGCGCGTTGATGCTCGGCGTTGCGGCGCCCGCTTTCGCGCAGCAGCGCACTTTGACGATCAACACCGATGCTTCCGATCCCGCGCCGAAACTTGCGTTTGAAAATCTGGTCGCGGATTTTGAGGCCGCCAATCCGGAGATTGATGTCGTCATCAACCTGTTCGACCACGAGGGCTACAAGACTGCGATCCGGAACTTCCTGACTGCCGATAGCCCCGATCTTGCGAATTGGTATGCGGGCAACCGCATGGCGCCCTTCGTCAATTCGGGCCAGTTCATGGATGTGTCGGATGTTTGGGCCGAGAATGGCCTGAACGAGAGCCTTGCCTCCGCGGCGTCCTCAATGACGATTGACGGCAAGCAATGGGGCGTGCCCTACACTTACTACCAGTGGGGCATTTACTATAACAAAGACGTCTATAAAGCGGCCGGCGTGGAAGTCCCCGCGACGTGGGATGAATTCGTCGCCAACTGCGAGGCCTTTAAGGCCGCGGGTGTGGATTGCCTGACCACCGGATCGAAGGCGCTTTGGCCGACAGCTGGGATCTTCGATTACCTGAACCTGCGCACCAACGGCTATGACTTCCACATGCAACTCACCAATGGCGAGATTGCGTGGACGGATGATCGCGTGAAGGACGTGTTTGCGGAATGGGCGAAGGTCGTGCCTTACACCACCGCAAATCACGCGGCGATCGATTGGCAAGATGCGGCGGCTCTGCTCGTGCAGGGCAAAGCGGCGAACTACGTGATGGGCAATTTCGCGGTCGCGACGTTCAAAGACGGCGGCATGACGAACGACAGCCTCGGCTTCATGCCATTCCCTGAAATCACGCCAGGTTTGGCCCGCGCGGAAGAAGCGCCGACCGATACGATCCACATCCCGTCGGGCGCGAAAAATGTCGAGGACGCCAAAACCTTCCTCGCCTTCCTCGCAAGCGCCGAGCAGCAAACCAAGATGAACGAGACGCTGGGTCAGCTTCCGATCAACAAGGATGCGACGGTGGGCGACGATCCGTTCTTGCAAGCCGGTTTTGAGCTTCTCAGCACGGCAGAAGGCGGCATTGCGCAGTTCTTCGATCGTGACGCCTCGGCGGAAATGGCGAAAGTCGGCATGGAAGGGTTTCAAGAATTCATGGTGAAACCTGACCGCATCGACGCAATCCTTGAGCGGCTTGAGAAAACCCGCGCACGCACCGCGAAGTAAGCGACGTCAAGGCGACCGGAGGCGGGGCTCCTGCCTCCGGTTTTGCAATTTTTGAGAAGGGGGCCACCGCTATGACGGCGCCATCTGCTACGCATCACGCAAAAAAACCGCGCAAAGGCAAATCACGTCAAGCGCTTGCGCCTTGGTTGTTCCTCGCGCCGGGTTTGGCGATGTTCCTGATCTATGTGATCATTCCGGTGTTCCAATCGATGTGGGTGTCGTTTTTCGATTGGGACGGTTTGAGCCCGAAGACATGGATCGGTTTGGGCAATTACATCGAGTTGCTCGATGATGAGGCGTTCTATATTTCGTTGAAAAACAACGTGATATGGTTGACGCTCTATATGCTGGCCGTGCCTGCTGGATTGATGATCGCGCTGTTTCTCAATCAGACCGTGCGCGGCATCCGGATTTACAAATCGCTATTCTTCTTCCCCTTCGTGATTTCGCAAGTGGTCGTGGGCCTGATCTTTTCGTGGTTCTACGCGCCCGATTTCGGGTTGTTTTTCAAGCTGATCGAATGGGTCACCGGCTATCAGGTCGCCATTCTCGCGGATGAGAACCTCGTCACTTACGGCATTATTATCGCCGGTCTTTGGCCGCAAATCGCCTATTGCATGATCTTGTATCTCACCGGCCTGAACGCGGTGGCCCCCGATCAAATCGAGGCGGCGCGGCTGGACGGGGCGAAGGGGATCAAAATGCTGTGGTATGTCGTGTTGCCGCAACTCCGCCCTGCGACATTCATCGCACTCGTGGTCACGGTGATCGGCGCGCTGCGGAGCTTCGATCTCGTCTCGATCATGACGTCTGGCGGGCCATATGGGTCCAGCCGCGTGCTGTCCTACTACATGTATGAACAAGCCCTGTCGGAATATGGCTACCGGATGGGCTACGGCGCGGCGATCGCGGTGGTGCTGTTCGCGATCATGATGATCTTCATTTCGGGCTTCATCTGTAAGATGTGGCGCGACGAAAAAGGAGCGCGCTGATGTTTCCGCGTCCAATCCAAACCCTCTCGCCCACCGCGCAATGGGCGTATAAATTCGCGCTTCCTGTGCTGCTGATTGTGTGGCTTTTGCCGTTGATCGGGGTTGCGATGACCTCGGTGCGCCCGTCCTCGGATTTGGCGGCGGGCAATTACTTTGGCTGGCCCTCGGCGCTCGCGTTTGACAACTATCTGACCGTGTTCAAAAATACGGCGCTCGATCAATACCTGCTCAATAGTTTCAAGGTCACGATCCCGACCGTGATCGGCGCGGTCGGGCTTTCGTGCCTCACGGGGTTTGCGCTGGCGATTTATAAATTCCGCGCCAATCTGCTCCTGTTTTTCATGTTCGTGGCGGGGAACTTCGTGCCGTTCCAAATCTTGATGGTTCCGGTGCGGGATTTGACGGTCAGTCTCGGCCTCTACAATTCCATCTCCGGCCTTGCCCTGTTCCACATCGCGTTCCAGACGGGGTTTTGCACGCTGTTCATGCGCAATTTCATCAAGGCGCTGCCGTTTGATCTGATCGAGGCGGCGCGGGTGGAAGGGGTCACCGAATGGCAGATTTTCCGCCATGTTGTCATGCCCTTGATGCGCCCGGCGATTGCGGCGTTGTCGGTCCTGATTTTCACCTTCATCTGGAATGACTATTTCTGGGCGATGGTGCTGACCACGGGTGCGGATACGCAGCCGATCACGGCGGGGCTCAATAGTTTAAACGGCCAATGGATCGCGGCGTGGCATTTGGTCTCGGCGGGCTCGATTCTGGCCGCATTGCCGCCGGTTTTGATGTTCTTCGCGATGCAACGCCACTTCATTGCGGGCCTGACATTGGGGGCGGTGAAGTGATCAAGCCGCAGATTTGGCATCTGAGTGATGCGCGTCAATCCCTTGTTTTGGTCGGTGAAAACGGCGACCTTCCGCAAATCATCTATTGGGGGGCGCGCCTGCGCGGTGAGGATCTCGCGGCTTTGGCGCGCGCGCACCGGATGGATGTGACGGGCGGGATGCTCGATGAGAACCCGCCTCTCTCGATTTGCCCCGAGGCCGCGCGCAGCTTTTCAGGTCAAGCGGGCCTCAAAGCGCGGGCGCTTGAGGGCGATCTGATCCGTCCGCGCTTCAAATTCGTTTCGGCGCAGGAAGGGGACAATTCTCTGGCGCTCACCTATGCCGATGGCGGCTTGCGCTATACCGCGACCTTCGCGATCCATCCGCAAACGCATATCATCACGGCGCAAGCGTCGATTTCGTCCGATGCGCCGATCTATCTCGATTGGCTGGCCGCGCCGGTGTTCCCCGCGCCGCAGCTATCGGATGAGATGTTCGATTTCGCGGGCCGCTGGATTGGTGAATTCCAGATGCAGCCCCATCCGTGGCGTGCGGGGATATTGGCGCGCGACAATCGCACTGGCCGGACGGGGCACGAACATTTTCCGGCGATCCTCCTCCCTGCGCGCGGCGCGACCAATTGCGCGGGCGAGGTCTGGGCGTTGCACTACGGGTGGTCGGGGGGCCATGCGATGCTGGCCGAAGAGCTGCCCGATGGCCGCCGCCAAATCCAGTTCGGCCATGCGCCGCAGACCGAGCCCGCCCCCATCACCGCCTTTGACACCGCCCCGATCTACGCGGTGTTCTCGGATCACGGCTTCAACGGCTGCGCCACCGCCTATCAACGCCATTTGCGCGATGAAATCGTCACGTGGCCGCATCCGGATCGCCCGCGGCCTGTGCATTACAATTGTTGGGAGGCGGTGTATTTCAACCATTCCCTGCCTGAACTCAAAGACATCGCCACCCGCGCCGCCGATCTGGGCGCGGAGCGGTTCGTGCTCGACGATGGCTGGTTCGGGCGGCGCGATGATGACACCACATCGCTGGGCGATTGGGCGATTGATCCGCGCAAATATCCCGATGGTCTGGGCCCGCTGATCGATCACATCCATACTCTCAAGATGACGTTCGGCATCTGGTTCGAGCCGGAAATGGTCAACCCAGATAGCGACATCTACCGCGCCCATCCCGATTGGGCTTTAGGGGCCACGGATCAGATTTTGGGCCGCCAGCAGATGGTGTTCGATATGTCGAATGCGCAGGTGCGCGAGTATCTCTACGGGCAGATCGCCGCCGTGCTCACCGCCTATGACATCGATTATATCAAATGGGATCATAACCGCGTTTTGCCCCATGCGGATGCGTCTCAGGCGCGCGGAACCTATGCTTTGCTGGATCGGTTGCGCGCAGATTTCCCGCGTGTCGAGATTGAAAGCTGTTCCTCTGGCGGGGGCCGGATTGATTTCGGGATCATGGCGCGTACGCAAAGGGTTTGGCTGTCCGATAGCAATGACGCGCTGGAACGGTTGCGGATTCAACATAACGCCGCGCTGTTTTTGCCGATGGCGGTGACGGGAAGCCATGTCGGGCCGCGCCATTGCCACACTTCGGGGCGGGTGATCGGGATCGAGATGCGCGCTTGGGTCGCCGCCGCGCGGCATATGGGGTTCGAGATGGACCCGCGCGAATTGACCGATCATGAAGCGGGTGTGCTGCGCGACGTCACCGCATGGTGGAAAGCCAACCGCGATTGGATGCGCCGCGCCGATATCTTGCGGCTGGACAGCGCCGATCCGGCGGTGATCGCCGAACAGCAACTGGCGCAGGATGGTGGGCGGTTCGTGGTGTTTGCGGGCAAGGCCGATACTTCCGCGCAGATCTTGCCGCGCCCGTTGCGCCTTACCGCGCTAGAGGCTGACGCCCGCTACCGTATCCGGCTGCGCAACAAGGGCGATGCCATCGGCCTGTCGCGCGGTGCGCCGTTGCTCAAGTCGGATGATATGGTGGTGACCGGACAATATTTGATGCGGCAGGGGATAAACTTGCCGTGGAGCTTCCCGCTGACGATGTGGGTCATTGAGGGAGAAAGACTGTGACGTCATTGTGGATCGCCGCGGATTGGGGCACGACAAATTTGCGGCTTTGGGCCATGGACGGGCCAGACATCATCCATCACCGCGCCTCGCCGCGCGGTATGGGCGGTTTGCGTTCCGACGAGTTCGCCGCCGTCTTGGACGCCGAAATCGCACCTTGGGCGCAGTGGTCGAACGCGCCCGTCATTGCCTGCGGGATGGTAGGCTCTCGGCAAGGCTGGTTCGAGGCGCCCTACGCACAAACGCCCGCCCCCGCACAAACGCCTTTGGTGCGCGTCCCCGAAAGCAATGTCTGGATCGCGGGCGGCATTTCGCAGGCCCATCCGGCAGATGTGATGCGCGGTGAAGAAACCCAAATCGCGGGCCTGATTGCGACACATCCTGCCTTTAACGGGGTTATTTGCCTGCCGGGGACGCATACCAAATGGGTGCGGATCGCGGGGGGCGAAATCACGCAATTCCAAAGCTTTATGACGGGTGAGATCTTCTCGCTTTTGTCAGAACACTCCGTTTTGCGCCACACTGTCGGCGCCCAGTTGGCGCAGGCGCAAGAAGAGGCCGCATTCGATGCCGCCTGCGTCGGGACGCTCGCGGATCCCGCGTCGGTCTTTTCGAACCTGTTTCGTCTGCGCGCGGAGGCCTTGCTTGATACCCCCGCGCCGGATCGTGCCCGCGCTACGCTTTCGGGGTTGATGATCGGGGCGGAGCTCGCGGCCGCAAAATCATTTTGGCAGGGCGTTGAGGTTGCGCTGATCGGCGCGCCTGCTTTGTCGCATCTTTATGGGCGCGCGCTGGAAGCGCAAGGCGTTGCGATCCGCATGCAAGACGCAAGCGCGATGACATTGGCGGGCCTGTATCAGGCCTCGACCCGAATTGGAGAAACAAGATGAATTTAGTCGCGATTCTACGCGGGATCACCCCCGACGACGTCCTCGAAATCGGCAAGGTCTTGGTGGAGGCGGGGATCAACCGGATCGAAGTGCCGCTCAACTCGCCCGATCCGTTGATCAGCATCCGCAAGCTCCAAGAGGCTTTCGGGGAGCAGGCGATGATTGGGGCTGGCACCGTTTTGACGGTGGAGCAGGTGGCGCAAGTGGCCGAGACGGGCGCGCGGCTGATTGTTTCGCCCAATTGCAATCCGGCGGTGATCCGCGCGAGCAAAGAGGCCGGAATGACGAGCTTTCCGGGCGTGATGACGCCGACGGAAGCCTTCGTCGCGATTGATGCGGGGGCGGATGCGCTCAAACTCTTTCCCGGCGAGCTTGTCGGGCCAATCGGGTTGCGCGCGATGAAGGCCGTTTTGCCGCGCGAGATGCCGCTTTACGCTGTGGGCGGGGTGACGCCTGCGAATATGGCGGATTGGCTGGCGGCGGGGGCGACGGGCTTTGGCATCGGATCGTCGATCTACAAGCCCGACGACAGCGCCCAGATCGTTGCGGATAAGGCGCGGCGTTTGGTTGATGCGTGGAACGTGGCGCAATGACGGCGACGGTCTTTGACGAAACGCGCTGCGTTTTGGGGGAAGGGCCCTTATGGCTGGCCGATCGAAAGGCGCTAATCTGGTTTGATATTCTGAACCGGAAGATGTTTTTGCGTGGCGCCGCGGACACCGCGCAGCACTGGCAGTTCGATGAGTATGTCTCTGCGGCGGGGCGTATCTCTCGGGATCAAGTTCTGCTCGCGTCGCAATCGGCGTTGAGCGTATTTGATCTGACGACGGGCGCGCGCGAGGTGATCGTGCCGCTCGAGGCGGATGATCCGGTGACGCGATCCAACGATGGCCGCGCCGATCCGCAAGGCGGGTTTTGGATTGGCACGATGGGTGTGAACGCCCAACCCGAAGCGGGTGCGATTTGGCGGTTTTACAAGGGTGAGATGCGCAAGTTGTTCTCTCGCATCACGATCAGCAATGCGATCTGTTTCTCGCCCGATGGCGGTCACGCGCATTTCACCGATACGGCGCAGCAGATCATTTGGCGCGTGACGCTGGATGCGCACGGGTGGCCTGCGGGCGAGCCAGAGGTGTTTATCGATTTGCGTACGGAAGGGTTGAATCCCGACGGCGCGGTGATCGATGCCGAAGGCGCGCTGTGGTCTGCGCAATGGGGCGCAAGCCGCGTCGCGCGGTATGATACGGCCGGACGGTTCACCGACGCTGTCCGCTTTCCGGCAAGCCAGATCAGTTGCCCCGCCTTTGGGGGCGACGATTTGACAACGCTTTTCGCGACATCCGCTTTAGAAAACCTCCCCGATCCGACAGACCTCGACGGCGCGGTCTTTCATATCGCCTCCGTCGCGAAGGGTCAGGAAGAACACATCGTCACACTGTAACGGCCTTGCGTGTCATGAGCAGGATCGGGGCCATGTGCGTGCGCGCCGCCCCGATCCTGTCCGTTACAAAAGACCCGCGCGGCCCGTCGATAGCCCGACCGAAACCGTCAGCGCGCCCTCATTGATCAACCATCTTCGCAATTCGAATCGCCGCGCGCCCGTGACATGCATCGGATCGGCATTGGCGAGATCCCGCGCCGCGTCCATCGACGACGCGCGGTAAATGATCAGCCCCGCGCCGCGAATGTCTTTTCCCGTCTCATCCGATAAGGGCCCCGCCAGCATTAAAGCCCCCGCGCGTTCGAGTTGTGCTTGATAATCAAGGTGATCTGGCAAAACCGCCCCTAGGTCCGGGCCGCCCTCAACCGGCGTCGAATACACGGCATATACTTCCAAGGCCAACGCGCCGCGCCCTCGCGCGGCTTCTTTATAGGCGTCAAAGTCCGGCATTTTTTGCGTCTCCAAAAATATCGATATTTATTGACTTAATGATTTTTCATCGGCAAAATAAAGTTAAATATGGAGAGGATCAGCTATGAAATTATTGGTAGGCACGTTGGACGGGGCAGTTTCCGTCTATGGGGTGGATGGAGATAAAGCGGTTAATCTAAGCGCCGCAGTGCCCGAAATCGGGGCAGATCTGGCCGCGCTGATCAACTCGCCTGCGCTGATGGGGCAGGCGGCAACGGCTATGGCGGAGGGAATGGCCGGCGCTGTTGCGGTATCGGATATCACGCCCGCTTTGCCGCTTGATGCGCCGGGCACGATCCTTTGCCTTGGGTTGAACTACGTCGAGCATATCAAGGAAGGCGGCTATGACATTCCCGATTATCCGGCGATGTTCTTGCGCACGCGCCCGTCGATCATGGCGGCTGGCGCGCCGATGATCCGGCCGCAATGCTCGGAAAAACTGGATTACGAGGCCGAATTGATGGTGATTGTTGGCAAAGGTGGCCGGCATATTTCCGAGGCTGACGCGCTAGATCATGTGTTTGGCTACACCGTTTTCAATGACGGGTCCGTCCGTGATTATCAGCGCAAGACCCACCAATGGACCCCCGGCAAAAACTTCGATCAGACCGGTGCGATCGGCCCTTATGTTGTGACGGCCGATGATCTGCCCGAAGGGGCTGCGGGCCTCAAAATCGAAAGCCGTGTCGGAACCGAGATTTTGCAAAGCTCGAACACCGGCAATATGATTTGGAGCGTGGCGCAGGCGATTGCGATCGTGTCCGAATTCACCACGCTGCAAGCCGGTGACATGATCGCGATGGGCACACCTCCGGGTGTTGGTCACGCGAAAAAGCCAAATCCGCGTTGGTTGGTGCCGGGCGAAGTCGTCGAAGTCGAGATCGAGCAGATCGGCATTTGCGCAAGCCCGATTGCGGATGAGGTCACTGCATGACGCAAGCGCAAGATCCACGCGCGGCAGCACAGGCAGAGGTGCGCGCGTTGCGCGCCCTCAAGCCGCGTCTCGATGATGCGTCGATTGACGTCATCTTGCGCAAAGCCAGATCGCATTACGCTTGGACGGATCGCCCCGTGAGCGATGATCTGCTGCGCGAAATCTACGAGATCACCATCTCGGGGCCAACCAGCATGAACACCTGCCCCGCGCGGATCGTGTTCGTGCGCAGCCTTGAGGCGAAGCAGCGGCTGGCTAAGTCGTTGAAGGATAAGAATGTCGATAAGATGATGTCGGCGCCGGTCACGGCAATCATTGCCTATGATCCGGCATTTTGGACCAAGCTTCCGTTCTTGTTCCCGCATGAGGATCGTCGCCCCTTGTTTGAGGGCAAGGCCGAGCATTGCGAAAGCACTGCGATGCGAAACTCTAGCCTGCAAGGCGCCTATTTTATGATTGCGGTGCGATCGCTGGGCTTGGACGTGGGCGCGATGTCAGGATTTTCGAACGAGATTGTCGATGCGGAGTTCTTCGCGGGAACAGGCCTGAAATCGAATTTCCTTTGTAATTTCGGCTACGCAGACGAGGCCGCCTTGTTTGGCAAGCTACCTCGTTTCGCCTTCGAGGAGGTTTGCTCGATCATCTGAAATCGTTCCGATCTTGTTCGAGGAGGGGCAAATCGGGGCGCAACGCGCGGGACAGGTTTCACACCCGCATAACAGGAGGGAGGATGTTATGAATCCGATTTACCGGATGACGGCTGCGTCATTGGCAATTGGCCTAGGGGTCGGTTTGCCGCTGCACGCGCAAGAGGTGATCACCGCCAATGTAATCGACGGGTATCCAGCGCGATCGATGTGGGTGCAGGAATTCACCGATTTCTTCATTCCCGAGGTCGACAAGCGCCTTGCGGAAACGGGCAATTACAAAATGGATTGGCGCGAAAGCTACGGCGGCACGGTTGTGAAACCGGGCGGTGTGCTCGAAGGGATCGAGCTTGGCTTGGGTGACATCGGGATCGTCACGACGATTTTCCATTCCTCGAAACTGCCGAGTCAAGCGATCGCGGCGGTGACGCCGTTTGTGTCGGGGGATGCGCGGATCGTGTCGCAGGCGGTCGACGATATCGCGCAGGAGTTTCCATCGGTGAAGGCCGAATTCGAGGCGCAAAACCAAGTTTACCTCACGACGGGCGTGGTTTTGGATACCTACCAGCTTTTCTCGAAAAACCAGATCTCGCAGCTCTCGCAACTTGAAGGCGCCAAGATTGCGGGTGCGGGCATGAACCTGCGCTATGTCGAAGGGATTCCCGGCGCGGCGGGCGTTCGCGGCGGTCTGACCGATTTCTACAACATGGTTCAAACCGGCCTTGTTGAGCATGCGATGCTTTGGCCAGAAGCTGCGGCGACGTTCAAAATGGCGGAAGTGGCGCCGTTTATGCTCGACGCTGATCTGGGCGCGGTGAATACCAAGGCCGTGACGGCAAACAAGGATTATTGGGCGAAATTGCCCGATGAGGTGAAAACCGCAATCAGCGAAGTCGCCGTGGCCTACCGCGATCACCTTGCTGAAATCGCGATGGATCGCGCCGCCGAAAGTCTTGAGGCTTACCGCACAGCAGGCGGCACGATCACCGAGATGGATACCGCACAACGCACCGCATGGGCCGCGTCGATGCCCGATATTGCTGCGGAATGGGCGAAGGGTCTCGATGATGCGGGCGCGCCCGGTTCGGAGATGCTGAAATCCTATCTCGGTAAGCTGGAGGCCGCAGGCGCAACCCCCTTGCGTGACTGGGCCGCAGGGGCGGGGAATTGAGCGCAAACCACCCCGCAACGCAATCATCGGGCCCCGCACGGGCCCGATGGTTACACGGCGCCTTGACCGTCGCGGTCAAACGCGTTGCGGTATTGGCAAATGTGACGGGAACATTGATGGTTCTCGCCCTCGTGTTGATCGTCAACTACGACATGCTCGCGCGGAGCCTGTTCAACAAACCCTTGAATGGCGCCATCGAGCTTGTGCAATTCACGATGGTTCTGATCGTGTTCTTACAACTCCCCGATGTGATCCGCGCGGGCCGCTTGACGCGGTCGGATGGGTTTCTTGGCCTGTTGGAAACGATCAGCCCGCTTGCCGGCGATATCTTGCGCCGGTTGATCGATCTTTTGTCTTTGGCGGTGATGGTTCTGATTGCGAAGGCCTCTTATCCGGCCTTTGTCGAGATGTGGCATAGCCAGGATTACTTCGGAATTCCGGGGGTGTTCACCGCGCCTTGGTGGCCGATCAAACTCACGGTTCTGGCCAGCGCGATGCTGTGCTCGGCGATCTTCGGCCTTTGGGTGATCGCCCCGCGCCTGCGCAACCAGTTTGAAAGGATTGAACACGCATGACCCCGCTTGAACTTGGTGGCGTGACGGTCGGTGCGATCGTCATTCTGATTTATCTGGGCGTCTATATTCCAATCGCGCTGACGGCGGTGTCCTTCGTCGCGATTTGGCTGATGCGCGACAATTTCGACCTCGCGCTCAACCTGCTGAAAATCGCCGTCTCTGAGAGCGCGATGGAATACACCTTCGCCACCGTGCCTTTGTTCAGCTTCATGGGGCTCGTCGTCTCGAAGGCGGGGCTGGGAACGGATATCTACGCGGTGATGAGCAACGCGTTTCGCAACGTGCGCGGCGGGATCGGTATGGCAACCGTCGGCGCGAATGCGGGCTTCGCCGCCGTGACCGGCAGTTCAATCGCCTCTGCCTCGGTCTTTGCCAAAGTCGCCGTGCCGGAGATGATGAAATATGATTACAACCCGCGCTTTGCCGTGGGGGTTGTGGCAGGATCGTCCGTTTTGGGCATGATCATCCCGCCCTCTGCGATGCTGATCATCTATTCCTTCGTCGCGGAACAATCGGTGGGGGAGATGTTTATCGCGGGCGTTGTGCCGGGGCTGTTGCTCGCGGTGGCCTATATCGTCGCGATTTTCCTGATGGGGCGGTTCACGCCGAAATTCGTCGGTGGACGCCCGGCTGAGGATTACGTCGCCATGCCTTGGGCCGAGGTCGCCTCGCGCACGCTCCCGATGGTTTTGCTGATCGCGACAGTGATCGGCGGGATTTACCTTGGCTGGATGACTCCTGTGGAGGCGGGCGCGGCGGGATCGCTCCTCGGGCTGGTGATTGCGGTTGTGCGGCGCTCCATCTCGTGGCGCGGCCTTTGGGAAACCTTGATCGAGACGGGGCATATCACGGCCGCGATTTTGTTCTTGATCACCGCCGCCTCGATTTATAGCCGGATGCTGGGTCTCGCGGGGCTACCCAATGAGTTGGAAAAGCTCCTGACGGCGAGCGATTTTGGCTTCGTGCAGATCATGGTCTTCTACGTGATCTTGATGCTGTTCTTGGGCACGATCCTCGACACATCCTCAATCATCTTGATCGTTGTGCCGTTGTTCCTGCCGTTGATCGAACCGATGGGGCTATCGCTTGTCTGGTTCGGGATTGTCACGGTGATCGGCGCGGAGATCGGGCTGCTGACACCGCCGCTCGGGATCTCGTGCTTCGTTATCAAAGCCACGCTGGATGATCCGCGGATCACGCTCAAGGATGTGTTCCTCGGCGCGCTTCCCTTCGCGGGGGTGATGCTGATCGTGCTGGTCGCGATCATTGCCTTCCCCTCCTTGACCCTTGCCCTGATCAACTAGGTCACACTTAGCTAGGAAACCTTATGAGAGATGTAACCCCTGACACTATCAGCGATGTCTTCGCGAGCTATTTTTCCGACGAAACTGATCCCCGCTTCAAAGAGGTCATGGCGGCGCTCTCGCGTCACATGCATGCGTTTGTGCGTGAAGTGGGGCTGACGCATGACGAATGGCGTAAGGGTCTCGAGGCGATGGAATGGGCGGGCCGGATTACCACGCCGGAGCGCAACGAGTTCGTGCTTTTGTCGGATGTGATGGGCCTGTCGTCGCTGGTCGATATGATCAATTCGCGCGAGGGCGCCACGAGTTCCAGCGTGCTCGGCCCGTTCCATGTATCGGACGCGCCGCCGATGGCCTTGCGGGCAGATCTGAAGGGCGACTTTGAAGGCGAGGTCGTTTTGGTTCAAGGACATGTCCGTGATCTGGAGGGCAATGCGATTGCGCATGCCCAGCTCGACATCTGGCAGACCGCGCCAAACGGCCTGTATTCCAGTCAGGACCCCGATCAGGATATCATGTCGTTCCACGGTTTGATGACGGCGGATGAGAACGGGTATTACGCGTTCACCACCGTTCGCCCCGTGAGCTATACCGTCCCGACCGACGGGCCGGTGGGCGATATCTTGAACGCGGCAGGGCGGCATCCTTGGCGTCCGTCGCACCTGCATTTCATCATCAAGGCTGATGGGTACCGCGATCTGGTGACGGAAGTCTTCCCCGATGACGATCCCTATCTGGATCAAGATACCGTCTTTGGTGTGCGCCGCGATCTGGTAATGCGCTACAGCCCCCAGCCCGCCGGCACTTTCCCCGATGGGTTTGCCCTGTCAGGGACGGTCGATGGACCGTGGGCCAAGGTTGATTTCGATTTCAAACTGGCAACGAAGTAAACCGCGACACAGACGATGATGGGCTCCCGAAGGCATCTTCGGGGGCTTAAACAGTGAGCTACCCCCTAAAATTAGGACACTGACGTAAGCTGCGATTTGTTGTCTGTTGATCTTCAACACGAAGGAGATCGACGATGTCGAAACGGAAGCAACATCATCCAGAATTCAAAGCCAAGGTAGCGTTGGAAGCGCTGAAGGGCGAAGAGACGGTCAGCGAGCTGGCCAGTCGGTTCGGCGTGCATCCCACGATGATCCATCAATGGAAACGTGCTCTGCTTGAAGGTGCGTCTGGCGTATTTGAGCGTGGCGGCCGGAAGGCACCGGAAGTCGATGAAGAGCAGGTCAAAGACCTGCACGCCAAGATTGGGGAGTTGGCCGTCGCCAACGATTTTTTGGCAAGAAAGCTCAAACCCTGGACCGACAAATGAGGTGCAAGATGGTTGAGCCCAATCTGCCTGGGCTGTCTGTTGGGAAGCAATGCGCGTTGCTGTCGATCTCTCGATCCTCGTTCTATTATGAGCCGAAAGGCGAAAGTGAAATGAACCTCGACCTGATGCGGCTGATTGATAAGCAGTTCCTGGAAACCCCGTTTTACGGCGTGCGCCAGATGACTTGGCACCTGCGAAATGAGGATCACGTCGTAAACGAGAAACGGATCAGACGCATTATGCGGCTGATGGGCCTCATGCCCATCTATCAGAAGCCGAACACCAGCAAGGCGGCAAAGGGGCACAAGATTTATCCTTACCTGCTGCGTGGGTTGCGGGTAAATCGGCCCAACCAAGTCTGGTGCGCCGACATTACCTATCTGCCAATGCGGCGCGGATTCTTGTATCTTGTGGCAATCATGGACTGGCACACACGCAAGGTGCTGGCTTGGCGCATCTCAAACACGCTGGAGGCAGAGTTTTGCGTCGATGCGTTGAACGAAGCGATCCACAAGTTCGGCCCGCCTGAGATTATGAATACCGACCAAGGCTCACAGTTCACATCGTTTGCATGGACAGACCGACTGAGCCGCTCAAATGTCCGCATTTCAATGGATGGCAAGGGCCGCTTCCTTGACAACATCTTCGTCGAACGACTGTGGCGGTCCCTGAAGTATGAATGCGTCTACCCGCATGCTTGGGAAACCGGATCGGAGGCGAAAGCAGGCATCAGAAAATGGATCGAGTTCTACAATCACAAGCGACCGCATTCCTCGCTTGGCGGCAGGCCACCTGCCGTGGTCTATTGGCAGAGAATTAAAACAACCAACCCCGATCAGCAGGTGCAAAGAGTAGCTTAATTTACGCCAGATCCTGTCCAACAAATGGGGAGTAGCTCAGTCCGCCTAGCTCCCCTCTGAGCTTAAAGCTCGCCGCTCCTTGATAGCAAATTCTAGCAAAGTAGTCCTCGCCTAACTGGCTAAACTTGCCTTCACAGCTTTCACACAGAAGTTCTTGTTTGAGTTGTTTCGAGGTTCTGACCGCTGTACCTCGCGTGTGATCAAAGAGGATCAGAGCACTTTCAAATGGTTCATCAGCCTTTCCACAAGCTTTATACATGCTTTGTGGCATGATGTGGCTGTTTTTTAGATCCCGCTCTCGCGAACAAAGCGCGCAATTTTTTGGCATGAAAAACTTCATGAACATTTGATTGGCTTTGCGGGAGCTCAACTCCTCAGATTCCAATACGGACATTAGCTGCGGCGCAGAAATTTGGTCAATAAGGACTCAAACCTGCCACTCGCCGCGCTTGCGCTGTGTCGTGCAAAGGGTAGGGGCTCAATCGGGCCCCTTTTTATGCGATACCTCGGGCGGTGGGCGTGCGGGTTATTCCGATGGCACCAGACCGGTATCTTGCAAGAAAGTGCCGGTTTGTTGGTAATGATCCAAAAGGCGCTTGGATGCGAGGTCGGTATCGCGCGCAATTGTGGCGTCCAGAATGCCTTGGTGTTCGCGGCTGACATCGCGGCGCTTGTAGTTTAGCGACCGCCCCGCAAGATAACGATACCGCACGTTGAGATCGTAAAGCTGGCTGCAATAGCGTTGCAAAATGGGCGAGTCGCATTTGCCCAGCAACGTCATGTGGAATGTCTTGTGAAGATCCTCGAACAGCGCGCCGTCGCTCGGATTGGCGCGGGTCAGGCGATGATGCACCAGCACGAGCTTCTCCTCCCAATCCTGATCCGCATTCGCGATACTCTGGCGCAAGGCCATATCTTCGAGCGCACAGCGCAGCGTCAAAATCTCGGTGAAATTCGCCTGCGAGACCGGCGCCGAACGGAAACCCCGTTGGTCGATCCGTTCCACCAATTGATCGGATGTCAGCAAGCTCAATGCTTCGCGAATGGGCGAGGCGCCCGTTTGCAAAATATCTTTGAGGCTTTCGATCTTCAGCTTCTCACCCGGAGGCAATTCGGCGGTCACGATCATCCGACGGATGGCATTATAGGCCATCTGCGTCGCAGAGGTGATTTGCGACGAGAGGTCGAGCCGTGCAGATGTTGAAACGCGATCGGTCATACTCTCTCCTTAACGTCCGGCGGGGGGAAATCAATGGCCCTTGATGCTCCACCCCGCCGACCCTTCCAAAGAAGGGATAGGTTATGCATCCCCGCGCGCGGGAATACCGGTGCGCTTGTCGCCGACCGCATCGCGCGTGGTGACACCGTCGTTGAGAACGAACATGATGATGCAGCTTTCCGTCCCGCGGTTTTGCCATGCGTGATTGGTGCCGCGTTGGATCACGATATCGCCGGTTTTCAGATGCACATCATCGGCCTCGTCATCCATCAGCATCCAGATCTCGCCCTTCACGACCATCGCGTAATCCACGCTATCGGTGCGGTGCATGAACGGGTGGCGCGCGCCCTCGACAATATTCGCCCCGGCCCCCATCTCCGCAAACGCGGCAGGGCCGTCGAGCTTGGCCATCACTTCGGGATCTTCCGGCTCGAACTCGACACAGCGAAACACCGAGCCGCCCTTCGGGGGATGGAGCGTGAACTGCCCTGTGCAAGTTTCTGTCGCGCCGTCATATTCGGCGGGGGTGCCATCCGACAGCCAGAAATTGGTCAGCCGCACGCCCGGCCGGTTTGGCCGTTCCAGATATTGCGTCGCGGTTTGATCGCTCTCGATGATTGCTTTGCCGGTGGCATCGTGGCCTGTGACCACACGTCGGAATTCTTTTGCCATGGGATGTCCTTTTATCAAACTTCAGAGGGCCGCAGATGCGCGCCGTTTTTCGGAAAGTGCCCAAAGGGCGACGAGTGCCACACAGCCCAAGATTGCGCTGGTGATATCTTGGAACAACAAGAGCACGCCCGCGATGGCCGCAATCCCGCGTTCAAGGGGGGAGATTGGCGCACGGATGGCGCCGACAACGGCGATCGAAATGGCCACCACGCCGAGGAAGCCGGTGATGACCGCCTCGATATTCTCGAACATCGTGCCGTGCAAAAGAAGCCCCGGCCCGAAGCAAAACGCGAAGGGCAACAGGAAGCTGGGCGCGGCATAGGCGGCGGCGGTCCATCCGCTTTTGGAGATATCGGCCTTGGCTATACCCCCCGCCACATACGCGGCCAATGCGACCGGCGGCGTGATTGTCGACATGCAGCCAAAGTAGAACACGAAGAAATGCGCAGTCAGCATCGGCACGCCCATTTTCACCAGCGCCGGCGCAACCACCGTCGCGAGGATCAGATAGGCCGCCGTTGTGGGAAGCCCCATGCCAAGAATGATCGAGACAAACATCGTCAGGATCAGCGCGATCAACAGGCTGCCGCCCGACCCCATATCGATGAGCACAGCGATTTTGGAGCCAAGCCCCGTCATGCCGAGAACGCCCGCGATGATCCCCGCTGCCGCACAGGCCGCCGAAATTGTCACAACGCCATTCGCCCCGTCGACGACCGCCCCGCCGATTTGGCGCAGCAGATCCGTATCAATATGGCGCCGCCATAGCGGGACGCAGATAATCAATGCCGCCATCGACCACATCGACGCCTTGAACGGGGAATAGCCCACCAGCATCATCCCGATCAGCAATCCGAACGCGACAATAAACGGGCCACCGTCCCAAAGCACCCGCCTTGTGGAGCGCATATCCGTGCTTGGCGCGGAGCTGGGTTCGATTTTGCTGCGCACGGCGCGCAGATGCACGACGACGAAAGCGGTTGCGAAGAACAAAAGCGCAGGAATGAGGCCCGTCGCCATGATCTCGGTATAGTTTACCCCCACGACCTCGGCCATGATGAAGGCGGCCGCGCCCATCACTGGCGGCATGATCTGCCCGCCGGTGGAGGCCACAGCCTCAATCGCCGCGGCTTGGTGCGGTTTGTAGCCCTCGCGTTTCATCAAAGGGATCGTCAGCGTGCCCGTCACCGCGACATTGCCCGCAGCCGAGCCGGACACCATGCCGATCAACGCCGAAAACAGCACCGCCGATTTCGCACTCGCCGCGCGCATCCCGCGCGTCAGCCGGAAGGAGATCTCGAAGAAGAACTCCCCCGCGCCGAGTCGCGATAAAAGCGCGCCGAAAATCGTAAATACGATAATATAGGTCGCCGCGACGCCGATCGGGATGCCGTAAATCCCTTGCGTGTCGGTTGTCAGGAAGGTCACGACACGCTGGAAGCTATAGCCGCGCGAATTCAGGATGCCCGGCAGATAGGGGCTGATGAACGGATAGATGAAAAACACCATCGTAATCGCCGCCAAGATCGCGCCAACTCCGCGCCGCGCCGCCTCAAAAACCAAGGCGACGATGACGATGCCGGCGTAGTAATCTTGCGTGATCGTCATCCCGCCGCTGAACGCGATGGTTTTCCACCGTGACAGCAACCAGATACTGGCCAGTGTTCCTGCGATGATCAGCGCCACATCAAACGCCCGTGCGAGGCGGTTGTTTGCGAGCGTGGCCGAAATCGGCGTGCGCGCGAATAACAACGCCAGCGCCAGCATAATATGGGTCAGACGCATCTCCATCGTCGAGATCGACAGGATGCCCGAGACGACGAGCAGGTGATACGCGCCGAAGGCAAAGGCAACGCCAGTCAGAAGCGTCGCGAGAGACGGGAATTTGAGGGGTGTGGTCATGGGATACATTTCGCTTGTGGCGCGCTTGGCACGCATGGACGAGACGGTAGATGGAAGCGCGACAGGCCAAGCGGGGCCCGTCGCGCGTTGGCTCTTGTGTTACTGTGCGAAGTAGCTTGCCGCGCCCTCATGCAGATCAATCGCCAGACTGCCCGAACGCGATTTATCAATCTGCGCCGCATTGGCATTTTCCGCGATGAATTCGTCGAGATGGTCGTAGACCGAGGTCGCGATCTTGTTGACCACGGCCGCATCCATATCACCGCGCACGACGAGCATATTGGTCACACCAATCAAGGTCGCGCCGGTCTCTGTGCCGTAAACATCGGCCTCGATGTCGAAGGTCGAATAGGCGGGATTATCCTTGAGGATCAATGCGAGCTTATCGTCTTCGAATTCGACCATCCGCAAATCGCCCGAGGCCGCAGCCTGCATCACCGCCGCCGCCGGATACCCCGACAACGCCAGAGCGGCATCGACCGTGCCATCGGCAAGTTGGCTGAACCCGTCGCCATAGCTCAGGAAGCTCGGGGTGATATCGTCCAACGTCATGTCATATTCGGGCATGATATTGTTCAAGAACCCCAATGTGCCACCGCCAGCAGGACCAACCGCAACACGCTTGCCGCGCAGGTCACCAAAGGTTTGAATATCCGATCCCGCCATCACGACCATATGCAGCACGCTGGGGTGCAACGGGCCGAGGGCCTTGAGATCCATCGCATTGCCTTCATAGGCACCACGCCCCGCAACAGCATCGGCGGCGATATCGGCGCTGGTGATGCCGATGTCGATCTCACCATCCGCAACAAGGCGCGGATTCTGGATCGAGCCTTGCGTCACCACGGGCACCATCGTGAACGCGCCTTCGGCATAGGTGTTCACAAGGTTCGACATGCTTTGCCCCATCGGGAAAAACGCGCCGCCAAGGCTCGCAGTCCCCACGCGCAACTCTTGTGCGGCAGCCGGAATGGACAGAGCCGCGATCATGGCCGCGATCGCACCTGTTTTCGTCAAAATGTTCATTTGTATATCCTCCCTGCCGTCACGTTATCACCGATATTTTTTTGATCAAACTAAAAATATCGTTTTTTTAACAGAGAGGGAGAAAGCATCGATCGTTGCGCCGCCCCTGCATGAGGCCGATCCGTATCGGATCGCCTATGTCAGGCCTGCCTTGAGATACTCCAGAAACTTCGATTGCAGCGCGATGTGATAGGACCCGCGCGTTTGCAGCGCCGCGATCCGAACGGGCGGGAAGATGTCGGAGACATCGCGCCCCACCAAAGGGGCGTCGCGCTGCGCATCGAACGTCGGCGTGGCAACCACCGCAACCCCCAAGCCAAGTTCCGCATAGGCTTTCATCACATCCGGATTGCTCGTGGTCAGCGCCGCATTCGTCGCGATGCCGTATTTATCAAATGTGTCTTGCAACGAAATCGTCGGCGTCTCGAACGCAATAATCGGCTCGGTTGCGATGGTTTCTAACGTCAGGTCACGGCCATCAAACAGCGGGCAATCAGGCAGACCGATGAGAGACCGCGGCCATTGCGTCAAAGGCGTCATCGTGAAATCGGCCGTCGGCAGCTTGCCGATGGGCACAATGGCCAAATCACACATCCCGTGGCGCAGGGATTCGACCGCCTTATCCGTTTCCTCGACTTGAATGTGGAGCTGCACCTGTCGATGCATCTGGCGAAACTTTTTCACTGTCGGGGCAAGGAGATAGCGCGCCAAAGTCGGCGTGGTGACGAGCGACAGGCTCTCGCGTTCGAAGGCGCCGGCCTCTTGGCCGATTTTCTCGATGCTGTTGTGATCGCTGATAATCCGCTCGGCATGCTGCATGATCTTCTCGCCCTCCTGTGTGAGGCCGGTCAGGCGCTTTCCAGATCGCGTAAAGACCTTCGCCGCGAAAATATCCTCAAACGATTTCAAATGCTTGCTGACTACCGATTGGGATGTATTCAAGCGCCGCGCCGCTTTGGAGACATGAAAACCACATCGTGCAACTTCGACGATGGCCTGGATTTGCACGATGGAATAGCGCATCAAAAGTCCTTTTCGGAATATAGTATGCCTATCATATGTTTGTTTCGTCATGTTTCATTTGCAAGTGTTTTCCACACAGACCGTTTTCCCCAACCTGAAGAAAGGCCGCAGTATGGGCACCGACCAAAGCCTCTGGGCCACGAATAACCCGACCGGACGCACTGGCCTGATTGGCATCGACAAGCTGGGCGATGCGATCCGTTTCTTTGATCCCGAGACCCTCGCCGAACAAAAATCCATCCCGCATAAAAACCACCACGAGGTCGCGATTTCGCCCGACCACCGCTTCGCCTATGCCTCCGAATTCGGCAAGTTCGCGGCGGGAAAGTTCATCGAATCCGGCACGCATATCTCCGTGCTCGATCTCGCGAGCCAGTCGATTATCCACCGGATCGACACCGGCGCGTTTAAAGGGCCCCATGCGATGCGCTTCGACCAAGCGGGGCAGCTTTGGGTGATCTTTGAGGAAACGGGCGAGCTCGGCGTGATTGATTGCGAGACGCGGGCGCTGACCGAGACCTTCGAGATCGGCGCGCAAGACGGACGCCCGCCCTTCATCGAAATTCTGCCCGATGGCAGCAAGCTTTACGTTTCATGCAAGCTCGGCGATCTGATCGTATTCGATCTGGTGAAACGCGAGGTTTGCGCGCGTATTAAAGTGCCAAAGGGCACTGAAGGCATCGCGATCAGCCCGTCGGGGGATAGGTTGATCGCGGCCGAAAATACACGGCAAGACCTTTTGGTGATCGATACCGCGACGGATCAGATCATCGAGACCGTACCACTCAAAGGTGCGGTGTTGAGCAACCCCAAGACGAGTCGCCTGATACGCCTGCGCTATTCGCCCGATGGAAAATATCTGGTGAGCACAAATTATGCATCTGGCGTAATGCATATTCACGACGGGCAAAACATCGGCGATCACAGCATGATCGCGATTGCGAAAGGGCCGCAAGGCATTGCGTTCACACAAGACGGACGCCATGCCTTAATCGCGAACCATGATTGTGGTTTGCTGACACGCATTGATCTGGCGTCGGGGAGGGCGCTGGAATGTGTTGTGGCAGGAAAGGGAATTGAGGCGCTAACGTTTTACTGACCGCATTGGCGCATGCGCCACTATCAAGACATTCCATGGGGAGGAGAGACCATGACATTTTGCAAAGGGATCAGCCGCGCGCTGATCGCATCGGGGGCGGTCCTATCTGCCGCGATGGCGGCTTTGCCCGCACAGGCACAAGACTATCCGCAAAAGGCGATCACGATCATCGCGCCCACGGGGCCGGGGAGCTTGGTTGATATCCTTGCGCGGCTCGTGGGTGACGGCCTCACCGAACAGTGGGGCCAGCAGGTTATCGTGAAGAATGTCGGCGGGGCGGGGGGCGCGATTGGCGTCGATCAAGTCGCGGATGCCGATGCGGATGGCTATACACTGGGTTTTGTGCCGGCGAATTTAACGGTTCTGCCCTATCTCTACGATATCGATTACGACGTTGCGCAGGATCTTGCGCCGATCATCCGTGTCGCAGGCGCGTCGATGGTGCATTACGTCAGCAAGGAGACCGGCCTGACGACCGAAGCCGAGTTCATTGACTACGCCCGTGCCAATCCGGGTGCGTTGACCTTCGCAACGGCGGGCGAGGCGAGTTCGGCCAATCTCGCGGCGCAGCTATTCCAGACCAAAACCGGCGTCGAGATGACGGCGATCCCGTATGAAAAATTAAATCTGGGCGTGTTGGACGTTGTCGCGGGGCGTGTGTCGACGGTGTTCGTATCTGCGGGGCAGGGCATGCAATTCGTCAAGGACGATCAGCTTGTTGCTTTGGGCGTCACGGGCCTTACGCCAAATCCCGGCGCGCCTGAGTTGCAGCCGATTGCCGATCTGGGGGTCGACGGGTTTGAGTTTAACTCGTGGTTCGGGTTGATCGCGCCAAAGGACACCCCGCGCGAGATTATCGATCTGTTGCACGACGAGGTTTTGCGGCAATCGCAAACGCCCGCTTTCCAAGACGCGTTGGCCAAAGCCGGATTGGAGCCGATCATCGGTTCGCCGGAGGATTTCGCGGCGGTGATTGCGGCGGAACTCCGCGATTGGTCGACGATTTTAGCACGGTGATCTGAGGAGCGTCGGGCAGGTGTCGGGGCGAGCAGCCATGCCACCGGCCCGACGCCCGACCGTGTCGCACGGATATCGAACTTTACGGGAGGCAGGTGTATGAAACACCTCAACGATAAGGACGTAGCCTCGGGGCTGATGTTCACGATCATCGGGCTTGCGGGGCTCGTTCTGGCGGTGGGGTTTGATATCGGCACTGCTGCCCGTCCCGGCCCCGGCTTCTTTCCGGTCTTGCTCGCGGGATTGCTTGTCGTGATCGGCCTTGCGGTCTTGGCGAAGGGGGTGCGCAGCCCTGTCGAGCATTACGCGCGGATCATTTGGCGCCCGTTTTTTGCCATCACGGCCGCCGTCGCGAGTTTCGCACTGTTGATTGAGGGCTTTGGCCTGATCCCTGCGGTTCTCATCGCGGCCCTCATCGCGAGCTTCGCGAAGGCGGGATTCGGGCTGCGAGAGCGCCTTTTGACTGCCGCCGCCCTCGCGATTTTCAGCGCAATCTTGTTCATCGGTTTGCTCGGGCTGCCGATTGAGCTTTTGACATATTAGGGGCCCTGAAATGGATCTGATTTCGCATCTCGGCCTCGGGTTTGCCACGGTGATGACCGCGCAAAACCTGATGTATTCCTTCTTCGGCGTCCTGCTTGGCACGTTGATCGGCGTCTTGCCCGGTCTTGGGCCCTTGGTGGCGATTGCGGTTTTGCTGCCATTCACATTCGCGCTCGATCCGGTTTCCTCGATGATCATGCTCGCAGGGATTTTCTATGGCGCGCAATACGGCGGCTCCACCACGGCGATTTTGATCAACCTGCCGGGGGAGGCCTCCTCGATCGTCACCACGCTGGACGGGCATCAAATGGCCAAGCAAGGCCTCGCAGGGAAGGCCTTGGCCACGGCGGCGATTGCGTCTTTCTTCGCGGGTTGTGTTGCGACGGTGGTGATCGGGCTTTTCGCCCCGCCCTTGGCGAAACTGGCGTTTCAATTCGGCCCTGCGGAATATTTCTCGCTGATGGTATGCGGGTTGATCGTCTCAGTCGTGCTTGCCAGCGGATCATTGTTGAAGGCGCTCGCGATGATGGTGCTGGGCCTGTTGCTGGGCATCATCGGCACGGACGGCCAAACCGGTTTGCAACGTTTTACCTTCGGGATCAACGAGCTGTCCGACGGACTCAGCGTCGCCGCGATTGCGATGGGGTTGTTCGGGCTGGGCGAGATCATGCGCAACTTGGAAACCACGAAACATGGCGTGCTCGAGGTATCGAAAGTCACAAGCTTGATGCCCACGCGCGCGGATATGAAGGCGATCTTTGCGCCGATGGTGCGCGGCACATTCTTGGGGTCTTTCTTGGGCGTCTTGCCCGGCGGCGGTGCGTTGCTGGCGTCGTTTTCCGCCTACGCATTGGAGAAGAAGATCTCCTCCGCGCCTGAAACCTTTGGCAAGGGCGCTATTGCGGGCGTCGCCGCGCCCGAGGCGGCCAATAATGCGGGCGCACAAACATCCTTCATCCCGATGCTGACATTGGGCATTCCCTCCAATCCCGTCATGGCCCTGATGATCAGCGCACTGATCATCCAAGGGATCGAACCCGGCCCCGCGGTGATCACCAATCACCCCGAGCTGTTCTGGGGCATTATCGCCTCGATGTGGGTGGGAAACCTGATGCTCTTGGTGCTGAACCTGCCTTTGGTCGGCCTTTGGGTGAAGCTTGTCTCAATCCCGTATAAATACCTATTCCCGATCGTCATCATCTTCGCCTGTATCGGCGTCTACAGCATGGGCAACAGCACGGTTGCCGTTCTGACGATGGCCGGTTTCGGGATGTTTGGCTATATTCTGAAAAAGCTGGAATGCGAGCCTGCGCCGATGATTTTGGGCTTCATCCTCGGGCCAATGATGGAAGGCCATATGCAGCGCGCGTTATTGATTGCGCGCGGCGATGCGCTGGTCTTCTTGCGTGAACCGATCAGCGCGGGGCTCTTGGGTCTTGCGGCGGTTGCGCTTGCGCTGGTTGTTTTCCCGTCTTTCAGAAAAACCCGAAAAATAGCGATGGTTGAGGACGATTGATCCCTCGCTTTTGTGCCACACCACCACTCAAGGAACCTGCAATGCGTAATGTCACGACTGATAACATCACGGATGTCTTTAAAGGCTATATGGGCGAAGGAATGGACCCAAGGATGCGCGAGCTGATGGGCGCACTTGTGCAGCATATCCATGATTTCGCGCGCGAGACCAAGCTCACCCATGACGAGTGGCGCGCGGGCATCGCGTTTTTGGAGGGATGCGCGGCGATTGAATCGCCAGATCGCCACGAGTTTGTTCTCGCATCCGATGTGCTCGGCCTGTCGTCGCTCATTGATATGTTGCACTCCGATCCGAAGGCGACCTCATCCTCGGTTCTGGGGCCGTTCCATGTGTCCGGCGCGCCGCCCTTGGCGGTTGGCGGAGATATGAAACGCGATTTCGGCGGGCCGCTTTTGATGGTCGAAGGGGTGGTACGCGATACCGATGGCAACCCGATCCCCAATGCCGAGATCGACATCTGGCAAACCGCGCCGAACGGGCTTTATGCCAGTCAGGACGACGATCAGGATATGTTTTCCTTCCACGGGCTGATGACACTGGGGGAGGATGGGCGTTACGCCTTCACCACCGCGCGCCCCGCCGAATATACCGTGCCCTCCGACGGGCCGGTCGGCGCGATTTTGCGGGCCTGCGGGCGGCATCCGTGGCGCCCGTCGCATTTGCATTACATCGTCAAAGCGGAGGGCTACAAAACCCTTGTGACGGAAATCTTCCCGCAAGATGACCCCTATCTCGATCAAGACACCGTCTTTGGCGTGCGCGAGGATCTGGTGATGACCTATGTTGAAAAACCGGCCGAGGCCTTCCCGCAAGGGATGGCCATCTCGGGTCAGGTGCATGACTCGTTCCTACATGTGGCCTTCGACGTGATCCTCGCCCGCGTCTGAGCCCTCGCCATCATCGCACGCCGCACTATATGCAAGCCGCGCGGGGACATTCCCGGCGCGGCTTGAATGGTGTGATCTTTGGCAGTGCGGGATGGCGGAAGATGAAAAAGTCAGAACTTTCACAAAAGATATGTGCGGTGTGTCAGCGCCCGTTTTCGTGGCGCAAAAAATGGGAAAAAGTCTGGGAGGATGTGAAGTATTGCTCCGACAAATGCCGGGGCCAAAGGCAGGCTTCCAAGGCGAAAGGTGGCGGCGATGCGGTTTGATCCCTCGCGCAGCGTCGGCTTGGCGCGGCTTGCTGACTTTGCACCGCGGTCAGGCACCCTGTATCGCGACGGCCGAAATTACGACCTGTCCTCCGCGCGGTCGGTTGTTTCGCAGCTGTCTCCGTGGCTGCGTCACCGCGTGATTGGCGAATGGGAAGTCCTCGCGGCGGTGACAAGTAGGTTGCCCGCGACGGAGACGATACCCTACCTGCAAGAAATCTTCTGGCGCGGCTATTTCAAAGGATTTTTGGAACAACACCCGAGCATCTGGCAAAGGTATCTTTCCGATCTGGCGCAAGCGCGAGAGGCGCTCCCCGCCGAGTACACGCAAGCCATCAGCGGGCGCACGGGCATCGCGTGTTTTGACCATTGGTCACGGGAACTGGCCGAGACAGGCTATTTGCACAATCACGCGCGGATGTGGTTCGCGTCGATCTGGATATTTACGCTGCGCCTGCCGTGGCACCTTGGCGCGGCGCATTTTCTGGATCGCTTGGTTGATGCCGACCCGGCCTCCAACACGTTGAGCTGGCGATGGGTTGCGGGGCTGCATACCAAGGGCAAACACTATCTCGCGACATTCGATAACATCGCCCGCTTCACCGACGGGCGGTTTGATCCCAAGGGTCAGCTTAACGAGACCGCAGCGCCTTTGACCGAGAGCGTTGATCATGCGTTTGTGCCCCTCGCACCGCGCGATATGGCCGCGCCGCGCGGGGCGTTGCGCCTGATCACCGAGGAGGATTGCCATCTTGATGGATTTGCGGGCGCATGCGGGGCGGTCGGGGTCGTCTCGCCAGATGCGACAGATTTTGCCAAAGGCGCCGTGTCTGCCTGCGCGGCGCAATATGGCGGCGCGACGCTCGTCGGGCATGATTGGAGCGGCGCGATCATGGCCGCCGCGCAAAGGTTGGGCACGCGTGCGGTCGTCACAATGGCGCCACCTGTGGGGTTTGTGCGTGACGGTTTGGACGCCGCACGCCCCGCGCTAGACCGTCACGGGGTCACCCTCATCGAGATGCGGCGCCCCTATGATGACCTTGTCTGGCCCCATGCGAGCAAGGGCTTTTTCAAGGTCAAAAAGCAGATCCCTGATCTGTTGGCCGCCCTCTTGCCACGGGTGTAAATCCGCGCGGGTGCGATACGGGTCCGCGCCAAATCTCTCACACGTCAAAATAATTCAAAAATCAGGCGTGCCGCGCGACGGAACCCCGATGTTCGTGCGTAGCACCCCTATGTCAGAACGACATCAGCCTATTTTTTAACACGGTGCTCAATGAATTTGCGTTTTGAATTCGCAAACTGCCTTCGCCCGAACGAGTTGCAGCGCCTCAAATGCGCCGTCCAGTGCGGCATGTCGCATCAATGCATCGGGATGGAGGCGCAAGCCCTCCTCAAATTGGGCCTCGCCGACATGACATCGACAGGCTTCGCCTTGTCAGAGTTGGGGCATGACGTGCTGCGCGCTGTGTCCAGCGCGACCTCTTTGATCCCGAATTTAAAGGGCGGATCGCAAGACTAGCGGCCAGAGCTGAGGGCCGCTCCCCTTATTCTCGGTGTGAAAAGCAATGATCTGCGGCCTAGATCAACGCCTTTCGCACCCAAGCCGATACCCATTCCGAGACAACAACCGTGCCAAGGATGACGATGAGGATCATGGTGACCTGCGGCCATGCCAGAACGTTGAGCGACGATTGCAGTTTCAGGCCAAGGCCGCCCGCTCCGACGAGGCCCAAGATCGCGCTCTCGCGGATGTTGATATCCCAGCGAAAGACGGTGATCCCCCAAAACGCGGGCAAGATCTGCGGCACGATCCCGTAATGCAGCACCTGCGCGAGGCTCGCGCCTGTTGCGGCGACGGCCTCGATCTGGCGGATGTCTGTCTCCTCGATCGCCTCGTATAGCAACTTGCCGATAAACCCGATCGATCTCAGGCCGATCGCGATAATCCCCGCAAGCAGGCCCGGCCCAAGGATCGCCACCAGTAACAGCGCCCAGATCAACGAGTTGATCGACCGCGATGCAACGATGATGAACAGCGCCACCGGACGCAAAATGCGCACCGCAGGCGAGGTGTTGCGCGCCGCCATAAACGCCACCGGAACCGCCAGAATGACACCGAGGATTGTCCCGAGCGTGGCCATGTTCAACGTATCCCACAAGGGAATCAGCAGCTCCGGCAGGTAGGATAGGCGCGGCGGAAACATCCTGTCACCGATATCGGCCGCCTGCCGCGGCGCATCCCAGATGAACATCCAGATCGTGTTGGTCGTCATCACCTGCCAGCAATAGATGAACAGGGCAACAAGGCACAGCCAGCCAAACCACAGCGCCAGCCGCGCGCGCGGCGAGCGGAACTCCCATGTCTGAGGGAAAGGGGTCATTGCAAGAACTTCCGCAGATAAGAGGAGGAATATTCGGCCACCATAACGATGGCGATAATGATCAACAGGATTGCGCCGGCGCTATCGTATTCGTAGCGGTCGATGGCGGTGTTGAGCGTGCCGCCGATCCCGCCTGCGCCGACGATACCGATGACGGCGCTTTCGCGGAAGTTGATATCCAACCGGTAGAGCGACAGACCGATCAGCCGCGGCATCACCTGAGGCTGGATCGCGTAATGCACGAGTTGCAACCAACTTGCCCCCGTCGCGCGGATCGCCTCGGCCTGTGCTTCGTCGATATCTTCAATGTCTTCGGCCAGCAGTTTCGAGATGAACCCGATGGTGGCGAAAGACAATGTCAGGAACCCCGCAAACGGGCCAAAGCCGAACATCGCCACGAGGAAGATCGCGATGATCACCTCTTGCAACGCGCGGCTCACGGCGATGATGCTGCGGCAGATGTAATAGACCCATGCAGGGGCCAGATTGCGCGCCGCCCCAATGCCGATGGGAATCGAGATCGCCACACCGACAACGGTCGAGGTCAAGGTGATGGTCAGGCTTTCGATCAACCCGTTCGAGATATCCTTCCAGCGCGACGAAAAATCCGGTTGCAAGAACCCTTGGACGAAGCGCATTCCGCGCTCATAGCCCTCAATGATGCGCGACCAGTTCAGATCCACGCTGCCAAGCCCGATCATCAGATAGGCCAAAACGGCCAAGGTGATCGCCATGCGCCAGCGCGGGTTGGTCACGATTTGTGGGGGGCGGCGCCACGTGGTGGGATAGCTGCTCATGCGACAATCGCCGCCAAACGCGCGGAGACTTCCGCCTCGACCGTGCGCTCCGCCTCGCCGTCCTTGCGCATGGCCGTCCAGTCTTCGGCGCCATAAATCGTTGTCAAAACCGAATCCGTCAGCTTTTCAGGCGGCCCGTCGAACACAACACGCCCTGCGCGCAATCCGATGATGCGCTGCATGAATTGCTGCGCCAAGGGCACGTCATGAATGTTAACGATCGCAGGCAGGCCCCGTTCGTCGCAGATCTCGATCAATAGGCGCATGATCTGGCGGCTCGTCTTGGGATCAAGGCTCGCGGTGGGTTCATCCACCAAAAGCAACTCGGGCTCCTGACTGAGCGCGCGCGCGATGCCGACCCTTTGCCGCTGACCGCCCGACAGCGCATCGGCGCGCTTGTCGGCATGTTGCAAAAGCCCGACACGGTCGAGCAACCGGTAGGCGCGCTCAATATCCGCCGCAGGAAACTTGCGCGTAAAGCTTTGCAAAAACGACACATATCCAAGCCGCCCCGAGAGCACGTTTTCCATCACCGTCAAACGTTCAACCAGCGCGTATTCCTGAAAAATCATCCCGATCTTACGGCGCTGCTGCCGCAAGGCGCGGGGGGGCAACCCTGTCAATTCGGCACCCGAAAGCAAGATCTGGCCGCTCGTGGGTTCCACCAACCGGTTGATACACCGGATCAACGTCGATTTTCCGGCCCCTGATGGACCAATCAAACCAATAACCTGCCCTTTCGGGACCTCAAGGGAGACCTCGGCCAGTGCCTTGTCACCTGTGCGGTAGGTTTTGGTCAGGTGAGTGAGTTTCAACATCGAACAGCCCTTCGAGCAAAAGCGAATGCGGGCGCACATCATCGCCCGCATTCAAAGATGAGTGGCAGAGATTACTGGCAGGCGTAGGAAACGCCGGTTGCTTCGTCGATCTGACGGATCACGGCCCAGTTTTCCTTGAACGAGATCGGGATGAACTGCTCTTCGCCGGATTTGTTGAACTCCGCCGCCAGAGTTGTGCCTTCCCAGTTGAAGCTGAAGAACCCGTCTTTGATCTTCTCTTGCAACTCTGGGGTCAGGTTATGCGCAACGCCGTAGCCCGTCGTTGGGAAGGTTTCGGATTTATAGATCGACACAACCTGATCGGCCTTGATGACATCGCGGTCAATCATCCGGTACATCACCGAATTTGCGATCGCGGCGGCAGGGTAATCCTTATTCGCCACACCAAGGATCGAGTTATCGTGTTTGCCCGAGAAGACCGGCTCGAAATCGGTGCCAGCTTTCAGCCCGTAAACGGATTCCAACAGGGCCGAAGGCGCTTTGAAGCCGGAGTTCGACGTCTCCGACGTGAAGGCCAATTTCGAGTTTTTCAGGTCTTCAACCGCCTCGATGCCAGATCCGGGATGGGTGATGATTTCCATCTCATAGCCAAAGCTTCCGTCTTTCGCCGCCATCATCGCGAACGGGCGGAACCCGCCGCATGCAACCGCGAGCGGGTTCGAACCGGTGTTGAAACCCGAGATATGCAAACGGCCGGCGCGCATCGCCTCGATTTGGGCGGCGTTGCTATCGATCGGGTAGAACTGAACTTTCTTGCCGGTCACGGTTTCCATGTGGGTGATGAAATCGGTCCAGGCCTCGGCATAAACGGCGGGATCTTCCACGGGCGTATAGGCGAAGACGAGGGTATCGGGATCAACGAGCTCTGCCGGATCCGTTGGAATATCTGCGATCATATCCCCGTCCGTGTCCTGATAGCGGGAATCGAGCGCGAACTCGGCAAAAGCCGGGCCAGCGACAAGGGTGATAGCGGTTGCAGCAAGCAGTTGGCGCAGGGACATGGCGGTCTCCAAAGGTTAAGGATCATACCGCGTCCGGATACTGACGCGGTATGACAGATACACGACACCCACATAACTATTTCATGAAATGCGGAAATATGCCGCGTTGCGCTGCCTGATCCGTGGGGAGTGCCACCAAAACGGGAGATACGCGGTCTAACGCGGCTTGATGTCGAGGGTCTTCATCGCGAAATGCTTGTTGCCGCCATCATAGGGCGGGAAATGGCTGAGATCCGCGCGCATGTCTTGCATGACGGGCGAGGATGTTGCGGCGTTGAGCGCATCAATATCGTCGAACACAACCTTGTTGCGCTGCATGTAATGGACGCGGCGCCACGGCAAACTGCTGCACCAATCAAGGCGCGATGCCACCTCGACGCCGCGGATTTCAGGGAAGCGACGCATGACGGGAATATGACCCGCGAGATAATGTTGATGCCACCTATTCATATCCTGTGCGGGGCCGGGGTAATGCACGAGATAGCTGCAATAGGAGGTCTGCGAAGGTGGCGGCGGCAATCCGTGGGAAAAGTCGCGGTTGAGCATGGCTTGTTCAGTAACGCTCGCGTTTCGCAGACTAGGCAATGTCGCAGGATCAGTGAGAAACTGGAGAGACCCGTTCGATGAAATGGCGGCCTCCAGCGCGGTGATACTTGCATAATACAACTGAATTTGGAGCTGAGGCGCGGGGCCATCTTTATGATAAACGCCCTCCGAAAGCCACGGCGTGTAAACTCTGCCGCAGGTCAAGTCGGGGGTTTGGGCGAGACGCGCCGCGAGGCGGGCAAGCTCCGGTTCCGTCACGCAGGTGTCGGGGTGTGTCGTGTCATGGAACGTGGCAAACCAAGTCAGTTGCATAGGGGCGACCTCTTTGTCGGGATGCCGGGCCGCCAGATGGTCGCCCCGGGAGATAGGAACATAACCGTGCGCCGCAGTCGGGCTTAACTCTCCAACTCCACGCCATCATCCCACCAGCCCTCATCGATTTCGGGGCGGGGGATCGCTGCGAGAAGCGATCTTGTGATCTCGGAGCTCGGGTTATCAAAGACCTCCGCCACCGCCCCGTGATCGACGATTTCACCGTGGTGCAGAACCACAACATGATCGCATAAATGCCGAACGACGGAGAGATCATGGCTGATAAACGCCAATGTTAGACCCATATCGCGGGCCAAACTCGCCAGTAGCGCGAGCACTTGGGCCTGACTGGACACATCAAGACCCGATACGATCTCATCCGCGAGAATAAAGCGCGGACGCAGCGCGATCGCCCGTGCAATGCCGACGCGTTGGCGTTGCCCCCCCGAAAGCTGATGGGGGTAGCGATCCGCGAAAGCCTCCGGCAGCCCCACTTTTTTCAACGCCGCAATCGCCGTGTCGCGCGTCGCGTTGGTGCCGTACCGCTTCAACGGCTGGGCGATGATTTGCCAAACTTTATGGCGCGGATTGAGCGACGACATCGGATCTTGGAAAATCATTTGCAGATCGCGGCGCAGCGGGCGCAGCGCGGGTTCGTCCAGCGCGCCAATCTCTTGGCCGTCGAAAATGACCGCGCCGGAATCGGGCGTGAGCAGGCGCACAAGCACGCGGCCCAAACTGGATTTCCCCGATCCGCTCTCCCCCACAATTCCGGTGATTTTTCCCTCTGGGAAGTCCAACGTAAGCCCCTTGAGAACCTCGACCCGGGGCGCGGGGCCAAACAAGGGTTTGGCATCACGGTCCGGAAAGGACAGCCGCAGATCACGGATCGAAAAGAGCGCGGTTTGAGGGGCGACAGTCATCGCGTGATCCTTCCAAATCGGGTGGACTGCCGAGCGAAATCGGCATCGGCCTGCGCAGTCTCGGCCCACAGCGCGTCAATCAACGCAGGCGGCACGGGTTGGAACGGGTTTTGCGTCACATGAGGCGTGGGCGTCGCGGCGATCAGCGCGCGCGTATAGGGGTGCGCGGCGGCGTTAAAAATCGTGCGTGTCGGGGCATCCTCCAACACACGGCCCGCGAATAACACGGTGACCTCCTGACTGATTTTCGCCACCACCCCCATATCATGCGTGACGAACAAAACGGCCGTTCCGGTTTCGCTTTGCAACGCACGGATCAGGCGCAAGATTTGCTTTTGCACCGTCACATCGAGCGCAGTGGTGGGTTCATCCGCGACGATCAATCGCGGCGAAGGGGCGAAGGCGGCTGCGATCAAAATGCGTTGACGCATGCCGCCCGAAAGCTCGTGCGGATAGCTGGTCATCACCCGTTCGGGCGCGCGAATATGAACGCGCTCCAGCAATGCGCGCGCGCGCGCAAGGGCGCGTGGCTGGCTCCAACCGTGAATGCGGATCAAGGGATCGATGATCTGCGGCCCGATTTTGCGCACAGGGTTGAGCGCAGTCAGAGGATCTTGCGGGATCAAAGCGGAAATCTGCGCCACTGTTTCCCGCCGTTTTTTGAGAGACAGCGACCCAAGATCAACCCCGTTGAGCAAAATCTCACCGCTCGCCATGCCGATATTGGGCGGCAAAATGCCCAAGACCGCTTTGCCGATCATCGACTTTCCCGCGCCGCTTTCCCCGACAAGCGCCCGCACCTCGCCGGCCTTCAGCGTCAAAGACACATCGCGCAGCAACCGAACACCGTTCGGCAGACGCAGATTGAGATTGCGGATTTCGAGAGTGTTTTGCGCCGGATCGTTGGGCGTCGGAGTCATCATTGCAGCACCGGATCAAATTGTTTTTTAAGGCCCTCGCCAAGCGTTGAGAAGCTCAACACCGTCAGGAAAAGCGCGATCAGCGGAAACAGCAGAACCCACCACGCGAAATGGATCGCGCCGCGGCCCTCCGCGATCATTGATCCCCACGTTGGATCATCCGACGAGATCGACAGGTTTACGAAGGATAGGATCGCCTCGACAATCACGGCGATCCCCATTTCCAACGTCAAAAGGGCGATGATCGCAGGCATCACGTTGGGGAGGATCTCTCCGATCAACGTCGCGAACCGGCCAGCGCCGCCGATGCGCGCGCTATCGACGTAGTCCATCTGCGCCTGCACCATCGTTTCGGCGCGGATGACGCGGGCGAAGCGCGTCCAGTCGATCAGGGCAATCGCCGCGATCACAGACCAGAGTCCGGTGCCCATTACTGCAACCAACAACACAGCAAACAGCACCGGCGGAAAGGCCATCCAGATATCCACCAACCGCGAGATGACGCGATCCCACCACCCCCCGAAATACCCTGCAAGCATCCCCAACGCCGCGCCAAATAGACATGCCGCGCTCGCCGCGACGATGCTGACAAACAGCGCGATGCGTGCGCCGTAAATCATCCGCGAAAGCACATCACAGCCAAGGCTATCAGTGCCGAGCCAAAATCCGGGCTCGGTGCCTGCGAGGAAAAACGGTGGCAGGCGTTCAAGCATGAGATCTTGCGCAAGGGGATCATGCGGCGCGAGCCAAGGCGCGCCGATGGCGGCACCGATAATCACACCCACCCATACGAGGGGCAGCCAAAGGCGCAGATTGACACGACGATATGCGCGCGGGGGGGAACGGGTGGCATCAACCATGTCGCAACCTCGGGTTTAAAAGCGTGTAGGACACATCAACGGCGAGATTGATAAGGGTAAACAGCGCCGCAAACAGCAAGACGATGCCTTGGATGAGGGGCAAATCACGGTTGATCACCGCGTCAATCGCCATGTTTCCAAGGCCCTCAAAAGCAAAGAGCCGTTCGACAATCACCGTCCCGCCGATCAGGAAAGTGAACTGCACGCCGACCAACGCGATGGTGGGAAGCGCCGCATTGCGCAGCGCCTCGCGCAGGATCACCGATGTCTCCGAAAAGCCCCGCACGCGCGCGAGCGTCGTGTAATCTTGTCGCAGCACTTCCTTGAGGTTCTGTTTCAGGAGCTGCGCAATCATCGCAGCCAGCGGCAGCGCGAGAGACATGGCAGGCATCAACATATGCGACAAAGTCGAGCTAACGACATCAAAACGGCCCCGCAACAAGCCCTCCATCACGAAGAAATTCGTTGTAAAATCGATATCAAGCCGCGGATCGACCCGCCCCGAAATCGACAGCACCGGCCAGAGCACACCAAAGAGCAGCACGAAGATCAGGCCCCATAAGAAATCAGGAATTGAGAGGATCGCGCCGCTCGTCATATCGATCGACACTTCGGTTCCCGTGCCGCGAAAGCGCGCGCCAAAGACCGCCGCCGCGCCGCCAAGTGTCAACGCGATCAGCAGGGCCATCGTCGAGAGTTCCAATGTCGCAGGGAGGCGCGCGAGAACAAGACCAAGCACCGGTTGGCGTAACGTGATCGAGGTGCCAAAATCGCCCTGAACAACGCCGCTTACCCAAATCCAAAATTGCGCGGGCAAGCTTTTGTCAAACCCGTAAAGCGCCGTGAGCGCGTCAATATCTGCCTGTGTTGCGCCGGGCGGAAGCATCATCGAAATCGGATTTCCCGGCGCCACGCGCACGAGGGTAAAGACGACAATAGCCACGCCGAAAAACGTCACTGCGGTGGTCAGAAGGCGGATGAAAACAGCTTTGAATAGCATGGCGCCTCAATTGGCAGGGGCCTGACTTAAATCGCGTCGCGCTCAAGTCAGGCCGTTCCAGACCCGAGCAACCTCGGGTCTATTTACAAGCAGTGCATTACGCTTTCGCGATGGCCTGCGGCAAAAGATCGCCCGACGTATAGGGCGTCACGGACAGCGCCGCGTTGAACACGATCGGCATCACATATTGCAAAATAGGGATCACATATCCCTCCTCAGCGATGTAACGAGACACGTCCCGATAGCCTTGCAGACGCTTTTCTTCATCCGCTTCAACGAAAAGCGGCCCGATTTTCTCAACCAAATCGGGGCTATCCCACACCGCATGCGGCGATGGCCCGAACATCGCAAAGCCGGTGGAGGTCGACGGATCACCAATCGAGTTGCCCCAATTGTAGAACGCAGCAGGCGCGAGTTGATCGGTGGCGCGCAGTTCGTAATGCTTCGCGATCTCGTAAACTTCAATCTCCGCCTCAATCCCGACCTTGCGCCACATTCCGACAATCGCCTGAATCATCTCGTAATCTTTGGGCTTAAACCCGCGCGTGGTCTGGATCGTGAATTTCACAGGATTGTCGGTCGAAAAGCCCGATGCTGCCAATAATTCTTTCGATTTCTCAGGATCATAATCGACCGTAATGCTCTCGTCATAGGCGGCATATCCGGGCACTTCGAGGGTCGAGAGCGCCACGCCATATCCGCGCAAAAGGCGATCAATAATCAGTTGTTTATCGATCGCATGATGCGCCGCAAGACGGACGTTTTTATCCAGCATCGCATCAATATCATTGAGGAAAATCATCCCGATATCGGTCACAGGTATCGCCGCGCCCGATAGGCCATCCAAGGCGATGAGCCGGTCATATTCCTCATAGGGAATATTGGTCGTGACATCGGCATTCCCCGATTCCACTTCCGCCACGCGAGACGCAGCATCGGTCGAGAACTTGATGGTGACGCTATCGAATGCCGGCGCATCGCCCCAATATTCGGGGAACGCTTTGAGGCGCACGTAGCTGCCCTGCTCAAACGCATCGACCATGTAAGGGCCAGTGCCAATCGGCGCTTTTTCGAACCCTTCAGCCCCAACACTTTCATAGTAGTTTTTCGGCAAGACAAAAGCCGTCAAGAACGCCATCCATTTGAACAAGGCCGGTTCAAAATCAAGCACATCGGCGGTGATAACCGCGCCGTCCACTGTGAAATTCCCGATCTTCGACCAGACGAATTGCATCGGATTTCCGGTGTCCGGGGCGGCGGCGCGCGTCAAAGACCAGACCACATCTTCCGGTGTAAACGGATCGCCGTTATGCCATGTCACGCCCTCGCGGACGGTCATCGTGATCTTGGTTTGATCGTCGTTGAACCCCCATTCGGTCAGCAGGCCGGGCGCAAACGTCAGATCGGGCGCCTGCGCGATATAGCGATCAAAAACGGCGAGGTAGATCGATTGCAACGCAGGGTTCACCGCCGCGGGGCCGGTGGTCGGATCCCAGCTTTGCACCGGAAGGTTATACGCAATCGTCAGGCTCTCCGTCCCTTGGGCGGACAGGGGCATACCTGAGGCGATTAACGCGCCTAGCGCCACTGATCCCCCCATGAAGCCGCGCCGTGAAACGTCGATTTTTACTGTCATGTGTTGAACTCCTGTTGGAAAGGAACGGCTTTTTTAAGCTCTATTTCTTTCCTTAGTCTGCTCAACTTTCATTTATATTTAAAGTAAAATCGACAGCGGCAGAGCAGTTTTAATCGCGCGCGCGTCCAAACGGGCTATTTCACGCGCTGTGCTGCGAAAAAGCCCGATGCCGCGCCTGTGCCAGCGCCAGGCCAACATGCCGCGCCGATCAGTGACAGCCCCGCAATCGGCGTGCTGCCATCCGCATATCCACGCAGCGGGCGGAAGAAGAAGTTCTGATCCAAATGATGGGAGCCGCAAAGTTGATCGCCCCCGACGAGATTCGGATTCCCCGCCTCGAGATCGCGCGGCGAGACAACCGTGCGCGAAACGATATGCTGGCGAAGGTCCGGCGCATGTTCCGCGATCAAATCCAAAGCGCGATCGGCCATCAGCTCTTTTACAATTTCCCAATCTTTGCTGGTGATAACTCCCTTCGCATCCCCGACAATCTCCGCCGGAACAACGCGCACCTGCACCCAAAGTGTATGATGCCCTTCGGGTGCGCGGGTCGGGTCGAACAAGGTCGGCTGGCCCACAACCAATAACGGCGTTTCGGGCAGCAAGCCTGCCACCGCTTGCGCATAGGCGCGGGCGCCTGTGTTGATCGATCGTCCGATATGAACATAGGCGAAGCGGCCAAGATCGCCCGCCATCCACGGAACCGGCGCGTTCAACGCAAGATGAATCATCATCGTGCCGGGCGCATGGCGGAAGCCCTCCAGCCCCTTATCAAAGCGCGGCGCGTCGGTTTTGCCAATCAACCGCAACAGATGCTTGGGCGCAAGGCACGCAAGAATATTTGATGCTTCAACTATCTGGCCGTTCACAATCACTCCGGTGACAGACCTGTCTCGATGCAAGATCTGCGTCACCTCGCAATTGCATTCCACCGTGCCGCCATGCGATTCTATCATCGCGATCAGGGCGGTCACCGCCGCATCCGCCCCACCCTTGCCGATGACCATCCCCATCGCCTGAGCGCCCATCGCTTCCAGATAGGGGAAGATGGCCCCGCCCGCGATATCGGGCGCGAAATCCAGATGCAGACCCCAAGTGGACAGTGCGGCGCGCAAACGTGGGTCCTCGAACGTCTCATCCAGCCATGCACGCGGCGACCGGATCAAAAAGCGCGCGATATCGAGAGTGGCGCCGATGCCAAGCGCGCACCATGTCCGCCACAGGAATTTTGCCAAAGGCCAAGGGCGCATCGGCGTGCCTAGCAACCCGCCGACCACTGCGGCACGGGTTGGGAAATCGGTCATCAAATCCCGCCAAACCTGTTTGTCGGCGTCTGATCGGAACGTTGCGAGTGTCTCCTCCACATCCGTGCTCACGCCGAGATAGTCGCCCGGTTCCAAAGCTTGCGCAAAAGGACGGCTGATCGGCACGAATTCCATCCCGTGCTTTGCCATCTCCGCACCATGCTTGGCCATAAACGCGGAGCCTGCGAACATAGACAGGTTCATCGCCGCAACGTCATGCCGATAGCCCGGCAAGGTCAATTCCTCGGTCCGCACGGCCCCGCCTGCGCGTGGCCCTCGCTCCAATACCCGAACCTTCTTCCCCCGCGCGGCAAGATCAGCGGCCGCAACAAGCCCGTTAATTCCGGCGCCGATGATAACAATGGGCTGGCTCATCTTATTTCCCCGCGAAGCTCTGGATCGTCGCGAGCGCGCCGGTGAGCGATTTGCCCTCGACATCATCCAATGCGGCTGTCCGCAATCGGCGCATCCAATCCGCGGCATCTGACCGCCCCTTGAGCAGATCAAGCGCCCCCATCACCCGCGCGAATTTCGACAGGCCGCGCGAATGGGTATCCGAATAGCCTTTGATCAATCGGTAATTCGCAAGCAACTCCGCCGCGAGCGCCGGATCGGATTTTGCCTCCGCGAGGACGGTCGTAAACCATGCGTCGACATGGGCCATTTCTTGATCGTGGCGCAGGAGCTTGCGGCGGATCGGACGCAAGGACGACACCGCCCACAACATCAAAAAGCCGCGCAGGCTATCGGTGCGAATACGCCGACCCTTGTCAAAATGCTTGGTGTAAAACGCCTTCAGCCGATCGCTTTTTTGCACCCGTTGACCAATTGCGCGGGGCAAGGTGGTGGTGAATTCTTCAAATCTAGGATGGAAATATTCCGTCAACATCAGAACTTGGCCATCCTTCACGATGACCTCGTCGCGAACCCGCTGAAGTCGCGTGGCGCGGGTTTTAATATCCGCAACGCGCAGCAAATCATCGTAACACAGCGCCCGCGCGCAGTATTTTGCGCCACTGATCGTCAACGCATAAGGATCGCAATCCATCGCGGCGAGCGTCTCGACCATATCCAGATAGTCAGAGCCGTAATCGACGTCTTGATAATCCACGACCTTTTTCAACCCCAGCGCAGTCATATCCTGCGCGGCGGACGGCAGGGCGGCAACGCGCGCCTCCAGCTTGGCCCATTTCGGCTTGAGCGCGTCGGGGACATGCAAAACGCGCATCACTGGCGCAGGCGCGCTCGGGGCGGCGGGGGCCGGTTTGGTCCCATCGGCAATGTCATACGCGTCATTAAACGCGCGCAGGCTCGCCTCAACGCCGCGCCCCGATTTGCGGATGATGTCCTCATAGCTCTCGCGCGGGAAGGGCAGGGCGCCCGACCCCGCAAGCGCGCCAAGCAAAGATGACGAAATCACCGACCCCGCGTTTTTCGCAACAGTTTCCATATCAAACGCCACGACTTGGTCGGCGGCGATCCCCATCGCGGCGATGACATCCGCCTCCTCGGCACGGCCATCCCCGGGGGCGATTTTCTCAGAAATCGCGGCGATACGATGCGTGGATGTGATCAGCGTCGTGCGCCCCGGCGTGACAAACCCCCGCATGATCGCGCGCCCGCCTTCCATCAATTCCGAGGCGACGAGAATATCGACATCGCCAATCGACGGAGACAACGAAAACACCGGCGCACGGCCCGTATCGCGGCACATCTCGACATAATAAATCGTCGCACCGGTCCGCTGCGCGACCCCCGCAACCGAGGTAGATTGCGCGCGGTAGCCGTTGGCTTCGGCCACAGCGACGATCCAATTGGTCAGAACGCCGCCGCCTTGGCCGCCCACCGCAAGCGCCGCAAGCGTGATGATTTTCTCTCCGTCAGGGCCGGGGGACCGGCGGGCGATGATCGGATTGGATTGAATGGTCATTGGGCGATCCTCAGGCAAAAGCTACGCGTTTGGCGTCGCGGCGGCTTTGCAGCCAAGAGATAAGTTTTGCGCTACGCGATGCGCGGCGTTTCTCGGAATTGCTTGGGTTAGACACGATTTCAGCTTGGAAAAACGATGGGCACAGCACAGCCGCATCGGCCACCTCTCCACAGTTTCCGCACCCGACGCAGCTTTGATCAATCGCGGCCACCGGATCATCGCGCAGCGGATCGCCCGTATCTTTCACCGACAACGAAGGACAGCCCGAGAGGCGCATACACGCGTGATCGCCCGTGCAAATATCCTCATCCACGCCAAACCGTGGTCGCACAACCCGCGCCCCGTCCTTCGCCGCTTTCGCCAGCATCGGCTTTTCACGGCGCTGTTTGTTGAGCATGCATTCCGATGACGCGACGATGACTTTGGGGCCCTCCGCCTCGGTGGTCAGCGCCTCTTTCAACGTATCGCGCATTTTGGTGACGTCGTAGGTGCGGTCGATTTGACGGATCCATGTGACGCCCATGCCTTTACAGGCATCGACAATCGAATTTTTGGTTTGTTTGCTTTTGTTGGTCGCCCGCGAGGACAGGTTGTCTTGTCCGCCAGTCGCCGCCGAGTAGAAATTATCGACGATTATGATGACGTTATCGGATTTATTGAATACCGCATTGCCGATCGAGGAGGTCAGGCCGTTGTGCCAGAACCCGCCATCCCCCACGAATGAGATCGAGCGTCGCCCCCTTTTATTCTCGTTGTGAAACGCGGCGGCGGAGGCGGGGCCAAGCCCGTAGCCCATCGTCGTTGCCCCCAAATCAAACGGCGGCATGATCGAGAACAAATGGCATCCGATGTCGGAGGAAATGTGATGCTCGCCCAGTTCCTCCTCGACCAGTTTCGTCGCCGCAAAAATCGGGCGCTCGGGGCAGCCGGTGCAAAATCCGGGCGGGCGAGCCGGTAGCGATTTCGACAAATCCGGGATCGCCAAAGGTGCTTCATTCTGCGCAATTTTGGTGACGGGCAACATATCGGGCGCATGTTCGGATAAGAATGCGCCGATCCCATCGACCATCACCTGGCCCGTATATTCGCCGCCCATGGGCAGTTTGCCTTTCCCCTCCAGCTTCACCGTCGCGCCGGATTTATAGAGCATATGCGCGATTTGTTGTTCGATGTAGTTGGGGTGGCCTTCCTCGACGATCAGCACGGCCTGTTTGCCCGCGCAGAAATCCAGAATTTGGCGATCGACCAGCGGGTAGATGCAGTTGAGGGTGAGGATGTCGAGTTCCGTATCCCCGTAAAGATCGGCAAGCCCGAGCCGATTCAACGCGCGGATCACGGTATTATACGTGCCGCCTTGGATGATCAGCCCGATCTTGTCGCTCTGCGTGCCCATCCGCTCGTTCAGGCCATGCTCGATGATATAATTCTGCGCGGCAGGCAGGCGTTTGGTCAGCTTTTCTTGCTCATGAAGATAGGTCGCGGGGGGCAATACGATCCGGTCGAGCTTGCGCGCAGGGGTTTCCAGCGCGTCGGAAACCGTCATCGGCGGGCGCTTGTTATCACAGGCGTCGAAACTGCCGTGCACATGGCACGACCGGATACCAACTTGCAGCATAACAGGCGTGTTAGACACTTCTGACAGGGCGAAACCATCCCCCACCGCTTTCACAATTGCGGGCAGGTTCGGGCGCGGGTCGAGCATCCAGACCTGCGACTTCATCGCAAAAGCATAGGTGCGCTCTTGCATGATCGATGAGCCTTCGCCGTAATCTTCGCCAACGATGATCAGCGCGCCGCCCGTGACCCCCCCGGAAGCCAGATTGGACAAGGCATCGGAGGCCACATTGGTGCCCACCACCGATTTATACGTGACCGCCCCGCGAATGGGATAATGCACCGACGCGGCCAGCATCGCGGTTGCCGTGGCCTCCGAGGCAGAGGCCTCGAAATGGACGCCGAGATCGCCCAAAATCTCCTGCGCATCCGACAAAACATCCATCAAATGCGAAATGGGCGAGCCTTGATACCCCCCGACATATCCGACGCCGTTTTCCAACAGCGCCTTGGTGATCGCCAAAATCCCCTCGCCAGTGAATGTCTCACCCGCCCCTTGCTTGAGTTTTTGGACTTCTTTGGCGAATGATCTCTCAGCCATGGGATTTTCCTCATTCTAAAGTGTCGCAAACTGACGCCAAGCGGGCCTGCGTTAAGTGGGCTTGGGGTCAGAAATCGTGATGACGAATGTCGTAAAAAATCCGCAACAACATCTGTGTCAGGACGGCTTGCTCGTCAGGGTCGAGCGCCGAGAGCATGGTATCGCGCATCCCCAGCATCGTCGGCCACGCGGCCAGATATGCGCTATGCCCCGCGTCAGTCAGCCGGATCAGACGCACGCGGCTATCGCCGTCGCGGGCCTCGCGCACCACCAAGCCTGCGGCTTCCATAGTGTCTAACGTGCGCGATAGGGTCGATTGCTTGATGACGGTGAGCACAGATAATTCGTTGATGGTGCACGGGCCGCTTTCGGTTAAAACCACGAGCGCGCGCATTTGGGCCACCGATACGCCCGCCTCCTTCAGGCCGGCTTCGACGCCCTTGTTATACCGCGCCATGATCCGGTTCATCAGATAAGGCGCGAATGCCTCAAGCTCTTCAGCGCGGTCGATCATGCGCCGAGTTCCTTTGCCGTGAGATACCCCGATCCGCCCGAAAGGCCCGGCCCTGGGTGCGTCGATGCGCCGATGTGATAGAGGTTTTCAATACCCGTGCCGTGGCGAACGGTGTCGGCAAAGGGCCGCCAAAGGAAAAACTGGTTTAAGGAGCACGCGCCACCGTAGGGATCGCCGCCGACGAGATTCATATTATAGCCTTCCAAATCCGCAGGCGAAATTGCGCGGCGCGTGACGATGCTGTCCGCGAACTGCTCTATGTGGGTCGCCAAAATGGCCTCGATCCGGTCGGCGTAAGCTTCGCGCAGCGCCTCAGTCCAACGGCCATCCGCTGGCGCCTCGATCTCGCCCCGCGCATCCCCTTTGATGTGGCGCGGCGCCTCGGGCATTTGCAGCCAAAGCACCGATTGCCCGTCCGGCGCGCGCGACGGGTCCGCCGCGCAGGGTTGCCCAACGCAGATCGTGGGAACATCGGGCAACATCCCGCGCTCCGCCTCGTTTCCCGCCTTCGACACACCATCGAGCCCCGGCGTGAGGTGCAACAGCTGAACCGTTTCCAAGCCTGCGGTCTTCCACCTCACAGGACCGTTGAGCAGGTAGTGAAGCTGGAAATTTCCCTTGCCGTATTGATACTTACGCAAGTCGTCCGATTTCGCCGGCGTTGGCGCAAGGCGGTTGTAAAGCTGATCGGGCGTGACAGATGCGAGCAGTTTACTCGCATAGATCTCCTCACCACTGCCCAAGCGCAGGCCGGTAGCCTTGCCCGCGGAGACAGTGATCTCGACCACCTCGGAGGAGGTGCGCACCGCGCCGCCATGATCTTCGATGATCGCGACCAGACCCCGCACGAAATTTGCGCTGCCGCCTTTGACGATCGGCGCGCCTGCGGCCTCCAAAGCGAAGCCGATGATCTGGCCCATTTGGCCCGAAAAGGCGGCCTCCGGCCCAAGGCCCGCGTGCAGACACCACGGCGCCCAAAGGGCGCGGGTCAGGTCACTGTCAAAGGAGGTTTCCAGCCAACCGCGCATGGATTGCAACGCGCCGCCCATCGTCGCGGCCAAGCCGCGCGGTTTGCGACGCCAACCCTCTTTCGCCAACACTTTCGCCGTAGATTTGGACCAAGGATCGCCCCCCATCAGCCCGAAGATAAGCTCTGCATCGCCGCCAAACGCATCGAGATCGGCGGCAAGCTGTGTCCCATCGCCAGCACTTGCGGCATTGAACGCAGCCGTATTCGCCGCGCGGTCCGTTTTATAGACCAACGCCCGCCCATCGGGCAAAACAACGCCCGTGGGTGTATCGGTTGCACAAAACTCGACGCCATGACGCGCGAGATCCGCGCCAAGCGCCGCATGCGCCGCGCCCGTCACCCAAAGGACAAAGGTTGTGGCGAGGGGATCATACGTGACCCCCTCGGCCAAATGCTCCGAGCGCATACACCCCCCCGCAACCGGCTCCCGCTCAAAAACAACGACCCGCTTGCCCGATTTCGCAAGCATTGCGCCCGCGACAAGGGCGTTGATGCCGCTGCCAATGATGGCGATATCGGTGGATGTCATGGCGCGCTCCTCGGTCAGGCGGGGATCAAAGCGAGCGCCCGGATCGGGGAGCCGGTGCCTTTGACAATCTTGAGCGGCGCGGTGACGAGGATCGCCCCCTTAGGCGGCAGCTGATCCAGATTGGTCAGCGATGCGAGCCCGTAGCGATTGTGTTTGTGGAGCAAATTATGCGCCGGAAACGGGATTTCGAACCCCGCCGCCGCACCTGCATCCGTGCCGATACATTGCGTGCCCCAACCGAGCGCCTTTTTCTCCTCCATCAAATACACGATGGCTTCCGCAGATGGCCCGGGAGTGTGCGGACCGGTTTCGTCGGCGTTGAGATATTTGCCCTCATCGTCGTTGAACTGATCCCAATCGGTGCGCATCAAAACCCATTCGCCCTCGTTGATCTCGCCGTGCTCGGCCTCCCATGCTTTCAAATGCTCAACCGTCAGCAAGAAATCGGAATCCGCCGCAGCTTCTTTCGAGCAATCGATGACATTGGCAGGCGCGACGAATTTCTGAGGATCAATCGTATCCACCGATCCATCGGCGTAATCTTTGCCGGTGATCCAATGATGCGGCGCGTCATAATGGGTGCCCGAATGCTCGCCGAGTTTGAGCCAGTTCCACGCCCACCACGGGCCGCGATCACCGTAGGCGGAAATCTTGTGAATTTCGACTTTCGGCGTGTCGTCGGCCAAGTCCGGCGGCAGTTTCAAAAGGGGTGTGTCAGGTCCGAGAGGTGCGGTGCAATCGACAACTTTGATCGAGCCGTCGAGCAGGCCGGATGCGACATTTGCGAGGGTGTCTTTGGTGGTCATTTGAGGCTCCCAGTGGTGTTCGTTTTCGTGTTCTTATTAGGAGCTATGCAAATGCATATATTTTATTTCTTCAAGTCCAAAGTTTATTTTGGCGCAAGAATACCGCTGAGGTAGATTGCCCCGTCGCGCATTGGGGCGATGTTTGGCGGCGCGGAACGGCCTAAAAACGTTGCATTATCTGTCGTTCAGAGGCCTTTCCCGGTATTGCAGAGGATCGGTTTGACGATGCTGGTCTTTTGGCACCACGCACAAATAATACGCGAAATATGGACCTTACGCGGGGTTTCGCCGTGAAACTCAAAGACTCACCTGCCTTAAAATTGTGAGTCGCCGGATCAATATTTCCACCGCGCTCCTGCATTGCCATTGCGCTTTTGGCACAGATCGCGGCGCGCGATGGGGGCGCGCGCGCGTGACGGAAGCGATCTCGCGCAAAGAATTTATTGAAGCTTAAAGTATCATATGCAACTATGCGGTAACGGCGCGCGGCGCGAACCGGTGCCCCGCGCACACGCCAAACACAGTCCATTGAGGAGGAAACGAGCATGACAGATAAAATCGTCCCCGTTGTCACCCGCTCCAACGAGCTTGATGATGGCACGACCCAATCGGGTGAATGTGTCCGCAAATCCGGCGTCAGCCCGCAACACACCCCCGCGACCAAGATCTGGTTCGGGCGGGTCAGCAACGAGCCGGGCCACCGCTCGCCGCCGCATCATCACGATGAATGTGAGACGGGGGGCTATGTTCTCAAAGGCCATGGCAGGATCTATTTTGGCGAAAATTACCAAGAGTTCCTCGATATGTATGAGGGCGATTTCGTCTTCGTGCCGCCCTTCATGCCGCATGTCGAGGTGAATATGAGCACGACGGAGGAGCTGGTCTGGCTGACCTGCCGTACGCCCGACAATCTCGTGACCAACCTTCCCGATGTGCCCGACGAGACCCTCGTCGGCTATCGTCGCGCGTAACGGAGAGGACATTCTATGAAGCTACTTCGTTACGGCCCGCACGGTGCGGAGCGCCCCGCGATGCTCGATCATGACGGCAATCTGAGAGATGTCTCGGCGCTTATTCCCGATATCAACGGCGCGAGCCTGTCGCCCGAAAGCCTCGCGAAGCTTGCAGCGCTTGATCCCACCACGCTACCGCGCATCTCGGGCACGCCGCGCATCGGTTCGGCGATTGCGCGGCCGGGGAAATTCATCTGCGTCGGTCTGAACTATGCGGATCACGCCCGTGAAACCGGCAAAGAACCCCCCGCCGAGCCCGTGCTGTTTGCCAAGGCCAGCTCGGCAATTTGTGGGCCCAATGATGAGGTCGAAATTCCGCGCGGATCGGATCGCACCGATTGGGAGGTAGAGCTAGGCATCGTTATCGGATCGCGTGCGAAATATGTCAGCGAGGCGGATGCGCTCGATTATGTCGCGGGCTATGCGCTGGTGAATGACGTCTCCGAGCGGCGCTTTCAATCGGAGCGTGGCGGCCAATGGACGAAGGGCAAAAGCCACGACACGTTCGGCCCCGTCGGCCCGTGGATGGTCACGAAAGACGAGATTGCCGATGTGCAAAACCTCGATCTGTGGCTCGATGTGGATGGCGAACGCCGACAGACCGGCAACACGCGCACGATGATTTTCGGCGTGGCGCATTTGGTGCACTACATTTCGCAGTTCATGACGTTGGACGCGGGCGATATTATCGCGACAGGCACGCCGCCGGGCGTTGGTCTGGGCATGAAGCCCCCGACTTTCTTGCGCGCGGGCCAGGTGGTCACATTGGGCGCGACGGGCTTGGGCGAACAGCGTCAACGCATGGTGCAAGCATGACTGATTTTACGAAAGCGGCGCGGGCGCTCACCGATTTAAGCGGTAAGACGGCGATTGTAACGGGGGCGGCGCGCGGCCAAGGCGCGATTGAGGCGGAGATGCTGGCGACGGCTGGCGCTTCAGTTTTGCTGTGCGATGTGCTGGAAGATGACGGCATCGCATTGGCGGCGCGGCTGACGGGGCAGGGGCTGGATGTGCGGTTCCGCGCATTGGACGTCACCTGCGAGGCGGCATGGCAAGCTGCCCTCGACGCGGTGCGCGACTGGACTGGCCGCCTTGATATCCTCGTCAATAATGCCGGCATCATCAATCGCAAGATCATTCGCGACATGTCCGTCGAGGAGTGGCGCAAGGTGATGGATGTGAACGCCACCGGCGCGTTCATCGGCATCAAACTGGCCGCACCAATGATCGCGGAAACGGGCGGCGGCAGCATCGTGAACATCTCGTCCAACAGTGCGTTTTCCGGTCATTACGATCCGGCCTACACCTCCTCGAAATGGGCTCTGCGGGGCCTTACACGCACGGCCGCGATGGAATTCGCGCAAGACAATGTGCGGGTCAATGCGATCTGTCCGGGATTGATCGTGACAGATCTCAATCGCGGATCACCACATCTCGCGCCGATGATCGGGATGACACCGATGGGCCGTTCGGGCGAGGCCGATGAGGTTGCGCAGCTTGTTTTGTTCCTCGCCTCGGACGGATCCGGATTTATCACCGGCGAGGATTTTGTGATCGACGGCGGCTTCACCGCAGGCGCCGGGTATCGGCGTGTCGCGAAAGAAACCGGATTGCTTTAATCATCCGCCCCTTCCACCCACTGCGTCGCGTCGGTGTGGGGGGGGGTTAATTCTTGTGGCGAATATCAAGCATGATCGAGATACCTCGCGCGGCATCTTGTTCGGAGACTTCGGCAAACATTTCGTCGATCCAAGCCAAATGCTCATCGGTCATCGTTGTCATCAGATCACGGCCCTTATCGGTGATCTGCACCAAAAAAGCGCGGCGATCTGTTTCCAGATTTTCGCGCGCGACGAGCCCTTCGGACACCAGCCGATCCACAACACCCGTCACATTGCCATTTGACACAACCAGATGCTGGGACAATTCGCTCATCTTCATGCCTTTGGGCTCGGCATGGAGCGCGGCCAAAACATCAAAACGGGGCAGGGTGGTATCATACCCCGAACGCAATTTCTCGCGCAGGGACCCCTCGACATAGCGCACCGCTTTTAGCATTTGCAGCCAAAGGCGCAGACGCTGGCGCGCGAGGTGCTTGTCTTCGATGAGATGGGGCGCGGGCGTCGTCATGATCAAGGAATCCAGTCAAACAGGTTAACTGCTTCAAGTATCAATATTTACAGGCGGCGGTAAAGCCTAAACACGCAGCGTCTGCGTCTGCTTGACTGGCACCGGACAGTCCTGGATTTGTTGATTTTACGCGAATTATGGCAGTTTTCGCGGCTTTCCCTGCGGATCAACGGCGACAAGTAGCACATCCGCGCTCAAGATACGTGTGCAAGCGGCCTCAGGTTCGGCCCAAGCGGAAAGAAACAGGTTAAAGGAACTTCCCCCGCGGCGCGTCAATTCAGCATGGATCACGAATTCGAGTCCTGCCGCCAGCGGGGCATGAAATGTCATCTCTTTGATCGCAAGGATCAAAGCGTCACCGCCTGAAACACGTCGACCGGCAAGCCCCGCCGCAATATCGATTTGGCCCATCAGCCACGCGCCCGTCACCGCGCCGCGCGGGGTCACCGCGTCAAAGGGCGAGGCCGTGATGAGAACGGGGGGTGTTTGGGGGCGCGGCTTGGGATTATCCGGCATGGGGGATGACGGCTGTTGCCTCGATTTCGATTTTGGCTTCGTCCTCCATCAACGCAACGACCTGAACAACCGCCATAGTCGGGAAATGCCGACCGATCACATCACGGTAAGCCGCCCCGAAACCGCGCAAATTATCAAGATATTCGCGTTTATCGGTGATGTACCACGTCAACCGCGTGAGATGCTCGGGCCGCGCGCCCGCCTCGTTCAGCACAGCGACGATGTTTTCGAGCGTCTGACGGAACTGTCCGACCATGTCGGAATGTTCCCATTTTTGCTCTGCGTTCCAACCGACGAGGCCGCCTGTGAACACGAAGCGGCCCTCGGTGAGGATGCCGTTGGAATAACCCTTCGCTGGCGCCCAACCATCGGGCTGCAAGAAGGTATGCGGGGAGAGAGCGGTCATAATAAAGCTTTCTTCTCAGTATTTTAGGAGGAATGCGCGGAGGCCGCCGCAAGATAGGTTTGCATTTTGGCACGCGGCGCATCGGGCCAGGGGGCAGCTTTGCCGGTATCGAGGTTGATATAGACGACCGTTGCAATGCATGAAAATCGATGTTCGCGGCCGCAGTAACATTCGATCAAAAGCTTCGCGGAGGACCGGCCAAGCTGATCAATCGTCAGCGAAAATTCCAGAACATCGGCCAATCGTGACGGCGCATGAAAACGCGCGGAAATTTCGCCAAGCGGCGTCCCGTGGCGATGTTCGCGCATCATTTCGGCCCAGCCATAGCCGACATCATCCGCCAAAAATCGTTCGGTCACGGCGGAAATCATCTCGAAATAGCGCGGATAAAACACGATGCCCGCCGGATCACAGTGGTTGAATTCAACCGGCCGGACCAATTTAAAAACCTGCGTCACACCTCGCCCCCCGAGACCGAGATTGCTTGGCCGGTGATCATGTCCGATCCCGTGCCACACAGCCAAAGCACCGCCTGCGCGACGTCTTCGGGCGGCACAAGGCGCCGCACCGGGATGCTTGCGACCAGTGACGCCCGCGCCTCGTCCTCAGAACGGCCGGTTTTCTCGACGATATTGGCGATGGAACGTTCCGTCATCTCGGTATCAAGAAAGCTCGGGCAAATCGCGTTCGCGGTGATCCCTTTGCGCGCCAATTCCAGCGCGACGGATTTTACCATCCCGATCACGCCGTGCTTCGCGGCCGCATAGGGCGCGACATAGGGATAGCCTTTGATACCCGCCGTTGAGGCAATCGCAATCAACCGCCCCCACGGCTTTTTCTGCATCGCCCGCGCCCCTTCGCGCAAGGTGAGGAACGTGCCGGTGAGATTCACCGACATCATCCGGTCGAACGCATCCAATTCGGTTTTGACGAAAGGCGCGCTTTCCGATGCGCCCGCATTTGCGATGACAATATCGGGCGCCGCATTTGCGATCGCCGTGCTGATTGCGGCTTCATCGGTGATATCGGCCTGAACGCAGCCGATCGCGCGATGCTCCGCCGCCACATCTTGCAATGGCCCCAAACGGCGACCGCAAATCGTCACCTGCGCGCCCGCCTGCGCAAGATGCAAGGCAATCACCGCGCCGACGCCCGATCCGCCGCCGGTGACGAAGGCCGATTTCCCGCTGAGCGGGCCTATCACGGCGCCCCCGCTCATGTGGCCATCGCCTTCGCGCGTTCGGCCAATTGGTTGGCTTGGCGGCGACCGCCCTCATAGGGCGCTGGCCATTCCTGTTCGGTATCCCCCAACTCCACCGCCGCATGCAGCGTCCAATACGGGTCCGTCAGGTGGGGCCGCGCGAGCAGCACCAAATCAGCGCGCCCCGCCATCAAGATGGAATTCACATGATCTGGCTCGTAAATATTGCCTGCGACCAAGGTCGGCGCGCCGATCTCGTTGCGCACACGGTCCGAGAAGGGAACTTGGAACATCCGGCCGTAGACCGGTTGCTCGGCCTTATCGGTTTGCCCCGACGAGACATTGATCGCATCGGCGCCTGCGTCCTTGAACATTTGCGCGATATCGACTGCCTCCTGCGGGGTTACGCCCGCATCGCCCATCCAGTCATGCGCCGAAATCCGAACAGACATCGGCTTGCTATCGGGCCATGCCGCCCGCATCGCGTGGAAAATTTCCAACGGGAAGCGCATACGATTTTCCAACGATCCGCCGTAGTCATCGCTGCGGGTGTTTGTCACCGGCGAGATGAACGAGGCCAAAAGATACCCGTGCGCGGCGTGCATCTCAATCATGTCGAAGCCCGCCTCCTGCGCGGATGTCACGGCATCCACAAATTGGGATTTCACCAAATCCATATCGGCACGGTCCATCGCTTTGGGCGTCACATTCCCCTCCATCAACGGAATTGCGGAGGCCGAGAGTAGATCCCAATTACCCTCTTTCAAAGGCTTATCAATGCCCTCCCACGCCAGCCGCGTGGAGCCTTTTCGCCCCGCATGCCCAATTTGCGCGCACAGCTTCGCCTTTGTTTCTCCGTGCACAAATTCCGCCAGACGCCGCCATGCGGGCACCTGCGCGGGTGTGATGCAGGGGCAACCCGGTGTGATCCGGCCTTGCTTGGAAACGCAAAGCATCTCGGTAAACACCAGCCCCGCGCCTCCCTTCGCGCGCTCGGCATAATGCACGAAATGCCAATCCGTCGGCATCCCGTCTTGCGCCTTATATTGCGCCATTGGCGAGACGACGACACGGTTTTCCAACGTCATATCGCGCAGCGTGAAGGGCGCGAACATCGGGCTGCGGGTGGAGGTTTTGCCGGCTTGTTTTTGGAACCAAGCCTCCGCCGCGCCCAACCATTCGGGATCGCGCAAGCGCAGGTTTTCGTGGCTGATCCGCTGTGAACGGGTCAGCAAGGAATAGGTGAATTGCGTGAGATCAAGCGTGAGATAGCGCTCCACTTCTTCAAACCATTCGGTCGAGTTGCGCGCGGCGGAGGTAACACGAAGCACCTGCAATTTACGCTCCTCTTGATAGGTTTGCAGCGCATCTTGCAGGGCCTTTCCGGTGTTCAACTGATCCGCCAACGCGATCGCGCTTTCCATCCCCAACTTGGTGCCCGATCCGATCGAGAAATGCGCGGTTGCCGATGAATCCCCCAGCAAAACGATGTTGTCATGATACCAGTTTTCACAAGTCACCCGCGGGAATTGGATCCATGCCGATCCACGAATGTGGTTTGCATTGGTCATCAACGGATGACCGCCGAGGTGTTTTGCGAAGATTTTTTCGCACAAGGCGATACTTGCCTTTTGATCCAGCTTATCAAAGCCGAAGGCCTTGAACGTCTCCGGCCCACATTCAACGATGAAGGTCGCGGTATCGTCATCAAATTGATAGGCGTGCGCCCAGATCCAACCGTGCTCGGTCTCTTCAAAGATGAAGGTGAAGGCATCATCGAATTTCTGATGCGTGCCGAGCCAAACGAAATGGTTGCGGCGCATGTCGATCTCGGGCTGGAAGTGATCCGCGAACAGGCGCCGCGCCCCCGAATTCAACCCGTCCGCCGCGACGACGAGATCGTGACTATCCTTCAGCTCCTTGATTTTCTCATCACTCAGATTGGTTTCAAACGCGAGCGTGACACCCAAGGCGCGGGCGCGTTCTTGCAACAAAAGCAGAAGATTCTTGCGGCCAATCCCACAAAAACCATGACCGCTAGAGGTCATCGCCTCATCGCCACGAACGGTTTTCACATCATCCCAATAGGCGAAATTATCACGGATCATCTTTTCGCTGATCGGATCATTGTCGCCAAAATTCGACATCGTTTCATCCGACAGCACAACGCCCCATCCAAAGGTATCGTCAAATCGGTTGCGCTCATACACTGTCACATCATGCGAGGGATCGCGCAGTTTCATCGAGATCGCAAAATAGAGGCCGGCTGGACCGCCGCCGAGAATCGCTACTTTCATTGCTCTATCCTTTATTGATCTGCGGACCTGTCCGCGCGCTTAATTACTTTAAATATAAAGTTAGTTTGGCTTCCCACCCCTGTCAACGCCAATCACGCAACTGCGCATCCGAAGATCCCCGCACGCGCCATGCCCGCTGCAAACGCGCGACTATGTATGCCTCACTGTACGAATGGCCATCGATATTCCCCAAAAAAATGCAAGACATACGGGCAATGGGCGCATTGGCGCGGTATTGTGGAGGGCGCGCACAGAAAATGTGCCATTTGACAACCCGATCCATTTTAAACATAAATTATGTAACCGCCCGCCCGTTGTGGCGCGCCGGCCCTCTGGCCACGGATGGCCTCCTGTGCAAAAGGAATTTGATATGCCCTTCAAAATCTCCAAACCGATGCGCTTCGGTGATTGCGATCTAACTGGTATCGCGTATCACCCAGCCTATCTCTCAATGCTGGTTGATGTGAATGAGGCGATGTTCGCCTCCTTTGGCGTGACATGGAAAGAGTTGATGTTCGAACGTCACCTCGGCCTGCCGAGCGTCAAGATGACGATCGAATTCAAGAAACCTGCGATGTATGGCGATATGCTGGATTTCAACGTGCATGTGCGCAAAATCGGCAAATCATCGCTGGATTTGTTCACGGTCGTGAAAGTCGGGGAAGATGTGATCTGGACGATTGAGCAGTTAATCGTGATGACATCGACGAAGGATCACAAATCGCATCCCTGGCCGGACGATTGCCGCGCAGGGCTGATGCAGTATCTGCATCCCGAGCTTACCAAGGAATAGCGCGGGCGGCTCAATGCGGGGCCGCTCGCAAGCGGCCTCAATGCCCGAAAATCTGGCTCAAAAACAGTTTGGTCCGGTCGTGTTGCGGGGCATCGAAGAACGCTTCCGGCGTGTTTTCTTCGACGATCAGCCCCTTATCCATGAAGATAACACGGTCCGCGACCTGCCGCGCGAACCCCATCTCATGCGTGACGCAGATCATCGTCATCCCATCCTCGGCAAGCGCAATCATCGTATCGAGAACCTCCTTGATCGTTTCAGGGTCAAGGGCCGATGTCGGCTCGTCAAACAGCATCGCGCGCGGCTTCATGCACAACGATCGCGCAATCGCGACGCGTTGCTGTTGCCCGCCCGAAAGTTGATCGGGATATTTCGTAGCCTGATCCGCAATCCGGACTTTCTCCAAGAAATGCAGAGCGATCTCCTCTGCCTCGCGGCGCGATGTGCCACGGACCGACATGGGCGCAAGGATGCAGTTCTCCAAAATGCTCATATGGGGAAAGAGGTTGAATTGCTGGAAACACATGCCGACTTCGGAGCGAACCTTGCTGATGTTTTTCACATCCGCGGTCAGCTCTATGCCGTCGACAATGATTTGCCCCTCCTGATGCGTTTCCAACCGGTTGATGCAGCGGATGAGGGTGGATTTTCCTGATCCGGACGGGCCGGCGATGACGATCCGTTCGCCTTGCTTGACGGTCAGATCAATGCCGCGCAGGACATGGAAATTGCCATACCATTTTTGCAATCCAACGATTTGGATTGCGGCGGCCTCTTGCGAGAGATCCTTCATATGCGAGGTCCTTCAAGGGTTGGAGTGTGCGGATCGAACGCGCAGGTAGCTATCCTCACCCGCAAGGACGAAGCGCAGAATAAGCAGCTCCGCCTCCGCGCCTTTGCGGCTGCGGAACGCGGTGAGCATTTGACGGTGGAACGCGACCAAAATGTGATGCGAGGCGGAATCGCGGAGAGTGGCAAGCCGAACGGCCTGAATTTGCGCCATATAGCGCAGGATCGTATCGCGCAGCTCGAGATTGGGAATCGCCATGATCCAGGTGCGGCGCAGCTGTTCGGATGCATTGAACAACAGCTCGACATCCCCCGACTCGATCGTGCTCTCAGATAAGGCGACGGCCTGCTCCATCGTCGCCAGATCTTCATCGGTGAGCGCATAGGTCGCAAGGGCGGCGGCGCGGGGCTCTAACAGGCGGCGAATTTCGAAGATATCAAGGATCTGGCGATGCGACAGCTCTGGCAAAGTGAAACCGCGCGTCGAGCTTGCCAGATACCCCTCATGCGCGAGCCGCATAAGCGCATCACGCACCGGCATACGCGAGACATTAAACTCCGCCGCAATCGCCGTATCCACAAGCCGGTCGTCGCCTTGCAACTCGCCGCGCTGAATACGGCCAAGGTATTCGTTGTAGATCACATCTTTCATGTGGCGCTTCGGCATATGCGGCATGAGACCCTCATTATCGTATGCGGATGATTGCATTGAAAATAAGCATTTCCGAGTAAAACATACAATAATAAATTTTAAGCATAAAGAAAATGTTTGAATTAGTATACGAATCAAGGCTACGACTTGGCTAAGCGGCACATCTTGGAAAAAGCGCCGCACCCAATTCCAACAGACGGGAAGTACATTATGACACTCAAAACACGCGTCATGTCCGGCATCGCTGCAACCGCGATGACTGCCCTCCTTGGTTTCGCCGCGCATGCGGAGGGAACACTGAACATCGGCTCCTATCCGGCCAACCCACCTTGGGAATTCAAAAACGAGGCCGGTGAGTTCGAGGGGTTCGAAGTCGATATCATCAACGAAATCGCCGCGCGCCTTGATAAGACGGCCGAGATCAGCGGCCTTGATTTTCGCGCGCTGTTCGTCGCCACGGCATCGGGCCGGATGGATGCCGTGATTTCATCGCTGACAATCACGGATGAGCGTCTGGAGGCACAATCCTTCACCCAGCCGTATTTCTCCGGTGCGCTCGGCGTTGGCACGAAGGACGGCGCACAGATCGCCTCCCTTGATGATCTGGCCGGTAAAAAGATTGGCTCGATCGCGACCTCCTTCCCCGAGGGATGGCTGCAAGAGCGCGAGGCGGAATTGGGCTATGCCTCCTACGCAAGCTACGACGGCACGGCGAACATGCTGACCGATCTGCGCAATGGCCGGATCGATGCAGCCGTCAACGACATCGTCAGCCTGCGCTACGCATTCACCCAACCGCAAATGAGCGGCCTGCAGGTGTCCATCGAGGTTCCGACGGGCGATAAATTTGCCATCATGATGCCGAAAGACTCCGATAACCTGATGCCGTTCAACGATGCGATTTCCGCGATGAAAACCGACGGCACGATGGCGACCATTTTTGAAAAATGGTTCGGCGTCGCCCCCGAAGCAGACAGCCTGACCGTGACACCGCTTCCGGTTCCGACATCGGCGGAATGATACAGCCGGGGCGGATGTCCCGATCCGCCCCACGCCCACATCGGACGCAGACGCGCTGAGAACAGCAGGACGTAACATGGAAATTTTTGATATCTTCTTCAACCTTGACGTCATGCGGCGATCGTTCCCGATCTTGATGCGGGGGCTCGTAAACACCCTGCTTTTGGGCAGTGCGGCGACGATCTTCGGCGGACTTCTCGGCGTTTTGATCTGCCTCGTGCGGCTCTACGGGCCCAAACCTTTCCGGCTTTTGGCCATCATGTTCACCGATGTGATGCGCGCGATTCCGGTGCTGGTGGTGCTGATCCTTGTCTATTACGCCCTGCCGTTTGCGGGGATCGTCTTCTCGGCCTTCGTTGCCGCCACGATTGCGCTGTCGCTTGTGCTCGCGGCCTATACGGCCGAGGTGGTGCGCGCCGGAATCGAGGCCGTGCCCAAAGGCCAGTTCGAAGCCTCCCAAGCGCTTGGCCTTTCGTTCTTCACGATGATGCGCAAGGTGATTTTGCCGCAAGCGTTTCGCATGATGATCCCACCTCTGGCCTCCTATGTTGTGTCGATCATGAAAGACACATCGCTGGCGTCCGTGGTGACGATGGGGGATTTGCTGAAACAAGCGACCGACGCACAGGCGCTTTTCGCGAACCCCACGCCCTTGTTGCTCGCCGCCCTGATCTACATCGCGTTTCTTTGGCCGATGGTGCGTTTCACGGGCTGGCTCGAACAGCATTACAAGCGCGGCTATCGCTAGGCCGCGCCAAAATTGACGCGTCAGCGTCCCACACTATTTACGGAGACACCTATGTCAGCATCTTCTGGCGACGCATATCTATTGTATCATTCGATCGGCCATTACCCTGAGAAAGACGCCGATCTCGCGCGCGAGCTTACGGCATTTTCCAAGAATTGGTCGGCCTTCGATGACGGGCAATGGGGGGATGTCCTGCCAAAGCGACAGCGCTTTATCGATTTATGGGCGGAGCTTATCCGGGCGCCCAAGGGCACGTTGACCACCGCCGAAAACGTAACCGCCGCGATGATGTCGTTGATTGGGTCGCTGCCCGATAACAGGCTTCGCGGCAAAAAAGTGCTGGTCGCCGAGGATGGCTTCCCCTCGATTCACTTCTTGCTGTCCGGGTTGGCGGATCGCTACGGTTTCGCGCTGCAAACTGTGCCTTTGCGGCAGGGCGCGCATTGGGTGGAGGAAGACGATCTCATCGCGGAATGGGATGAAAACGTCGCGCTGGCATTGCTGACATGGATCAGCTCGACGACATCGCACAAGAATGATTTGCCGCGCCTTGTTGCCCATGGCCGCGCCATGGGAAGTTTGATCGGCGTCGATATCACTCAAGGCGCGGGCCTCTTGCCCTATGATGTCAGCGCACCGCAGGTTGATTTCGTGATCTCGACAAGCTTGAAATGGCTGTGCGGCGTACCGGGCGCGGGCATTCTATATGTCGATGAAAAGCTGATCCCAATCTGCGAACCAGATCTTCGCGGCTGGTTCTCGCAAGACAATCCGTTCTCATGGGCTTTGGACAAATTCGCCTTTGCGCCCGATGCGCGGCGGTTTGACAACGGCACCCCCTCGACGCTGTCCGCGATTGCGAGCTTGCCTGCGCTGGAATGGCGGATGCGGCAGAATGATGCCACGTTCGTTGCCCATAATCGAAGATTGTGCGGGCAGCTTTGCGAGGGATTGGATGCGATGGGGCTGGCGTTAGCGACGCCGCGCGACGCGGATCGGCGCGGCGGAAGTTTGATGGTCTCGCTGCCCGACGCCACACCCGCTGCGGATGTCGTGGCCAAGCTGCGTGCGCAAAACATCTTCATGGATTGCCGCAGCCAGACACTGCGGATGTCCCCGGGGCCCATCACGACGGAGGCAGGCGTGGCGCGAACCTTGCAAGCGCTTTCCGAGCTGATTGCCTAACCCTTGGGCCGCTCCCCGATATGGTCCCCCCCTACGAGAAAAGGCGGGGACTATCGGGGAGCGGATCAAACGCCCGCGCCGCTACCCGCGCGGCGCATGGAAGCGGTCGCGCGTTGTGCAATAGGCCCCGCCGCCAACACGGCCCACCGCATCCAGAATATCTTGATCGACGCGCCCCGCCTCGGTCAAAGCGTCCTCCCGCAGGAAGAACCCATCAATAGTTCCCAAGATGACATCGCGCGCAGGGCCCAGATCAATCGTCGAATGGAGGCGACACTCCATTGCGACAGGCGCGGAGACAATGCGTGGCACGTTGACCGTTTTCCCCGCGCAAGTTTGCAACCCCATCGCAGCCAGCTCGTCGATTTCGGGGGGTAAAGGTGCCCCGCACCCGTCCATTTGCGCGGCCAAAGCTGTATCCGCGATGTGAACTGTGAACATTCCCGTTTCAAGAAGATTGCGCGCCGTGTCCTTGCGCGTCCCGTCAGCGCGCGCCTCAATCCCGATCGCCAACGTGGCGGGATCATGGCTGAGAAGGCCAAAAAACGAAAACGGCGCCGCATTCGCAATACCGTCAGCGCTCATCGTGGTGACGAAAGCAATCGGGCGCGGGGTCACGGCATTTGCCATGAGGCCATACCGATCCGCAGGGCTGAGCGCGGCAAAGTCGAAGAATTTATGATCCATGAGCAATCCTGTTTTATGGGCGCGAAGTGGTGTCTCAACGTGGAACGCCCCGCGCGCGGCGCAACCGGTAACGGGGGCCATGCGACGGGGGCCGCACATACATCAGATTCATTCGGACTATCTCCATAATGAATTTGATTTATGAAATAGTTTTAGCCCTTATAGTTATATCAACAAAGGGGATGCAGCTATGAACACGCCAGCACATGATGATTTCAACGGCATTACTGACCATACTGACGAGGTCGTCGATTTCTCCAAGCTTACCGAAACTTTAGAATTCAAGCAATTACTAGATGCAATCTCCGACCGGCGGGCCGAGTTCGAAGAACGGCGTCACGTGCCGCGCGATATCATCGCGTTGATGAAAAAGGCCCGCATCTTCCGGTCTGCGACGCCCACCCGTTTTGGCGGCGATGCCTTGGCCCCGCACCACTTTTTGAAAATGGTGGATAAAATCGCGACCGTCGACGGGTCTGCGGCATGGGTCTCGGCCTTTGGCTCCGCCAACACCTATACGGCCGCGTTGCCCGTTGAGGCGCAGGAAGTGATGTATGCAAACGGCCCCGATCAGGTCTTCGCAGGGGGGCTGCATCCGGTCCAGAAAGCGCGGCGCGTCGAGGGCGGCTGGATCGTGTCGGGACGTTGGAAATTTGCCTCCGGCTGCATGGGGGCCGATTGGATCGGCGTCGGCATCGAGGGCGCACCGCAGGGCGGCGAAACAGGCGCGCCACCCACGGTGATGATGGCGGTGGCGCCCGCGCAAGAGGTGGACATCATCGAATGCTGGGATGTATCGGGGATGCAAGGCACCGGCAGCCACGACACCACTGTGACCGATAAATTCTATTCCGATGCTTGGGTTTGCGAGCGCGGCGCGCCTGGCTTGTGCGATGATCCGCTCTATCGCTATCCGGCGATGGCGTATCAGGCGCAGGTTCATGCGGCGTGCAATCTCGGTTTGGCGCGGGCGGCGATCGATCAGGCGAAATCCGTATCCGGCGCGGCCAAGCTGATGGCGGGACATTCGCGCCTATGCGACCGTGGCTATTTTCTCACGGGGTTGGCCGAGTGCGAGGCAAACCTGCGCGGCGCGCGCGCCTTCTTTTATGAAGCCGCCGAGGAGGCGTGGGATCATCTCCTGAAAGGGGATCCCGTGCCGCTTGAGGTCAATAACCTTTTGCGGTTGAGCGCGACGAACGCGGCCAAACAAGGCGCGCAGATTGTGCAGAAATGCTATACGATTGCGGGGATGGGCGTCATCGCCAAAGCCAATCCGATGCAGCGCTACCTGCGCGACTGTATGGTCGTCACGCAGCATGCGGCGATCACGGATATGACGATTGAAAACGCAGGGCGGGTTCTTGCGGGTTTGGATGCCCCGCGCGGATACCCGTAACCCGCGGATGTCAGGAGCGCCATGCCCAGCTTGCAACGCGGAAGCCCCCCAATGAGTGACGCCGAATGAGCACCCCCCAATGAGCCCCCCAGAGTTGGCGCGTTTCGATCTAAACCTGATCAAGGTCTTCCTCGCGATTTGGGAGGCCGGCAATTTGACGACCGCAGGCGAGCGGCTCGGCCTGACGCAACCGGCCGTGAGCCACGCGCTGCGGCGGTTGCGGGATCAGTTTTCCGATCCGTTGTTCCAGCGGGTTGGAAATCAGATGGTCCCCACCAAAACGGCGATCCGCTTGCAAGGATCATTCCACAAGGCGCTCTCGCTGCTCGATCAGACGATGCAAGAAAGCCGCGTCTTCACGCCGGAAACAACGACACGGCGGTTCAAAATTGCGATGACGGATACGGGCGAATTTTTCTCGATGCCGGCTATTTTGTCGGCGGTGGAGAAGGCGGCGCCGTTCGCAAGCATCAACTCTGTTCGGGTTGATCCGGTGGATATGCCCGCGTCCCTGCGCAGCGGGCTGGTCGATCTGGCGATCGCTTACCTGCCCGGCGTCGATACGTCGCGCTGTGACGGGCGGGTCCTGATCGAAGATCGGATGGTGTGTTTGATGCGCGCCGGACATCCCGCGCTTGCGGGTGAATGGACTGAAAGCAGTTTCGCGGCGCTGTCATTCGTTGATGTAAGCCACGCCGCCACCGGCTATCAGTTGGCGCGAACGGCCTTGGCAAAGCGCGGCCATAGCCTGAATGCTCGGGCCACATTGGATCATTTTACGGTCGTGCCCGAGGTGGTGCGGCAAACCGATTTTGTGGCGATCTTCCCCCAGTCAATCTTCCTGCGCTTGCAAGAACGCGGTGGCTTTGAGGCGCGCGATCTGCCGTTCAATGTCCCATCGTTTGAGGTGAAACTCTGGAACCATGCAAGCTTCGCCGCCGATCCGGCGCTGATCTGGCTCCGGACTTTGATCTATGAGGTGCTGGCGGCGCGCTGAGCCCTGCGTCAATCAAGCGGCGCGGCGGCGGCATCGCTGGCTTGGGTGAGAAACAACGCATCTGACCCCTCAATCACGAAGGACAATCGCGCCATCCATCGTTTGCTGGCGGCGCGATCCGCGGTGAAGATGCCAACCGGCACCTGCGCCGCCTCCGCCGCGCTCACAAGGCGTTCGATCAAGGCCTCGACAGGCGCGATGCTGCCATGGGCAGCCGCATCGACACCGAGATCCCCCGGCCCGATAAACACCAAATCGATGCCCTCCACCGCGAGAATATCCTCGACATTGGCCACCGCACGGAGAGTTTCCAATTGCACCGCGACGAGCGTCTCCTCGCGGGCGCGGGAAATCATCCCGCCGATATCGCGCAAATAGGAGGCCGCGCGGGCCGGCCCTGCGCCACGGGCGCCGTGCGGCGGAAACCGCGCGGCACGCACAACGGCGGCCGCCTCCTCCGCGGTCGAGACATGCGGAACAAGCACGCCGCACGCGCCCGCATCCAGCGCGGCTGTGATATTTTGCGCCAACACCCCGCGCACCCGAACAAGGGCCGGCACCTGCGCGAGATCTGCGGCGCGCAGCATATCCGTCAGAACCCCGTCGGAAATTGGGCTGTGCTCGGTATCAATACAGATGAAATCGGGCTTTGCCCCTGCGACGATATCCACCGCCATCGGGGCGGGGATCGCGATAAAGGGCCCCCGCAAGGGCGTTTTGGATCGCACAGCCGCGCGTAAGGACGTCATGTCATGCCTCTCCCATTAGACCCTTCGCCAGATATGGCTCAATGCCGCACCGCGCATATTCACATCAATGACGGGATGAACGTGGCAAGCGATGGGAAGATAATCACCAGCCCGATCAACACGAACACACACGCAATATAGGGCAATGCGGCCTTTGCAACCTCGGGCAGGGTCGTTCCCGGCGGGCTAACCCCGTGCATCACAAACAGCAGGAGACCGAACGGCGGCGTGGTAAACGACACCTCAAGCATCAACAGCATGATGAGGCCCCACCAAATCATATCAAACCCCAAAGAGTTCGCCAGCGGCACGAACAACGGCAGGGTGATTAGCATCATCGATACTTGATCCATGAACATCCCGAGCACCAGAAGGATCAGCGCCATAATTAACAACGTCTCCGTCGGCCCCATCTCGAGCGAGGTCGCCCACCGAACCAACCCCGAGGATGCGCCCGAGAACGCCAGCAATTGCGCGAAGGTCGATGAGGCCGTGATCAGCAAAAACGTCATCCCCGTCACCCGCGCCGTATCCGCGATCGCCGTTGTGACGGCCCTCATATCCAAGGCCTTAAACAGAAGCGCCAAAATCACGACGGCCACAATCCCCAGCGCGCCGCTCTCTGTCGGCGTTGCAAATCCGGCGAGGATCGAGCCAACCACGGCGAAAATAATCGCGACCATCGGCAAAATATCACGGCAGAAGATTTTGATCCGCTGAGCCGCGGGCAGTATTTCGCACTCATAAGACGGGGCGGCCTCCGGGTCCAATCTCGCTTGGACATAGATCAGGATCGCGTAAAGAATTGCGAGGATCAGCCCCGGCAAAAGCCCCGCAACCAACAAGCCCCCGATATCAATCCGCGCCAGCGATCCAAACAAAACCGCAAGCGTCGACGGCGGGATAATCACCGCAAGGCCGCCCGAGCCAAGGATCGGCCCGATCGACATATGCTTCTTATAGCCCCGCTTCGTCATTTCGGGCACCATGAGCGAGCCCAGCATTCCCGTATTGGCCAAGGATGATCCCGAAAGCGCGGCAAACACCGTGCCCGATGTCAGGGTCAGATACGACAGGCGGGCAGGGAGCCGCCCGATCAAAACATCGATCCCGTCCAGCACGCGTCGCGCAAGGCCGGAATGGAAAAAGAGCGACCCCATCACCAAAAACAACGGAACCGGCGCCAAGGAGTAGTTCGCAACGGCCGTCGTGGCGTTGGAAATCATCTGATCGATGCCGTTCGGGCCGCCCATAAACAAATAGACGCCCACGACATTGATCATGAAAAAGCCGAGCGCGACCGGCAGGCCGATCCCCATCGAGAAGATCAAGCCGCCGACCAGAATTGCGATAGAAATGGTCCAATCCATCATGTCGATTTTCCTTACAGTCCTGCATGCGCTTCGGGGGGCGCTCCGTAAAAGCTTTCACCCCGCGCGAGGAACGCGAGGAATTGTGCCCCGCCAAACCCGAAGCCGAGAGGCATGGAGAAAAACAGCATCCACATCGGCGCGTCGAAGCTGCGCACCTCATACGAGCCATCCATCAACACCTTGAAAAAGGATTTTCCGCTGTGCCACGCCAGATAAAAGCAGATCACAGCCGCAAGAATTTGCAGCACCGTTTCCCACGTTTTGCGCACAGGTTTCGACAGATAAGACAGCACGACCTCGACGCAAACATGGCCGCGCGTCATCACGAGATAGGGAAGGCAAAGGAAGGTGACGTGCAGCATCGCGTATTCAACCGAGTTCACCGCCCAAATCGCCATTGTCCATCCAAGGTTGCGCGAGAAAACGTCATAGGTCACCGTAAGGACGATCATCACGATCAACAGGCAGGCAGCGCGGAATAAAAGCACGGACGCGGCATCCAAAAGCCGGAGCGCAGAAGACATTTGATGTCCTTTCAAAACGGGGCAAAGGACGGCAGGTCTCACCCTGCCGCCGAGGCGCTCAGAGGTCTTTAAAGAAAACCGCTTTCAGCGCGTCATGCATGGTCGGATCGCGCTCTTGCAGGCGTTTCCATGCGATGTCATAGGCCGTTTCAAGGAACAACTTCCGCTGATCGCCCGTCAACTCGATGTTCTCGATCCCGCCATCGGCCAGAATTTTGCTCTCGCTCTCATTCTCCGCGACATTCGCATCATAGGATGATTTTTCGTGATCGATCGCGGCCTGATTGACAATCTCTTTCGCCTCATCAGACAAGGCGTTCCAGCTATCGAGGTTCATGGAGATTAGAACATCTGTTTGGAAGAACCCGGGATTAATACGATATTTCAGGAACTTATCCCAACCAAAATCGCGCACGCCCGTGACGGGATAGGCTGTGCCCTGAACAACGCCGCGCTCCAAAGAGGTGTAAACATCGCTCGCGTTTTGCACGACACTGGTGGCGCCCAACTCCTCCAGAAACGCGCGGAACAGGGGCGACGAGCGCAGACGGATGCCCGTCAGATCGAGCTGCCCCGCCTCATCGATGCCGGGCTTTTGGTTGGTCCATAAGAAGAAACTGCCGCCGCCGTCGACATGCGCCAAAACCTTGGCGTTGCCTTTGGCCGCGAAGGCCTCATTCACCAGATCAATGCCGCCCGCCGCGCGCAATTCCATCGGATCGAGGTTGGAGCCGGCGAAGGCCTCCCCCTCCGGCACGACGTTTAGATAAAGGCCCGCGGGGAGCAAGAACATATCCACGATGCCGTTTTTCTGCGCTTCGCCCATCCGCTCCGTCGGGACGGTTTCGGGGCCACCGATCACCTGAATTTGCACAATGCCCGCGCCGCGCTCGTTCACCAGATCCACGAAGCCTTGGAAGTTTTGGGCAAATGAAACCTGCGCGGGGGTAAAGGTGACGGCACGAATGACGTCTTCGGCCTGCGCCGCGGTGGCGGATAGCCCCAGCAAAGCGGCGGCGGCGGCGGTCTTTAGTAAACTATACTTAATCATCGGTCTCTCTCTCTGTTGGGGGAAAAAGCCCGTCGTTGATCCGACTTTTTTGGGCCAATTGAGATTGTGGGGAGGCTGCGGGTTATGGCGGCGATTGTTCATGCGCGCGCTCGAACAATACCAATGCCGCATGAACGAAATCGCGCATTGCATGGTGCGCCGCAGGGGCATCCCGCGCGAGGAAGGCATCAGACAACCTCGCCACACCCGCGCGCGCAATACGACGCCCGTCTTTCGAATGCAGTGTCGCGGCGCGCACCAGATGCACCTGCATGTGGAATCGATGGAGGGCGTCTGCGAGGCGCAGGTTTTGAATGCGACTTGTCCAAAACCTGCGATAGGCGACATTGGCCGCCGCAAAGCTGCTCGGGCAATCCGCGCCCTGAATATCGGCATGCAGGCGCCGCAGCTCTGCGTCATCCGCCGGAACGGCGCGTTGCACCACGCCGGCAAATGCGACCGGATCAAGCGCTTTGCGGATCTCGAATATATCGCGAATATCCTCGATAGCGGGCGCGACAACATTGTATCCCGTGGGCAGGGCACTCACCGCGAGCCCGTCATTTTCAAGCCTTGCCAGCGCCTGCCGAACCGGCGTGCGTGAGACGTTCAGATCGCGCGCGATAACCGCTTCGATCAGACGGTCGCCGCATTGCCATCGATGGCTAAATAGGTCTGACAGGAGACTGTGGTAAACAACATGGGCGAGTGGACCAGTCTTATCTGACACAAGCATAGGGCCCTCCTCGCCTTGGTGCGATTCACGGTATACCTTTAACCCTAAAGTAATTTTTTAGCCTATCAACCGTAAAGTTCTTACGCCCTTCGACCCGCGCAGCCGTTTCTTATAATTTTTATGTTTGATGACAGTTAGTTACAATCGATAATCTTTCGGCTTCCGACAGGCCAGTTTTTGAGGGCCTCGCCTATAATTTAATCATATAGCTATTTTATATGTGTTTCCGAGAACGGCTTCGCCCCACGAAGGGCGTCAAACCGCCCATCCGAAACCCGTTGCCGAGGCCAATATTGGAGTGCCCCCACTGAAGTGGTCCACCAACTGGGATAGTATAATCCCATTTCAGGAGGACCAGAGATGGCTGGAAAGAGAGACAAGCCCGAAGAGATCGTGCTGAAGCTGCGGCAGGTTGAAGTGTTGCAAGGACAAGGCATGGGGATTGCAGAGGCGGTGCGCCAGATCGGCGTGACGCAGCAGACCTATTACCGCTGGCGCAAGCAGTATGGCGGTATGAGTCGGGATCAGCTCAAACGGCTGAAAGAGTTGGAGACCGAGAATACCCGGCTGAGGCGCGCCGTATCAGATCTGACGCTGGACAAGATGATCCTGACCGAGGCCGCCCGGGGAACCGAAGGTCCGCGTCAGCGAAACTTCTAAGCCCTTCCCGCCGTCGTCGATGTATCGACCATGTGCGGCAGACTCTCAGCGTATCAGAGCGCCGAGTTTGCCGCACCTTGGGACAGCATCGTTCGACCCAGCGCAAGGTGCCCATCGGTCTGCCCGACGAAGAACGGCTGACCGAGGACATCATCGCGCTGGCGCGAGAGTTCGGACGCTATGGGTATCGCATGATCACTGGAATGCTGAACAACAGCGGCTGGCATGTGAACCATAAAAGGGTCGAACGGATCTGGCGGCGGGAGGGGCTGAAAGTCCCGCAAAAACAACCTAAGAAGTGTCGGCTTTGGCTGAATGACGGTTCTTGCGTGCGGCTGCGGCCGGAGCGTCCGAACCATGTCTGGTCCTACGACTTCGTCCAAGACCGAACCCATGACGGGCGGATCTTCCGCACGCTAAATATCATCGATGCGCTGCCTGGCAGGCTTTTGCGCAGCAAATGCCGAGAGGGAGTTCACGAAGGAGGCCCTCGCGATCCGCGTGAAACGAAAGCTGAATTCTACAGACGTGGTCGACGCATTGACCGACCTGTTCATTCTCCGCGGACCGCCGGAATACATAAGGTCCGACAATGGCGCCGAATTTATCGCCAAGAAGGTGAGGGCATGGATCGGAGCTGTAGGCGCGAAAACCGCCTTCATCGCGCCGGGTTCACCATGGGAAAACGGCTATTGCGAGAGCTTCAACGCACGGTTCCGGGACGAACTTTTGAACGGCGAGGTCTTCACAACATTGCGCGAGGCCCAGGTCCTGATCGAGAGATGGCGTCGTCACTACAACACCGTCAGACCTCACAGCGCCTTAGGGTACCGTCCACCAGCGCCCAAAAGCATCGTCCCGATAGACCAGAGGCCGACCATGCACTAACATTCAAACTGGACCACTCGGTGGGGGCAGACCACATCGATCATCGGGATCGTGAGCTGGCAATGGCTTCCCTTCGCGACGTTGATCCTTCTAACGGCGATCCAGAGCCTCGATAGCGAACAGCTCGAAGCCGCCGAAATGGATGGCGCCTCTCCTGTCGCGCGCTTCTTCTACATCAAGCTTCCTCATCTTAGCCGCGCGATCACGGTCGTCATCCTCATCCAGACTATCTTCCTGCTTTCGGTCTTTGCGGAAATCCTGGTGACGACGAATGGTGGCCCGGGCACAGCCAGCACCAACCTGCCATATCTCGTCTACGCCAAAAGCTTGTTGTCGTTCGACGTGGGCGCGGGGTCTGCGGGGGGCGTTATCGCGATCATCCTGGCCAATATCGTTGCGATCTTCTTGATGCGCGCGATCGGCAAAAACCTCGACAATTAACCCCAGCTTCGGAGACACCTGATGGCCCGCGCAATCTCATCACGCAGCAGATTAGGATACAGCGCCCTTGCTTGGGGGCTAGGGATGCTGATCTTCTTCCCGATCCTTTGGACATTCCTGACCAGCTTCAAATCCGAAGCCCAAGCAATTGCAGATCCGCCCATTTTCCTCAACTTCCAATGGACGTTGGAGAACTATGTCGCGGTGCAAGAGCGTTCGGATTACTTCAAACACTTCTATAACTCGGTAGTGATTGCGGGTGGTTCGACCTTGCTCGGTCTGATCATTGCGGTTCCGGCGGCTTGGGCTATGGCCTTCGTGCCGGGCAAGCGCACCAAGGATATCTTGATGTGGATGCTCTCCACAAAGATGATGCCACCCGTGGGCGTTTTGATTCCGATCTACCTCATCTTCCGCTCGACGGGGCTGTTGGACACGCTGACGGGTCTGGTGATCGTCATGACGTTGATCAACCTGCCGATCATCGTCTGGATGCTCTACACCTACTTCCGCGAAATTCCGGGCGAGATCTTGGAAGCCGCGCGGATGGACGGGGCGTCTTTGCGGGCCGAAATCCTCTACGTGCTTACGCCAATGGCCGTTCCGGGGATCGCCTCGACAATGTTGCTCAATGTGATTTTGGCGTGGAACGAGGCGTTTTGGACACTCAATCTCGTGGCGTCGAAAGCCGCCCCATTAACCGCGTTTATCGCCAGCTATTCCAGCCCGGAAGGTCTGTTCTACGCCAAGCTGAGCGCGGCATCGATCATGGCAATTGCACCAATCCTAATCATGGGCTGGTTCAGCCAAAAACAACTTGTCCGCGGTCTTACCTTCGGCGCAGTGAAATAAGGAACTAACCAATGGGCAAGATTACACTCGATAAGGTGACGAAACGGTTTGGCGATGTGGAGGTCATTCCACCGCTGGACCTTACGATTGACGAAGGCGAGTTTGTCGTTTTCGTCGGGCCATCAGGCTGTGGCAAATCAACACTTTTGCGGCTCATCGCTGGGCTCGAGGATGTCTCGGGCGGCCAGATCCGGATCAACGGCGAGGACGCGACCCTGACGCCGCCCGCCAAGCGCGGTCTGGCGATGGTGTTCCAATCCTACGCGCTTTATCCGCATATGTCGGTGCGCAAAAACATCGCCTTCCCGTTGCGGATGGCGGACATGGATCAGGCCGAACAGGATCGCCGGATCGATAACGCCGCGAAGATCCTGAACCTCACCGATTATATCGACCGTCGCCCGGGTCAGCTTTCGGGCGGGCAGCGTCAGCGGGTTGCGATTGGCCGCGCGATTGTGCGCGAACCGGTCGCGTTCTTGTTCGACGAGCCGCTTTCCAACCTTGATGCTGCGCTGCGGGTCGGGATGCACCACGAGATCACAGAGCTGCACGCTCGGCTCAAGACCACGATGATCTACGTCACCCATGACCAAGTCGAAGCCATGACGATGGCCGATAAGATTGTCGTGCTACGGGCAGGGAATATCGAACAAGTTGGCAGCCCGCTCGAACTCTACCGCGCGCCGTGCAATCTTTTTGTCGCGGGGTTCATCGGCTCACCGAAGATGAACTTGTTGACGGGCGAGGTCGCAAAGCTTCATGACGCGACAACCATCGGCATCCGTCCCGAGCACATCGCAGTCTCCACGACGGAGGGCATGTGGAAAGGCCGCGTCGGCGTCACCGAGCATCTGGGATCGGACACATTCCTTTACGTGCATGACACCGGCCTTGCCGAGGATATCACCGTGCGTGTTTCCGGCGAGGTCGATGTGAAATACGGCGACACGATCTACCTGACACCGGACACACACCAGCTGCACCGGTTTGATCAGGCCGGCCGTCGGATTTCGAACTAACTCTCAAACTCTGGCATGAAGCGGGGCGCGAACGCATGCCCCGCATTCTTCCCCTCTCTGGATGACATATCTGAAAGCTCTCATTTTCCCCCGTAAAGACGAAGCCGTTATCGACACGCTGCCCGATCCGAAAGCGGGCGCGGGCGAGGTCGTCGTCGCCGTGAAAGCCAGCGGGATCTGCGGCACCGATATTGAGGTGATGCACGGCGCATATGGCGCATCTGCCTTTCCGCTCGTGCCGGGCCATGAGTTTTCCGGCGAAGTGATCGCGGTTGGGGCAGGGGTGGACACACTCACCGTCGGCACGCGGGTCGTGATCGATCCCAACATCCATTGCGGCGAATGTGATCCTTGCGGGCGCGGGCTTTTCAATCTGTGCGACAAGCTTGGCGCCTACGGCGTATCCACGCACGGCGGTTTTGCGGAGCAATGCGTTGTGCGCGCGGAAGCCGCGATCCCGATTGGTGATCTCGATTTTGCGACGGCGGCCCTGTGCGAGCCTTTGGGATGCGTGCTCAACGGGATTGAGGCGATCGGGATTGAGGGCGTGCGTACGGCGTTGGTATTCGGCGCGGGGCCGATTGGCTTGCTGATGGGGCTGGCGCTGAAAGCAGGCGGAGTCGGCGACGTGACCATGGTGGATATCACGCCGTCGCGTCTCGAACTCGCCCGCAGCTTTGGCCTCGGCGGCATCGAGTCGCGTGAGGCCGCGCTTGCGGACAAGCATCAAGCCGTCGATCTTGTCGTCGATTGCACAGGTGTGGCGGCCGTTGCGGCAACCTTGACGACCTATGCCATCAATGGCGGCAAAGTGCTGTATTTCGGCGTGTGCTCCCCCGATGCACGCATTGAAATCAGCCCGTTTGAAGTGTTCCGCCGCCAATTGACCTTGGCCGGTGCGCATTCCCTCAACCACAATATCCCGCAGGCGTTGGCGATCATTCAAAATGATCCGGCGACCTTCGCGCGGCTGATCTCGGATCGTGTCACACTTGAGGAGATCCCGTCTTATCTCGAAGGCGAGAAGCGCGGCGGGCTGAAGGTTCAGGCCCTGTTTTACTAAAATTACGTTGTAACGCGACAACCACCGCCAACTGACCCGAGATACCGCATCAGATTTTGCAGTATCTCGGGTTTCTTTATTCGGCCTAGGCCGATCTCGTCTCGCGCGCCTAGATGGTGTCAATCGGATGCCGTCGACTTTGCGTGCCGATTAAAGGCTAATAACCAAGATTATGTAATACTTGTATCAGTCAGGGTTTCGGCACGCTTTTAACTCAATCGCCTCATGAGAGCGCTCTCGAACGGTGGACCCTTATTTCGCCGCCATCAGATCGGCCAACATTGCCAGCGTATGATTGGACATCGGCAGATCAACCGGATTGCCCGTCGCCGCAGACACATCCGCCGCGAGGTAGCTTTCCATCACCATCCGCGCGTGTTCCGGCGCAACCATCGGTTCGCGATCCAGCAACACGGCCTCAAGGAAATGCAACGTCTCCGGCCCCATCTGGCCCGCATACATATGATCCACGTGTTCGCCCGGCATCGTGGACATCGGGAACTGCGTTCCGTTTTCCATGGTATTGAGCCAGTTATCGCGCGAGGTATCATCCAAAACCAAAGACCCTTCGGTTCCGGTAATCTCGATCCATGTCGCACAATAATTGGGATAGCTCGGCGGCAGATTCCACCCGCCGCCAATCACAACCAACGTGCCATCATCCATATTCACCGTGTTCCACATACAGTCATAAGATCCGTTCAGATCCTTCATGTAACCATAGGCGCCTTGCGAATAGACTTTCACCGGTTTTGCCGGACCCAAAAGCCAGTAAACAAAATCGAGATCGTGGGTCGACTCCATTGCCGCTGGCGAGAGTTTGACGCGCCCTGCGATCCGCGCGCCAAGGCTGCGTGACAAATGACGGCTGACCATCACATTCACGATCTTCCCGAGTTTCCCCTCCTGAATCGCTTTGCGGGCATAGGCCACCTTTGGATTAAACCGTTGGGAATACCCGATTGTAAACTTCACGCCACGCTCATGCGCGATGGCAATCAAATCATCGGCTTGCGCAAGTTCCATCGCGATCGGCTTTTCAAGCAGCACGTGCTTGCCCGCTTTCAGGCAATCGCGCGCGATGGGATAATGCGTCGGCTCCGGCGTCGTCGAGATATAGACAACCTCAATCGCGGGGTTGCGGACGATATCTTGATAATCCGCCGTCGCCGTGGCGGGATTGGTCAAAGCTTTCATCTCCGCAAGGCGCTCGGGCTTGATTTCACAAATATGCAGCTTGTCGACGAGCGCCGATTTCGCAAGCGACTCCGCCCGCATACCACCGCACCAACCTGTGCCGATTACGGCCACTTCCACCTGTCTCATCTTCTCTCCCAACTTCCTGAAGTCTTGATCGATTGCCGCGCGATCTGCTCGCGCCGTCATAATTGGCGCCGCCGTAACAGCGGCGCCCTTTGGTCACTGTGAGGTCAGCTCCGTCACCAGCGCCTTGTATTCAACATCCTGCTCCTCACGCAGAGCCTGATATTCAGGGCCGGTCATGTAGTGAACGTCCTCCCCGATCCGCTCCATCAAGGTGGTGAATTCGGGATCTTGTGCGATTTGCGCGAAGACATCCGACAGCTTGTCCAACACGTCTTGCGGTGTACCTGCAGGGGCCAGAACGAAGCGGTGCATGAAGCCGATGTCGCCGGGCACGCCAATCTCGGCGAAGGTCGGCACGTCCTCATAGAGGCGCGTCTCACCCGCAGAGGCCAGCACGCGGATTTTGCCGCCCTCCAGCAATTCGCCAATCGACGACGGGAACGCGAGGCTCAAATCTGAATCGCCCGACAACAGGGCCTGCATCGCTGGCCCGCCCCCTTGATAAGGGACCAGATTCATCTCGAACCCGAGCTTTTTCATCACTTGCGCAGCAGGGACGAAGAACGCGCCCCAATTGCCTGAATGCCCGAGGCGTAGCTTGCCCGGTTCGGCCTTCGCGGCGGCGACGAGATCCTCAAACGTCTGGTATGGGCTATCGGCGCGCACAATGAACGACGCCGGCGCATAGTTGATGCGCGCAACAGGCACGAAATCCTTGAGCGGCTCATAGGGGACGGATTCCACGTATTGCTGCAACGTGTCGATGTAGTTCAAGCTGAACAAAAGTGTGTAGCCATCAGCGCGCGAACGGGCGACCTCTTGCGTTCCTTTTTGACCGCCAGCACCCGGTGTCAGGCGGACGATCATCGGCTGGCCAAGGTATTTCGGCGCGATCGTGGTGATGATCCGCGCATTCAGATCATGCGATCCACCCGCGGCCAGTGGAATAACCAATGTGACGGGCTTTTCCGGAAACTCGGCCTGTGCGGCAGACGGCGCGACAAGTGTCATCCCCGCGGTAGCAACGGCCATGCAGGCCAGTTTTGTGATAGATTTCAACATCTTTTCTCTCTCCCTAAATGATGTTTTGATTTTGGTTGGCGCGACACTCTGCGCGCCAACGGCGCTCATGTTGTGGCAATGGGTTTGCGATAGAGGCGACGCCACATGATGAACCCGAGGACCGGCGTCAGCAGTAGCAAGATCAGCGCGCCGGGGCGTTCGGAGATGAAGAACCCGATCGGATCTCCGTTCGACATCGCAGCCGTCTGGCCGAAGGCATATTCCATCGATGGCCCAAGGATGAAGCCCATCACCATTGGCATAACGTCATACCGCCCTGCCTTCGCGAGAATTCCGAACAGGCCAAAGCCAACAAGGAACAACAGATCGACGGGATCGGAACGATAGACATAGGTTCCGGCAAAGGAGAACATCAGCACGATCGGCACGAGAACGGATGTTTTCACCGTAACCAGACGTGAGAAGAACGGGATCGACAGATAGCCAATGCCAAGGAACAAAATATTGCCGATGACCATCGCGATCAGGATAGCAAAGACGGTTGCGCCTTGTTCCTCGAACAATTGCGGGCCAGGGCGAAGCCCTTGGGCCACGAAAGCGCCCAGCAAGATCGCCGTCACATTATCGCCCGGAATCCCGAGCGTCAGCAAAGGCACCATCGTCGGGCCATTGACCGCGTTATTCGCCGCCTCTGCCGCCGCAACACCTTCCAATTCGCCCTCTCCGAAGGTTTCGGGATGCGAGGACGCATTCTTGGCGGCCGAATAGCCCAGCACCGCGGCAACGATCTGCCCAAGGCCCGGAACCATGCCAATCACCGTGCCGATGATGGTTGAGCGGCAAATCGTGCGGAAACAGCGGCGGAATTCCGAAAACCGGAGCCGCTCGCCCATGATCGCGGCAAGCTGGCGGCCTTGTTCGTTGCGCATCACCACCGAGGCAACTTCCGGCAGGGCAAAGACACCGATCAGCATCGGCAAAAGTGGAATGCCCGAGCGCAGATCAAACATCCCGAAGGTGAACCGCTCCACGCCGCCCAAAGGATCCGTGCCGACAAACGAAAGCCAGAGGCCAAGCATCATCATAATGACGCTTTTCAACGGATTTGCGCCCGAAGTCGCCGCGATCACGATCAAGCTCATCAACAAAACGGCGAACAGTTCAGGCGGGCCGAATTGCATCACCATATAGGCGATTGGGAAGATCATCATCATGGTGAGGATGTCGCTCGACGTATCGCCAAATACCGACGAGAACAGCGCCATATCCAAGGCTTTGCGCGATTTGCCTTGTTGGGTCAGTTTGTAGCCATCGGTCGTTGTGGCCACCGAGGCCCCAGTGCCCGGCATGGAGATCAAGATCGCCGGAACGCTGCCGCCGAAGATGCCGCCCTTATAGATGCCCAGCAGGAAGGGAATCCCCACCACCGGATCAAGAAAGAACGACACCGGTAGTAAAATCGCCATCGCCATGAGGGTGGTAAAACCGGGCAGCGCGCCAACAAGCATCCCCGAAAACAGCCCGACGCACATCATCGCCATCGTATCAAGGCGCATCGCCATAGCGAAGCCTTGCGTGAAATATTCAATCATTCTGGTCTCCCGTTCGCAGTCAATGCGGATAGGTCAAAGGGAAAATAGGCGGGCGTAGAGCATCTCGATCGCGCCCAGTTCGGGCAGCGCTACCAAAAGCAGCTTCGTTGCTGTCAGGTACAAAATGACCGGTCCGACCAGCGCCAGCGCCGCGATGCCCAGAGCCGAGCGCGATCCCATTTGCAGCGAGATCAGAGTGATCGTGATCGCGGAGGAAATCAAAAATCCGCAGGGCGCCATCGTCAGCGCGTAAAGCGCCATGATCCCGAACAAGACCCCCCCTCGGACCCATTCTTCCTTCGTGAGGGACTCGCTATCGGGTGCAACCGCGCCCACCCGCAAAACCATCAGCGCCGCGATGCACAATACCACCGCAACACCCAAAACGATGCTGGGGAAAAGCGCGGGCGAAACAGTCGCCAGCGACCGGCCGAACAGTGCTTTGGGCTCTGCAATCATGGACCCCATGAAGATGAGCGAGAGCGCCGCCCCCGCCAAAAAGGCCATCGTCAGACGGGCTTCCGTGGATCGCAGCACATGCTTTTGTGGCGCGCCTCGCCCCGACGTCTCCCCCAACTCGACCTCCCTTCCAAGAGGCCGCGCCTTATTGTCTTCCCCTCTGACCGGCGCAGCAGACGACACCATGCGTTGCGCCCCGGCACTTTCTTGAACCACCATCTTTCTCTCCTCCCCTATTAGCTTTTGTCTCATGCCGATCACGCGGTTGATGCGCGCGATCATGTCTCTAGCGTGTCGCGACCATCCCCCCGCTGCGCAGCATCGCGACAGATGACGACCACTCTCCCGTAGAGATCGCCAAAGCCGCCCAAATCAGCACCGGTAAAACCGCGAATGTCAGCAGCGTCGATGCCACAACCGCGCCGGCAACTTGCTGGGGTTTATGCCCGAACCGTTCCGCGAACACGTAGCTGACGATCGCGGTTGGCATTGTCGCCAGCAAGAATGCAGTCCCCGCCGCAACCCCTTCCAATCCAAGGCCCCAGATCACGATGACGGCTGATAAAAGCCCCAAAGCCAACCGACCTCCCGCAATCATCAACGCCGGGCGCAGATCCGCGATTTGCAGCTTTGCCAAAGAGGCGCCCAACAATATGAGCATCGAAGGGATCATCATCCCGCTGAGCATCTTTGTCGTCACTTGCACGATTTCGGGAACCTGAACACCCGTCCATGTCACACCCAAGACGGCAATCACCGCATAGATCAATGGCTGACGCAAGATCTCCGTCAGTTTCACACTTCCCGCATAGATCGACATGCCGACCGAATTTTGGATCAACGCAACCGCGAAGAAATACGCAACGCCGAATTGCAGACCTTGCGGCCCGAAGGCCAATGTCACCAACGGCAACCCCATATTTCCGGAATTTGGCAACATCAGTGTGGGCAGAAAGCTCCGAACCGAGCCGCCGACCAACACCAATCCCGCCGCCCCGATCACCCCCGCAATCACGACACACAGCACAGCCGCGCTCGCCATCGTGCGAATGACATCGCCCTCAACATGCAACGACGTGAGCGTGTTGAAAATCAAGGCGGGCGTCGCGACCGTGATGACCAAAGTGCTCAAAGACCGCGTTTCGATCCCGACCTTCGAGCGCCCCAGCAAATAACCGATCAGCGTAATGATCGCGATTGGCCCGAGTATGTTGATGGTTTGCATCAACATATTTCGCTACTCACGATCAATCGCGGGTGATCTAAACCAATCCACATGAACCCGCGCCTTAGACCGGCTCACCATTCAAGATCCAGTGTTCAACCACCTCCGTCCCGGATTCCTGAAGCATCTTGGAGACGGCGCAATAGTCGCGCAAAGTCTCTTTAACCTTCACCGCACCGTCTCGCGGACCCTCATAATCCGCCTTGATGGTCAGCGTAACCGACGGGAACGGCACATCGATCGGATGGATCAGACGTGTCCCATGGCTATCCATCGTCACCGAAATATCGATATCCATCGCCGTGAAGGTGACATCATTGGCCGCCGCTAGTTTGTTGGAAATAACATGTGTGCAACCGGCCAACCCCATGAAAACATATTCAACCGGCATCGGACCTTCATCCGTGCCGCCGCGCTGGGTCGGCTCATCAATAATCACGGATTTTCCGCGTGCTTCGGCAACCGATTGGGTGCTGGTGTTGTGGCGTCCATTCACGCTGAACTTCCAAATCGGTTTTTCTTTTACTGCGGACATAATTGTTCCCTTTTCGCTGGTTTTTTCGAGCTTTGACGAGAGGAACACACGCATGTTTTCAAGACACCGGCCCTGAGGCCTCGGGTCTGTTTAACAAAAACGCCAACTCCTCCCCAGGAAAGCGCCTTCAACTCGAAAAACATGCAGAGATTAAACCAGCATGGGAAACGGTCTTTTCAAATGGAACCCTTCAACAAAACTGATACCATCCTCGATAGGGCCCATCAGTTTCTCTGACGGGTCGCATCACTTTACATTGTTTGTTCGCCGCCTAAAGCCATCGATAGGCTTGCCTATGCGCAAACACGCCGACCTGTGATCACTTGGATCAAAAGTGGGGCGATTTGCCAACCAAAGATGTCAGCAAAAGCACACGGAGCGTTTCATGACCGAAGATAATCCTATTTTTACCGTCGCCATCGCGGGGTTTGGCTGGTGGGGGAAGCATATCGCGACTCGGCTGCAGGGCCATCCTTGGCTGCGGGTGGCGGGGATTGTGGAACCTGCGACGGCAAATCACGGCGCGATTGCGGCGATGGGATTAACGGCATGGTCCGATTTTGATGCGCCCCTCGCGATGAGCGACGTGGATGCGGTCATTCTCACGACGCCCAATCCTTTGCATGAGGCGCAGATCGCGCAGGTCGCCGCGGCGGGCAAACACGTCTTTTGCGAAAAGCCTCTCGGGTTGACGGCCGATAGCGCGCGTCGGTCGGTGGCGGCCTGCGAGCGGGCCTCCGTGCAATTGGGCATTGGCCATGAGCGTCGATTCGAGCCGGCGATGCTCGCCCTTCGCGACGCGATGAATGCGGGCGAGCTTGGCACGATCATGCATGCAGAGGCCGCGTTCAGCCATGATAAGCTGATCAATGTTCCGGCGAATGACTGGCGGACCCTTAAAAAGGTCAGCCCCGCCGCAGGGATGACGGCCATGGGGATCCATTTGAGCGATCTGTTGATCTCGTTCTTCGGCCCGATTGAACGGCTGCATGCGTTTACCGCGAACCGCTCATTGGGGTGGGAGACCGGCGATGTCGTCACCGTGCAAATGAAGTTCGAGGCGGGCATGACAGCGACCTTCAACGCGGTTTTGCACACGCCCCATTTCATCCGTATGCATGTGTTTGGCACGACGAAATGGATCGAAGTGCTCAATGACAGCCACCCCGATACGCCCGATGGCATCGTCAGGATGTTGACCGCGGAAACGGGTAAACCTGTCGCACAAACCGATTATAACTGGGAAGATGCCGTGACGGCCAATCTCGAAGCCTTCGCGAAGGCCGCACAGGGCAAGGCACCCTACCCGTTCACCAATGCCGAAATGATCCACAACATCCAAGTTCTCGAGGCAATCGCCCTCTCCGCGGAAACGGGTGAATCGGTGCGGCTCGCAGATATCTAGCGCACACTCGCCGCGCAGGGGAAAAATCCTGCGCGGCGAAACTTGTGTATGGCGTCTAGTGCGCCTCAAGCTTCAAGAAGTCGGTGATGGCGACCTCAAAATCGGACGGGCGGTCGACGTTCAAAATATGCTTCGCCTCCGGCACAATCGTAAATTCCGAGCCGGGGCAAGCCTGCGCCATTGCGCGCATGACCTCAGGCGGCGCGGCGGCATCTTGGGCGCCAGCAACGAATAAAACCGGCACAGTCATCGCGCCTAGGTGTTGCAAATAGTCCAAACCGATCAACGCATGCGCCCCGCCGCGATAGCCTTCATCGGTGGTTTGCAAAAAACCGTCTCGCAAGGCGGCCTCATATTCCGGATGCAGACCCCGCTGATGGTCGCCCAGCCACATGCCAGCGGTCGCGTTCCAGACGGCCTCGATGCCCCCTTCGGCCAGGATTCCCATCCGGTTGTGCCAGTTTTGCACAAATCCCTCCGGCGCATCGGCCCGCGCGGCGCAACACACGGCGCGCGTGATCCGATCCGGACTGCGCAGCGCCATTCCCAGCGCCGTCATACCGCCCATCGAGACGCCCATCACGCTCGCGGTTTTCGCATCGTACCGATCCAAAACCCCGATAGCATCGGCGACCAGCTCATCGAACGTATAAGGTGATGGCGGCGTCGGGCTTTTACCATGGCCCCGCGCATCAAACCTGATCACGCGGTAATGCGCCTCCAGCAGCGGCATTTGCAGATCCCACATCGCCTGCGTCGCGCCAAAGCTATTCATCAAAAGCAAAGCGGGCGCATCTTCGCGGCCGGAAACGGTGGAATAAAGGGTCGGAGCTGTCATGCGGTGTATCGCTTTCTGAACTTTGGGCGCCTGTGCGCGAAAAGAGTGGATGGCGGATGCGGTATCTGGGCAGATCGCAGTCTGATCCGGTGGCGCCGAGGCTCTCAAGCGCCATCCCCTATACTCGACCGCCACATCGCGGAGACAAAACGGCCTCCTTATCAGGACGATAGAGGAAGGCGTGCAAAGGCATGAAATAATATCTCGTCAAGACAGCCATCACGAAACCTGATGGGGTCTGCCGTCAAATTTTGCTGATCGGGTCGATCTCCAACGCGAAATTCAGCTCCTCTTGCAAGATATCGGCAAAGGCCTGCGCGGCCGCGCTGAGGGGGCGTTTGCGCGTTTCAATCCGCATATAATCCACCATGAGCGGCGGCTCTGCCAAGGGGATGACGCGGCGTTTCGAGCCGTCGAGATCGGGCAGACACAAGATGCCCGGCAAGATCGTCACCCAATCCGAATTCGCAACGATGTCCAATGTGCCATGCATCGTGTCGAGTTCGAGGAGTTCCGCAATTTCAATGCCGTTGACAGACAAATAGGTCTCGATCCGGTTGCGCCGCGCATTTCCCGCGCCCGGCAAGACAATCCGCAGCGGCGACATTTTAGAGAGGACGACCCCCTGCTCGTTCACGACCACCGGATGATCTGCATTGCACACCAAGCATTCGCGATCTTCGCCCATGCGCCGCGACGTCAAAACTTCGTTCAACTCGAAGGAGGCGGGAACGACCGCAAAATCAAGCCGCCCCTCGATCACCTCATTGGCCAGAGTGCCCGAATAGGCCTCGGAAATCGAGAGCCGCACTTCGGGATATTCTCTCGCAAAGCGCAGCAAGACAGGCGCGAGAACGGCCCGCGTGAATGTCGGCATCAGGCCCACATAAATATGCCCGACGATCGATTTGGACAGGGCCTGCAACCGTTCTTCCGCGTGACGCGCGGCGGCCAAAACCTTGACCGCTTCCAGATAGAATGCGCGGCCGACCTCCGTCGGCGTCACGCCCGAGGAGCTGCGGGTAAAGAGAGCGACATCGTAGCGCTTTTCAATCTGACTGACATGCATCGAGAGGCCCGATTGCGTCGCATTGGCCTTTTCAGCCGCCGCCGAAAAGGAGCCTTGCTCGTAAACCGCTGTAAAGTAACGCAATTGTTGCAGCTTCATCATGGCCATCCGTTTTTATGCTGGAAAACATCCGATATTATTTATGGTCGTGCGGCCCGGATCTCCGATAGGTCTTCAGGTGAAATATCGAAGGAGCACGAGATGAATGCAACATCGCATCGAGGTGACCTCGCGAGCACGCCTCACACTAGTCACATCCCCGATCACGGCACAATCCCGTGGGCCCCGCAAAGCATTAGGCGGCATTTGAAAACGGAGATGCGCAAATGATCCCGCTTCCCCGCTTGATGGTCGCGCCGAACGGGGCGCGGCGCGGTAAATCCGATCATCCGGCCATACCCGTGACCGATGCCGAAATGATCGCCACTGCGCGGGCGTGTTATCTCGCCGGTGCGGACGGCATCCACCTGCACATCCGCGATGAGGCGGGGGCGCATCTGTTGGATGCGGGCCGCTACCGTGCCCTGTTGGACGCGTTGGAAGACGAGGTTCCGCAGATGTATTTGCAGGTAACATCAGAAACCGCAGGCCGCTATTCGGGTCAGGAGCAACGCGCCATGATGCGGCGCCTTGGGGCGTCGAATGTATCGGTGGGTTTGCGAGAGATGGTGCGCACGCCAGAAGACTGGCCCGAGGCGCGCGATTTCTATCATTGGGCGCAGACAGCCGGCGTCAATATTCAACATATCCTCTACTCGCCTGACGACGTGGCGACATTCATTCAAGCGTGTCATGCGGGTGATATTCCTAACGGGCCGTATTCGTTGCTGTTTGTTCAGGGAACTTACGCGAATGGCGCGAAAGATGCGGTTCCGTTTGAGGCGTATCTGGCGCCGCTGACGCAGGCCGGTGATATCGCGTTTGAATGGATGGCCTGTGCGTTCGGACAGCACGAGACGGATAGCTTGGTGCGTGCCGCGCATTTGGGCGGTAAAACGCGGGTCGGTTTCGAAAATTCGCTCTGGCATCGCGATGGGCGCCTCGCCAAGGATAACGCGGAACGTGTCGCAGAAGTGGATGCGGCGATCCGCGCCTGAGCGTGCCTGACATGTTTCAAGGGGCCAGAGATGGCCCCTTTTTCCTAAACAGGGTGCGCGATCAGCCTTTGATCAAGGCGCGCAAGACATCCGTGAATGTGTCGATTTGCGCGGCGTCGAATGTGTCAAACGTCTCTGCCGCATGCGCCTCTGCGACGGCCCAGCATTGCGTGGCCTTAAGGCGGCCTGCCTCGCTCAAGGCGTATCCTTGCGCATCGCCCGATACGAAGCCACGGTCGGTCAAATTTCCCAACGCGGCCTGCGCTTCGGTGATGGGGGCATGAAGATACTCCACCATCGCCTCAGGCGTAAGCTTCGCAATATCGTTCAACACCAAAAGGATACGCGCCTCGATGAGGCTAAGTCCAAGCGTTTCGAGCTTGGGCTGATAGCGCTCTTGGTAGGCGCGCACCGCCCGTAACATCAAGAAGAACGCATGGTTGCCCATCCTGCCCGTCTCCGCCTCTCCGGCCCGGTCTTGCCCGGCCTTCGCGAATGTCTCGGGATGATTGAACAGCATCGCGTATGATCCGCGGTGGAAACATAAAGGCGCGCGGCCGAAATCATCAAACGCGATCACGCGTCCGACGAAAATCCAATGATCTCCCCCGTCAAGCTTGCTGAAGGTCTCGCATTGGAACCTCCCCGCGCAATTGTCGAAAATAGGCGCGCCGCCCAAGCCTTCCGCCCACGGAACGGTTGCGAATTTATCATCCTGCTGGCGGGCGAAATGGTTCGACATCTCCATCTGGTCAGAGGCCAGAATATTCACCGCAAAATGTGTCGCCGCCTCGAACACGGCGCAACTGCGCGCCTCTTTCATGCTGCTCCATAAAATCAGCGGCGGGTCCATCGACAAAGAGTTAAAGCTGCTCGCGGTGACACCAACCGGTGTTCCGTCGGGCGCACGCGCGGTGATGATCGTCACGCCGGTTGCGAAATTGCCAAGCGCGCGCCGAAACGCCTTTGGATCAATGGTTGAGTGTTGTGTCATCTGGTTCATTCTCAAACTCCTCCCTCGGGCGCGGGCATGCCGACCGTGACATGCCCGCGCGACATTACGCAGCCACCGCAGTGGGTTCGGCTTTTGTCGCCTCGGTCAGGATGGGGAGGACCTTTTCTCCCATCAAAATCATCCCCTTACGACCCAGATCGTAATCGGCCCAATCATGGCCGGCATAGACCAGATGCTTGAACGGGCCCGTCACTTCGCGCAGCGCAAGGATTTGATCCGCGACCGAGCTCGGGTCGCCGTGAATGACGAGGCGATCCATCACATAGTCCAGGGTCACATCGTCATCGGGCATATTCTGATCCTCCTTAAAGAGGTTGAGGCGCCCGCCCGCGCGCATCTTTGTGAGAAGCTGCGAGTAATACAAAACATACGGGCTGCCCGGATCGCGCGCATAGGCGCGGGCGGTCTCCATATCGTCTGCAACGCAAATGTTCTTGGCCACGCGCCAATCGGCGTAGTCGGGCACGATGCCGCCTTTCAGGCATCCCTCGACATATTTCGGCCAATGGGTTGCGGCCCATTTTGGCAAAAGAAAGTTGCCGGAAATTGGCTGCCAACCGCGTTCGGCCATGGCGCTGACACCTTTCGAGAAAGGCGCAACGGCGGTGCCGACAATTGGCGGATGCGGCGCTTGGAAGGGTTTGAGAATGTCGCCCTGCCCGATTTCGGGCATCATCGTGCGCTGTGTGGAGACCTCCCAGAACTGGCCTTTCAGATTGTAAGGCGCCTGCCCCGCCCAGATATCGAGAACCATATTAATGCTCTCGATGAACATCGCATTGCGATCTTTGTCGATTGAGCCGAACGCCTCCGCATCCGACATCAGCCCCCCCGGCGAGACGCCGAAATTCAGGCGGCCTTCCAGCATGTGATCAAGCATCGCAACCTCGGCCGCGATGCGGGCCGGATGGGAGTTGGGCATGTTGACCGTGCCCGTTCCCAAACGGATCGTCTTGGTCTCATACGCCAAGCTTGCCAAGAAAGCGACGCAGGAGGTGATGATCTCTGCGCGATCAGTCGTGTGTTCGCCGCAGTAAGCCTCGGAAAATCCCAGCTTATCCGCGAGGATAAAAGCTTCACGATCTTCTGCGAGACTTTTCGCGTAGGGCTTGCCGAGCGGATGGATTGGCATAGTGAAAAACGATAGCTTCATGAAGATCTCCCTTGGTTGAAACCACTGTGAAGCAACCGAGGCAGTGGAAAAATCGAGAATTTCTGATGTTTTCCATCGCGTTTTTTGATGGCACAGCGAATGCACCCACCCCCTATCGCCTGTCCACGGATCACCAGCGACCGCCGCTTGCAGGGGGCGCGACGTTGTTGGACCGGTCGGGGATGATCCGAGGGGCCTATGCGGCGGGCACGGAACCATGCGGCGCAGGGCGCGTTGAGTAGGGGAACCATTATGGAAAGGGCACCTGACATGCCAAAGACATTGACACCTGCCACCGAATTCCCCGCAATCAAGATCAAGACGCTGAACGATGGCGAGGTCACGATCCGTGAGGCCGATGCCGCCAAGGGCGATTGGAAATTGATCGTGGTTTACCGCGGAAAACATTGCCCCATCTGCAAAACCTACCTGACCGAACTGAACGGAATGCTCGATGATTTCGCCGCGATTGATGTGGACGTCATCGCCCTCTCGGCGGATCCGTTGGAGAAGGCAAAGGCTTCTGCCAGCGATATCGGCTATCAGGGCGTGATCGGCTACGACTTGAGCACGGATCAAATGGCGCAGCTTGGTCTGTATATTTCTGATCCGCGCAGCCCTGAAGAAACCGATCGCCCTTTCGCAGAGCCGGCGACCTTTGTCGTTCGCAAGGACGGCACGTTGCAAATCGTGGATGTCTCAAACGCGCCATTCTCGCGGCCTGCGTTGAAAGGGTTGCTCGATGGGCTGACCTTCATCCGCAAGAAAGATTATCCCGTGCGCGGCACACACGCCGCGTAACGCGCTGTGGCGTAGGTTTTGACTCGGGCTGTGCGCTTATAATTTGCGCGCGGCCCACATCGCCAAGGATCCCCCCGCCAAGATAACGGCGGCCAAGATCAGCGGCGCTGAATAACTGCCGGTGATGGTCATCAATCGGGCGGTGACAATGGGTGCGAGAATTTGCCCCGCTCCGTAAAGGAGGGTCATGCGCGCCATCGCCGTTCCCTCGCCACCGCGCATCTTTAGCCCGGCAAGCATCAGCGACAGCGATACGATAACGACGAACGTCCCCCCGAACAGGATCGCACAGAGATAGCTGACGATCAGGCCGCCATGGGCGATAAACCCGATCAGCGCGATGATCTGGCACATCATGCAGACCATAAGAACCGGCATCGGCCCGAACCGACGTGACGCAACCGAACCGAGCATCGCCCCGCAGGCATTCGCAATCCCGAGGATCAACCAGACTGTCGCGGCCGCCGATTGCGATTGGCCGCCCGATGTTAGAATATCGACGCAGAAGGTCGCGCCGACGGAATAGCCCCAGCCTGCCGCCAAATACCCAGCCCCGAAAACCCAGAACCAGCGCAGAGCCGTGTTTGATCGCGCCACCGACTGCGCCACCGACTGTCCCGCAGTCTGGTCCGTGAGCGGATCGCCCCTTGGCCTTGCGGGCGGGGCTGATCCCGTGGATGCTCGGGGCGCGGGCGACGGGGTCAGAAACCACGCAATCGGCAACAAGGTCAGCGCTGCCCCCGCGAAAACCTGCCATTGCAGCGCCCAATCCGCCCCCGTCCCGAGCATCAACGGTATAAGCCCCGCCAGCGCGATGCCCACGCCCAACCCCATGAAATGCGGCCCCAGATCGGGCACCCGTTCCGTGCGCCGCAACCAGCCAAGGATGAATTCCGCCGCGAGGAGCATCCCGCCAACGCCGCTCACCCCTCCAAGAAATCGGGAAATCGCCCAGATCCAGACGCTCTGCGTCATGCCCATCATCGCTGTGCTCACCACGGCAAGGATCAGGCACAGACGGAAGATCGACAAGCGCAGCGCGGGCGATTTGATGATCGCAAGCGTCAACGTGCCCAGCAGATACCCCGCGTATATCATCGCCCCGAGCACCCCCGCCGCCTGCGGGGTCAAACCCGCCTGCGCCTGCATGACCGGCAGCAGCGGCGTATAAGCAAAGCGCGCGACCCCGATCGTCAGAAGTTGCGCGGCTATCCCGCCGCAGAAAACGGCGTAGGGGAACGGCAGGCGCATGGGGTCTCTCCTGACAAGGAACAATCTCTATCGGTAGGAGGTTTCTCCGACCGCCTCAATGACGGAAATCAGCGCCGCGCCGATCCGCAATGAGGCGGTTTGGATGCATAAAAATCGTGCGGAGCGTCGCTGTATGCAACCGTATACTATCGACCTTTTGTCGCGTCTCGGCTATGACAGGGCAAACCTCGTCTCAAGGAGCCACCAATGACCGATATCATTTACACCAAAGTGGACGAAGCGCCGGAACTGGCTTCGGCTTCCTTCCTTCCGATTATCCAAAAATTTGCAGCCGCCGCAGGCGTGTCTGTTGGCACCAAAGATATCAGCCTTGCTGGCCGTATCCTTGCGACCTTCCCCGATCACCTCGATGCCGCACAGCGCCAATCGGACGATCTGGCGGAGCTGGGCGAATTGGTGAAAACGGCCGATGCCAATGTCATCAAACTTCCGAACATCTCGGCCTCGGTGCCGCAGCTGGTTGCCGCAATCAAGGAATTGCAATCGAAGGGCTACGCCCTGCCCGATTACCCGGAGGCGCCGCAAACCGACGCGGAAAAAGCCGTGCGCGCGAAATATGACGCGATCAAAGGCTCGGCTGTGAACCCCGTCCTGCGTGAGGGCAATTCGGATCGCCGTGCGGCGAAAGCGGTGAAAAGCTTCGCGCAAAAGAACCCGCACCGGATGGGCGATTGGTCGGCGGACAGCAAAACCCATGTCTCCTCAATGTCGGGCAATGATTTCTTCTCGAATGAAACCTCGGCCACTTTGGCAAAGGATGCGACCGCGAAGATCGTTTTGGTCACCGATGCCGGCGAAACGGTTCTGAAAGACGGGCTGAAATATCCCGCAGGCACGGTCGTCGATGCGACCTTCCTCTCCGTCGCCGCGTTGCAGGAGTTCCTGACCGCCGAGATCGAGAAAACCAAAGCGCAAGGCACGCTGTTTTCGTTGCACATGAAGGCAACGATGATGAAAGTGTCCGATCCGATCATCTTCGGCCATGCGGTGAAAGCGTTCCTCGCGCCGGTGTTCGAGAAGCACGGCGATGCGATGCGCGATCTGGGCGTGAACCCGAATTCCGGCCTTGGCGATTTGCTCGCACGGGTGAAGGGCAATGCGGAAATCATGGCGGATATTGACGCCTGCATGGCCGCGCGCCCGCCGATGTATATGGTGGATTCCGACAAGGGCATCACCAATTTGCACGTCTCGTCCGATGTGATTATCGACGCGTCGATGCCCGCGTTGATCCGCGCTGGCGGCAAAGGTTGGGGCCCGGACGGCAAGGAATCCGACACCAATTGCGTGATCCCGGATAATTCCTACGCGCCGGTTTACGATGAGACGATCAAGTTCTTCAAAGAGAACGGCAAGCTCAATCCCGCCACCGCAGGCACCGTGCAAAACGTTGGCCTGATGGCGCAAAAGGCCGAGGAATACGGCTCGCATCCGACCACTTTCGAGATCCCGCAGGCGGGTGTCGTGAAGATGATCCTCGATGATGGCACCGTGTTGCATGAGCATAAGGTTGAGGCCAACGACATCTGGCGTTCGGCATCGGCCCGCAAAGCCCCGATTGAGGATTGGGTCAACCTTGCGATCGATCGTCAACGTGCGGAAGGCTGCCGCGCGATCTTCTGGCTGGATGCCGCCCGCGCGCATGATGCCGAGCTGATCGCCTATGTGAAACCGATTTTGGAAGCCAAAGGCGTGGCCGATAAATTCGAGATCATGGCTCCCCGCGAAGCGACGCGCGCCTCGTTCGAGACGATCACCAAAGGCGAAAACACCATCGCGATCACCGGCAACGTCCTGCGCGATTACCTCACCGATCTGTTCCCGATTTTGGAACTCGCGACCTCCGCGAAGATGCTGTCGATCGTGAAACTGATGAACGGTGGCGGGCTGTTTGAAACCGGTGCCGGTGGCTCCGCGCCCAAGCATGTTCAGCAGTTGATGGAAGAAAACCACCTGCGTTGGGATAGCCTTGGCGAATTCTGCGCCTTGGGCGAAAGCCTGACCTTCCTTGCCGATACCAAAGGCAATGAAAAGGCGCGCGTGCTGGGCAAGGCCGTGGATACCGCAACGCAAGGCATTCTGGATCACGACCGGTCGCCCTCGCGTAAAGTCGGCCAGCCGGACAACCGCGACAGCCACTACTGGTTCGCGCGCTACTGGGCCGAGGCCCTTGCCGCGCAAACCGAGGATGCCGAACTGGCCGAGCATTTCACACCGGTTGCGGAAGCATTGACCTTGGGTGAGGATAAAATTCTCGCCGAGATCAAAGCCGTTCAAGGCAAGGCTGCGGATTTGGGCGGATATTACCGCACAGATGCGGCGAAAACCGCGGCCGTGATGCGCCCGTCGGCCACGCTGAACGCGATTATCGGCTAAACTCAGCCGCTCAAGATATGAGGCCACGCATCCAATCCGGTGCGTGGCCTTTTTCATAAGCTGCCCTTGCCGCCCATTGATCTTGGGGGGGAATGGTGCCACAAAATCCGCGTCGGTTTCTTTCGAGAATGAAAAGGGAATCCGGTCCAGCTTTGGCTGGTAATCGGAACTGCCCCCGCAACTGTAGGCGAGGAGCGTGCCTCGAACACCACTGGGATCTTCTCGGGAAGGTGGGGCGCGCGTTGATCCGTTAGTCAGGAGACCTGCCGACCTAATGTAACCACGACCGGACGGGGTGTTTCGGGGCGGGAAATCAGCGTGGAGTTCCACGAAATTTCACGTCACGGCCCCGTCACACGGCAATCTGACGGGACGGACCAGATGACCAAACCACTTTCGCGCGCGCTCATCGCGGGCATTTTCGCCTGCGCTTGGGGCCATCACGCCTCCGCGCAAGAGACGCGCTATCCCCTGACGCTGAGCAATTGCGGCACGCAGATCACCTTTGATGCGGCCCCGCAAAGCACCGTCGCGGTTGGGCAAGCCGCCACGGAAATCCTCTATCTCTTGGGGCTCGCGCCGAAAGTTTCTGGCACCTCCGTTTGGTTCAGCGCCGTTATGCCGCGTTTTGCACAGGTGGACGCCACGATCCCGCGCCTGGCCGATAACGACCCGAGCTTCGAGAGCGTCGTCGCCCAAAAGCCTGATCTCGTCGTCGCGCAATATGAATGGCATGTCGGCCCGACGGGAAGCGTCGCGACGCGCGAGATGTTCCACGATCTCGGGATTGGATCGTATATCCTACCTGCGGATTGCGACGCGAAAGATAATTCTACGGGCGGCGACGGTTTGCGCGTCGGCGCGTTCGACACCGGATCAGTTTACAAAGGCATCCGCGAGCTTGCGCAGATCTTCAACGTGCCCGCCGATGGCGATGCCTTGATCGCAGAGCTGAAAGACACGGAAGCGAAGGCGATTGCGCGCGCGCAGGCCCTTGATCTGCCCGATGATCTGTCGGCGGTTTTCTGGTTCTCCTCGGCGGATACGCAGGTTGATCCGTTCGTCGCAGGGCAGCTCGGCGCGCCAGGATATATGATGGATGCGCTCGGCATCACCAATATCGTGCAATCGGATGAGGAATGGCCGACCGTTGGGTGGGAAACCATCGCAAAGAGTGACCCCGATGTGATTGTCATCGCGAAGATGGATCGTCGTCGCCATGCCGCCGATGATGTCGCGCAAAAACTGGCCTTCTTGCGCAGTGATCCTGTTGCCAGCCAGATGAAAGCCGTGATTGAGGGGCGGATCATCGAGATGGACGCCCACGCGATGGATGCCACGGTGCGGTCGATTTACGCGCTGGATGATCTGTCCTCGGCCCTCGCCGCGATGGATTTGCGGTGAGAACAGCCGCCGCCTTCTTGCCACATCAGGGCGCGCGCCCTTTGGTGATGCCTCTCGCGATGATGGCGGCGGTGTGCGGCGCGGTGCTGATCGGCACCGCCATCGGGGAGACGTCTTTGCCGCTGCGCACGGTGATCCAGACCTTGGCAAACCACCTGCTGGGCGCGGAATTCACCGTAGACCGGATCGATGCGGGCATCATCTGGAGCTACCGCCTCCCGCGTGCGCTCGTCGCGGCGGGTTGCGGCGCGGGGCTTGCGCTGACGGGGGTCGTTTTACAGGCGTTGCTGCGCAATCCGCTGGCCGATCCGTATCTGATGGGCCTCTCGGCGGGGGCGTCGACCGGAGCAGTTCTGATCAGCGTCGCAGGGGTTGGCGCGACGGGCTTCGGGCTATCAGCCTTCGGCGTCTCGTCGGACATGATCACCATGTCGGCTGGCGCGTTGATCGGCGCGCTCCTCGCCTTTGGCTGCGTTGTTGCCCTCGCCCATGCCGTCGGCAGCGGCGGATCAGGCGGATTGACGGGCGGCGGTCGCGGCACGCAAGCCGCCGCCGCAATTATCCTCGCGGGCATCGCCAGCTCGCAATTGTTCCACGCCTTAACCGCCTTCATCATCGCGCGCTCGGCCAATGCCGAACAGGCGCGCGGCATCTTGTTTTGGCTCATGGGGAACCTGTCGGGCATCCGGTGGGAGGATGTCGCGCCCTGCCTGATCGTGACCGTGATTGGTTCGGCGCTGTGCCTGTGGCATCGCCGCGCGCTGGATGCGTTCACCTTCGGGGCCGATAGCGCCGCCGCTTTGGGGATCAATGTGCGCGCGGTGCGCGGCGTGTTGATCACCACCACCGCTGTGATGATTGGTGTTTTGGTGTCGAAAGTCGGCTCGATCGGGTTCGTCGGCCTCGTGATCCCGCATGCGATGCGCTTTTTGGTCGGCACACGGCATGATCGGCTCGTGCCAGCTTCGGCCTTTGCGGGCGCGGTGTTCTTGATTGCGGCGGATGTGATCTCGCGCATCTTGATACCCGGGCAAGTCCTGCCGATTGGCGTCATCACAGCACTTGTCGGCGCACCCGCCTTCGCTTTGATCCTCATTCGCGGCGCCCGCCGATGAGTTTGAGCGCACAAAACATCGGCGCGCGCCTGCACCGCACCGACATCATCCGCGATGTTTCGCTTGGTCTCAATGAGGGCGAGCTTTTCGGCCTGATCGGGCCGAACGGATCGGGGAAGACCACGTTGATGCGTTGCCTCGCGGGGCTGCATAAACCCAGCACGGGCACGGTGCGCCTGCGCGGCACGCCGCTTGACAAAATCCCTGCGCGCGAGCGTGCGCAGCTGATCGCCTTCGTTGAGCAACAGGCGGATACGACCGACCGGTTAACCGTGACACAAGCGGTCGGTTTGGGGCGCACACCTTTCCTGTCGCCGCTGCGCGGATGGGGCGCTCAGGACGAAGCGGCCGTGCAATCCGCGCTGGAGGCTGTCGAGATGACGGGCCTGCGCCACCGCTTGTGGCACACCCTTTCGGGCGGCGAACGCCAACGGGTGCATATCGCCCGCGCCCTCGCCCAGACGCCCGAAATTCTGGTATTGGACGAGCCGACGAACCATCTCGATATCCGGCATCAATTGGGGCTGATTGCGCTGGTTCAGAGCCTGAACATCACCCGCATGATCGCCCTGCATGACCTCAATCAGGCAATGATCTGTGATCGAATCGGCGTTATGCAGGCTGGCAATTTGGTGGCAGTTGGCGCACCTTGCGAGGTGTTGAACGAGGCGTGTCTCCGCGATGTTTTTGGCGTCGCGGCAATGCGCGTGCCCGCGCCGGATGCGTCAGGCGGCATGCGGCTACATTTCTCGCACGCGCTGTGACGCGCGTTGCCACCGTCAGGAGACCCTATGACAGAGCCGCTTTTCCCGCCCCGACCGCCCGTGATGATCGCCACCGACCACGGCGACTACCCGATCCACCGGATTTTCTGCGTGGGCCGGAATTACGCGGATCACGCCGCCGAAATGGGGCATGAGGTCGACCGCGAGGCGCCGTTCTATTTCATGAAAGATGCCTCAAGCCTTGCGCCTGATGGCCCCCTGCCCTTTCCGCCTGGCACGCAAGATTTGCATCATGAGGTCGAACTTATCGCCGCCCTCGACGCGGATCTTTTCAACGCGGATACCGCGCAGGCCGCGCGGGCGGTTTGGGGCTACGGCGTTGGCTTGGATATGACGCGGCGCGATTTGCAAGCGCAAGCGAAGGACAAACGCCGGTCTTGGGATCTGGGCAAAAACTTCGAGAATTCCGCCATTCTCGCGCCGCTGACCGATGCGGCAACCTTCGGGGACATCGGCACGCAGGCGATCACGCTCGCGGTAAATGGCGAGATGCGCCAAACCTCCGACCTCTCCAAAATGATCTGGTCCGTGCCCGAAGTTATCGCGTATCTGTCGCGGTATTATCACCTTACCGCAGGCGATATCATCATGACCGGAACGCCTGCGGGTGTTGGGCCCGTGATTGCGGGCGACGTTATGACGGCGCAAATCGACGGGCTGGCGCCGTTGGAGGCGCGGTATCTCGCGTAAGCGGGCCGGATCTTGCGTTCGGGAGGCGACGAAAAAGATGGCCTCGCCCTGCGCGATATGGTTTTGCAAAGGGGCGCGGTAATTGCGGCGCGACCTGATCGGACAGCGCAGGGCAAAAGATGAAATATTTAAAAACTCTCGGCATTGATGCCTACATGATTTTACTCTTGGTGACGGTGGCTTTCGGGGTCGTGCTCCCCGCCAGCGGCGCACCCGCAGAGATCTTGGGCTATGTTACCTATTGGGCGGTGTCGCTGCTGTTCTTTCTCTATGGCACCAAGCTCAGCCCCGCCGCCGTGCGCGACGGTTTCATGAATCTGCGCTTACAGGGGCTGGTGCTCGGCGCGACATTCGTCCTGTTTCCGGTGATCGGGCTGATATTTGCTGGCGTTTTCGGCTCCATTCTGGGCTCGGCGCTCAGCTTGGGCTTGTTGTTCCTCGCGGTGCTTCCCTCAACGGTGCAATCCTCCATCGCCTTCACCTCGATCGCGAAGGGGAATGTGCCCGCGGCGATCTGCGCGGCGTCTGTATCCAATTTGATCGGGGTGTTCCTGACCCCTGCGCTGGTCGCGCTTTTGCTGCATCAAGATGGTGGCGCGGTGCGGTTGGATGCCGTGATCAAGATTGGCGTGCAGATCCTGTTGCCCTTCGTTTTAGGACAGCTGCTGCGCGGCCTCATCGGCCCGTTTATCGCCCGCCACAGCATCGTGACGAAAGCCGTCGATCGCGGATCAATCCTGCTGATCGTCTATTCCGCCTTCAGCGCGAGCACGGTCGCCGGGCTGTGGAATGATATTTCAACGGCAAGCCTTGCGAGCTTGATCGCGATCACCTTGCTCTTTCTGGCCGTTATTATGGGCGCGGTCTCGCTTTTTGGGCGGCTTTTCGCCCTCCCGGCCGCAGATCGCCTCGCGCTGTTTTTCTGCGGGTCGACCAAAAGCTTGGCCAGCGGATTGCCGATTGCGGCCGCGATTTTCCCCGCCGATCAAATCGGCGCAATCGTCTTACCCGTCATGATCTACCACATGGCGCAATTGCTGGTCTCGGCCTATGTCGCGCAGCGCTCCGCCTGAGCTTCGGACAGAGGCCCCGCGTTTTGCCCCTTGGCAAACTGGGCGGCCTCAAATTGCGATAGAAACACCTTGCCCGAAAGTTCGGACAGGAAATGTGCCTTCATCAAGCGATCCATCACCGGCCCTTTGACCTCCGACAAGTGCAGCCGCACATCCATCTCATGCAGGCGCGCATTGATCATTTCCAAGGACTCAAGCGCGCTCAGATCAATGTCGTTCATCGCGGAACAGAGCAAAATCACGTGTCGCACGGCCTTGTCGCGCGCGACGCGATCATAAATCTTGTCCTCCAAATAGCGCGCATTCGCGAAGTAGAGGCTTTCGTCCAGACGCAGGGTGACGACATGGGGATCGGTAATCACCTCATGGCGCAGGATGTTGCGGAAATGCTCTGTGCCGGGGACGCGGCCGACTTCGGCCACATGGGGTTTCGAGCTTTTGTAAAGATGCAGCAGGATTGACAGGCCAACGCCTGCCGACACGCCCGCCTCAACCCCCGCCAAAAGCGTGATGATAATTGTCGCGAGCACGGCGGCGAAATCCGCCTTGGAGAATTGCCAGCTGCGTTTGAGGATCGAGAAATCGACGAGGCTAAGAACCGCCACGATGATGGTCGCGGCGAGGGTCGCCGTTGGCAGGAAATAGATCAAAGGCGTCAGGACAAGCGCCGCAATCGCCAGACCGATTGCGGTGAACGCCCCCGCCGCCGGAGTTTCGGCGCCCGCATCGAAATTCACCACCGACCGCGAAAACCCGCCCGTCACCGGAAAGCCGCCCGTCAGCGCCGCGCCGATATTGGCCGCCCCGAGGCCGATCAACTCCTGATCGGGATCAATCCTTTGTCGTTTTTTCGCGGCCAAAGTTTGCGCCACGGAGACGGATTCCACAAACCCGATGAGCGAGATCAAAAACGCGGGTACCAGCAACTGCATGATCAGATCGGGCGACACAGATGGCATCGTGAACGGCGGCAGGCTTTGAGGCACCGCCCCCACGATCTTAACGCCCCGCTCCGCCAGATCAAACGCCCAAGCCAGATAGGTCGTCGCGAACACCACCACAACCGGACCAAGCTTGACCAGCACATCCGCCAGCGTCCCGCGCAGGCCGAGCCGATGGAGCAGCGGCTTTAACCCTTTACGCACCCAAAACAAAAACGCCGTGGCGCCAAGCCCGATCGCGAGCGTAATCGGATTGGTCTGCGGCACGTGGCGCAGCAGATCAACGATCAGCTCGACCAAACTATGCCCGTCCGCCGAAACACCGAGAATATGTTTGATCTGGCTTGCCGCGATCAGAATGCCTGATGCGGTGATGAAGCCCGCAATCACCGGATGCGATAGGAAATTGGCAACAAAACCGAGGCGGAACACCCCCATCGCCACCAAGATAATCCCCGATAGGCCCGCCAGCGACAGCGCCGCCACAGCATAACCCATCGTGCCTTGCGCGGCGATATTGCTCAGCGCCGCCGCCGTCATCAACGAGACGACGGCAACCGGCCCCACCGCCAAAGCGCGGCTGGTCCCGAAGACGGCATAGAGCATGATCGGAACGATCGACGCGTAAAGCCCTGCCTCGGGTGGTAACCCCGCAAGCAAGGCATAGGCCAGTGATTGCGGGATCAGCATAATCGTCACGATAATCGCGGCGATGACATCATTGGTCAAAGCGGCGCGGTTATACGCCCGACCCCACGTCAGGATGGGAAGGTAGCGTGCGAAAGATCGGTTCATTCAAGTCTCGCTGTACTGTGCGACATTGTGTGGGCGAGAGAGGCGTTACAGCCCGTTGACCGGAACTTTAAGCATCGGCCGGCCATCCTTATCGCGCGGCACCTCGCCCGCCCGCATGTTCACTTGCAAGGAGGGCAGGATAAGTTTTGGCATCGCGAGCGTCGCATCGCGCTCGGTGCGGAACTTGATGAAATCCTCGCGCGATGTGCCGCCGCCGACGTGAATATTTTCGGCTTTTTGCGCGGCCACGGTCGTTTCCCACTCAACCTGACGGCCGTTGGGCCCATAATCGTGACACATGAACAGGCGCATCTCGTCGGGCAGCGACAAAACCTTCTGGATACTATCGTAAAGCTGGCCAGCATCCCCGCCCGGGAAATCCGCGCGCGCCGAACCACCGTCGGGCATGAACAATGTATCGCCCGCGAAGGCGGCATCGCCAATCACATGCACCATACACGCAGGCGTATGACCCGGGGTGAACATGGCAAAGCCCTGCATCCCGCCAATCATATAGGTCTCGCCATCCTTAAACAGCGCGTCGAACTGCGATCCGTCGCGTTGGAATTCCGTGCCTTCGTTGAACACTTTGCCAAATGTTTCCTGCACGACCATGATCTTTTCCCCGACGCCAATCTTGCCGCCGAGACGCTCTTGCAGGTAGGGCGCCGCGCTCAGGTGATCGGCGTGAACATGGGTTTCGATAATCCAATCCAACGTCAGACCGCGCTGTTCAACCTCCGCAATCAAAGCATCCGCATGATCGTAGGTGATGCGCCCCGAAGCATAATCGATGTCCATCACGCTATCGATAATCGCGCAATGCTGGCTGTTCGGGTCCTTCACCAGATAGGTTATTGTATTGGTCGCCGCGTCGAAATGCGCGGAGACTTCAGGTTTCACAGTCATATTAACAGGGTAGTCCATCTCAAATCTCCTTTCGATCATAGGGGCTTGGCAGTCGCAGGGGCCGCCTCACGCCGCCGAACGGCGCGACATCATGGCTTGCGCCCATTTTGCGGCCAAAATCCCCGCGATCAGCGCCGCAGCGAAAATCAGGACGGGCGTCTCGCCCGTGCCCAAAGCGGGTAGCGCACCCCCCGGGCAAAAGCCCGCGATGCCCCAGCCGATGCCGAACACGGCAGATCCCGCGATGAGCGGCAGATCGATATCCTTGCGGGTCGGCAGTTGGAAACCGCGCCCGAACACGGGCGCCGGACGTTTAAGTACAGTGCGATAGCCAAAGAACGTGACCACCACCGCGCCGCCCATCACGAAGATGAGGCTCGGGTCCCACGTCCCCGCGACATCGAAAAAGTTCAGAACTTTGGCCGGGTTTGCCATTCCGGAAATCGAGATGCCGATCCCGAAGACAAGGCCGATGAGGTAAAGTGCAACAAGCCGCATCGCTCAAGCTCCCAATACATGGCGCATCACGTAGACCGTGATGAACGTGGTGATCATGAACGTCAGCGTCGCGATGATGGACCGCGTCGAAAGCCGCGCCATGCCGCAGACGCCGTGACCCGATGTGCAACCCGATCCGTAAGTGACGCCAACCCCGACCAGCGCACCGCCGATGACGAGCATCGCGGTTGAACTTGGCACCTGCACCGCAGGCATCTCGCCGGTGACGAGCTTGACCGCGATCGGCCCAGAGATCATTCCCGCCAGAACCACCGCACGCCAAAGCCAATCCGCGCGGTCGGTTGGCCGCAATACCCCTGCGAGAATGCCCGTCGCGCCCATCACGCGCCCAACGGTCGCCATCAAGAGCACCGCCGCGATGCCGATGAGCACCCCGCCGCCGAGCGATTGAAACGGTGTAAAGGTTGTTTCGATCATAGTTTGCACGTCCGGATTCCGAGGATGCGGTAAAGCGGGCAGAAGCGCATCGCGGAGGTCGCGATCAGCACGAGGCCGACAATCACAGACACCGCCGTGGCCGCGCCCGATGCGAAGAGTGCCATGCCGCTGACGAAGGGCAGCGCGATGAGAACCAAGCCGATGAGGATGCGCAGGGCGCGATCAAGATTTCCGACATTCGCAGTCATGATGAGTCTCCTTCTGAGTTGCCCCAAAAGTAACGCGTATCGCGCGGCGGTTCTGTAACTTTGTCACCAAGCCTGCATTTTTACGAAACGCAGATCATGCGCCTTGATGCGCAAGCTGGTCCAACGCCTCCCGCGCGAGCAATGTCACCTGACCGCGCGATTGGGCGATCCAGCCGCGGCGCTGGAACTCTTGTAGCTGGCGCGAGATCACTTCGCGCGCGGTGCCCAACTCAACCGCTAGATTTTGATGCGTTGTCGCGATCTCGTCGGAGCCATTCGACAGAGCAAGCAACCGATCCGCCAGCCGCACATCAAGCCGTTGAAAGGCGACCTCGTCGATGATCAGGAACAAATCGGTGATGCGTTTGGAAAACGCCGCGAAGACGAAGCTGCGAAACGCTTTGGAACGCGCAACGAGATCGTCAAACACCTCCCGCGGGACGGCCGCCGCGACGACCTCGGATTCGGAAATTCCTTCGGCGGCGTAATCCTCATACGCGAGAAGGCAAGCCGTTGTTAAAACACAGCTTTCTCCCGCATGGATGCGATAGAGAACAATCGAATGCCCCGTCTCGGAGACTTGTTGGACCCGCACCGATCCGTGCAAGAGAAACAGCATGTTCTCAGGCGATTTGCCCGGCCCGAAGATTGTGGCTCCACTCGGCACCGTCAGGATTTTGCTCCGCGACAGCAAGAGCTCCTTGACCTCGGAATCAAGCCGCGAAAGGCCGGCAAAGCGATCAACCCACGCAGCGTCTCCCCCCGTGGGCGAGGGCGATACAGGCGGGGTGGCGGGATCGTGTGAGGGCATCGGCTTTCTTTCAGGGCGGCGCGCCCCGCCGTTAGGTGTATCCTTGGCCCCTGCCCCGTCAAGCCGTTAACGCCCTCGCGCCGTCGCAAAGCGCTTGCCTTTGCGGCTTCTCGCCAACGCGGCTTTCGGATCAGATCGAGGCGTTTCTATTTTGTGCCAATCATCGTAGACTGAGAAAAAACGATATGAGGAGAGCATGATGCGCCAATCGACCTTGAAAGCAGCGCCGCGACGGGGCGCCGTCGCGCTGCTCGGCGCTTTGATGATCTGCGCGTCCATTGCGCCGGCCTTCGCCAAAGACACATGGCGCGGACGCTATGAGGTCTACGGCGTGGAGGGCGAGGATATGCTGAAGATGCGCGCGGGGCCGGGCACAGGATATGTGGTCATCGTCGGCCTGCCAAATGGCACGGAAGTGCGCGTCGACAAATGCGAGCAGATCGGCGCGACGCGGTGGTGCAGCATCTCGTTAGAACGCGCGCGCGGCCTGAAAGGCTACGTGTCATGGGCTTACTTGCGCGAGCTTTAAGCAAGCCGCGCAAGAGATCGGCCAGAGAGGTGCGCTTTGATGATCAGCCCGTCATCCCCAGCCGCGCGGCAACATCCCCCCGCACGGTATCGGTCAGCGATTTCGCCCGCGTCTCCGACCCTGATTGGGCGTAGATACGAAATTCGGGCGCGTTGCCAGACGGACGCAAGTGGACGACATCGCCCTGCTCAAAATCTACGCGCAATCCATCGGTCAGATCGACGCGCGAGATGACGCCGTAGGGGGCGAAAAATGCGGCACGTGCATCCGCATCCTCAATCAATTGCGACAAAAACACCCCCGCCTTCTCGCGATCGATCTCTTGCAGACGGTCGGCGGCGGTGAAACACGCCGGCAAATCCGCGACCAATTCGGCCATTGAACGCCCCGCTTGCCGCGCGGCATAGAGCGGCGCGATGATCGGCAACATGCAATCGCGCGTGGGCAGGGCAGATAGCGGGCCATTGATCTGGGCATCAAAGCCGAGAAGGAACCCGCCATTGGCCTCAAACCCGATGCAACGGGCGGCAGGATCTGTCGCCTTCTCCATTTCCGCAATCACGAAGGGCGACCCGATCCGCGTTAAAACCACAGTCTCGAATTCGGGGCACCGGCGCACCATGTCATTGGACGAGACCGGCGTGACCACAGTTTTCGCCGCCAGAACGCGGGCGGTAAGCACGCCCAGCACATCGCCCGCGATCACTTTGCCTGTCGCATCCGTCAGCAAGGGGCGATCTGCGTCGCCATCCGTCGACGCGACGCCGTCGAGCTGATGCTCCGCGCACCACGCGACCAACATCGCACGCGTCTGCGCATCGACGGCCTCCGTATCAACGGGGATGAACACATCCGAATGCCCCAAGGATACGACCTGCGCGCCCAAGCCCCGAAGAACACGCTCCATCGTGTCACGTGCGACGGACGAGTGGCGATAGACGCCAATCCGCAGACCGGTCAGCGCCCCGGCCCCGAACCCCTCGATATATCGTTGGACATATAGCGGCTCTGCCTCGGCGAGCGCGGTGCGCGTGCCCGCAACGCCCCCCCCGCGGCGCGTGCCTGCGCGATAGGCGGCGGTGATGGCAAGCTCGTCCGCTTTGGAAATCTCGCCCTCCGGCACATAGAATTTGAGGCCGTTGCGGTCGGCGGGGATATGGCTCCCCGTAACCATGATCGCGGCTGCCCCTGCCCCCATCGACGCCAACGCCAACGCAGGCGTGCCGATCGCGCCACAATCGACGACATCAACGCCCGCCCCTTGTGCCGCGCGGCAAATTACATCGGCAATCTCCGGCGAAGACGGGCGCAAATCGCGCGCCACAAACAACCGGTCGCATGTCGGGCGGGTTGCCAAAAACGCCTGAACATACTGCGTGACGAGATCATCCGTCAGCTCGGTGACAAGGCCGCGCAGACCGCTGGTGCCGAAGGAGGGGGCCATGGGAAAACCTTTCCGGTAAGTCTCTTAAAAGCTGTTCTGGTGTAACACTATTCGCGGCACTTCACATAATTATGTAACAGCGCCGCGAAAAAAGCTGTTCGCGATCATATCTCTTTCGCAGGCCCCAACAACGCCTCAATCGCGAGTAACGCCTGTTCGGCCACGTCCGCATCAACGGGGGACCCTTTCAGGCGGATCGACCAGCCCTGCGCATCTTTCACGGTCTGCGCGGTGATCCCATTGGCAAGCGTGACCTCCCTGCCCTCCCCCGTCGGGGTTTTCGGGCGCCCGCCACGGCTCGGCGCGGGAACGGAGGGCGTCAGCGCCTTGATCGCCGCCTCGATCAACTGTGCCTCTTGCTCGGCGGTCTCGGGGGTTTGCTGGGCCAAGGCGTCGCGCAAGGCGGCCTCATTGCCCTCGCGCAGTGCGGCGGCGAGTTTAAGACCGTCGCGTTCTTTAAGCTGTTCGGGGAAGGTCAGCATATCCCCCAGCTCCTCGAAAATCAGCGCAAAGGAACGGATTTTGGACCGCTTCGCCTTGGAGGCGACGGGGAACAAACCATTGACGGCGGCCTCGGTGGTGGCGAATGCGCCTTGCTGACTTGCGATGACGGCGATCCGGCCGCGCTCAAAATGGCTCAGCGCCGCGCGGATTTCGTTTTCCTCGACCATCGCGGCAAAAGTGCCGCCCATCTCCGCCGGCTCTCGAACCAAAGCCTTGATAGTATTGAACTTATCGGAACTATCCCCCTGCCCGTTCAAGGCTTGGGTCGCGCGGTAACGCCGATACCCCGACAAAAGCCCATAGCGATAGCCCTTGGGATGATCCCGCAAGATGAAAACCTCGACCGGCAGGCGCAAGCCATTCGCCGCGATCGATGATTGTAGCTCCTCCATCTCGGCGGGGTTGAGCGCGACACGGTCACGCACCAGCGCATCGGCGTCGATCTCGCTAAGCGGGATCTCCGCGATCACCAGCCCCTTGCTCTGTGCTCCGCGCATCCGCTCTGCATCGGCGCGGTCTCTCGCGGCCTCGGCGCGGGCCTCATGAGGGCGCGGATCATAGCCGCTGGCCGCTTCGGCCGCGACTTGCGCGATGGGGGCTATGGTCGGGGCACGCGCTGCGGTTTCGCTGCGAAACTCCTCCTCATAGCGGTTGAGATCATCCGCGGAGGGCGCCTCCAGCTTTCTACGTTTTGCCATTCGTTAGCCCTCCTCTTTCGATGCGTTCATCATTTGCAAATCGCGCCACCACGTCCCCAAGATCACCTCTTTGACCTCGGCCCATGTGCGATCAAACGTCTCGCGGCCGCGCACATAAGTGTCGCGGTTAAAATCGCGGTAATCCGTCTCGTAGATGCCAGAGACTTGCTCGCCGGCCTGCCCGACCATTGCCGTCACTTCCTGCCGGTAGGTGGTCATGAAATCGCCGAAATAAGCTTGCACGACATTCGCGAGATCGGTTTGCTGGGCGGCATCAAAACGTGTGATCAACGCGCGCACGGCATCCCATTCAAACCGCATCTCCGGCAGGCCATCCGCCCGGCGAATCCGGTTCTCGCCCTCCTCGATCGAGGAGAATGTCGAATAGATCATATCGAAGAACCGGCCGGTGGAATCAAATTCCAGGAAGCTCGCGCCCAAAGGCACCAGCAAGATATCCGCCGCGGCAAGGGCGTTGATTGTCAGATAGCCAAGCGCGGGCGGGGTATCGAGGAAGATCATATCGTAATCTTCGAGCAAGCCGCCGTCATTCAACGCATTCGACAACGAATCCCAAAGCGCCCACGACTTCAACTGCATCCGCCAGACGGGAACTTGGAACTCCGCCCAGTAAAGATTGAGTTGCGCCCCGATGAGATCAATATTGGGCCAGTGGGTTTTCTGAACAAGGTTTCGCGGCGAAACCTCCAGCGCCTCCGTTAAGGTTTCGTCAAACGGGAACAATGGCTGACCCGCCGCCGCACGCACCTTGTTCTCCGCCTGGAGGTTCAATGCGTAATCGCGCGCCATCAGCGGAAAGACGGTCTCCCATTCATCCGCTACGGTGCCGCCAAGAATCGAGGTCATTGACCCTTGGCTATCAAGGTCGATCACCAAAACCTTGTAGCCATCCAGCGCCGCAGACATCGCCAGATGCGCAGCAGTCGACGTCTTGCCGACACCGCCTTTGAAGTTTGCCACCGCAACGACCTTCGCAGGCAGACCCTCGGGCCGCCAAGCGCGGTACTCGCGATCTTTCGCGCCTTCCTCTGCAAAATGATCCCGCAATCGCAAGATATCCTCCAAGGTAAACCACTTGGAGCCCCCCTCGCCTTCGCCTTGCGGCAGATCCTCATGCGCTTTGAGAACACGGCGTAGATGCGCAGGGTTGACGGGGATCAAATATTTGCAGACTTCCCAAGTGGAAAATTTGCGCAGCCGCTTCTTACCGTCGGGCGCATACCCCCGCTTTGCGAGATCGTCACGTCCGCGAGCAACAAAGGCGGCGGCTTTGGCAAAGCGCGCCGTGTTGATCGGTTCGGCCAATGTCTTGGCAGCGGCTGCGGGATCGATGTTGAAATATGGCGGGAGATCCGCTTTGTTCAACGAGCTTGGTTTACCTGTCATGATACCTCTGCATGTACGCCGTTTCGCGCGATGTTGTGAGTTTTATCGCACATCGCTCCCCGCTTGTGAATCATCTTGTCAGATAACCGCTCAATTTGAGAAAACAGCGGCGGATGTTTAAGTTTATTTATGAGAATTTAGAATCTTTCGGTCGATAATATACGTTATATTTCAGCGACATAAGTTCTCTTAGGTACCCGTTATCAGGCTGAGAGGTGACCGGCTACGGGTCCAAAGGTACCTGAATTCGGGATTGAAGGTATCGATTCGCAGGGCAGGGGGGCTGTGTCTGTCCCGTAGACACTGTTTGCTGCGCTTTAGGGTCTATTTCCAACGAATCGGGTTTCATGGATTCGGGAGAGCGGGATCCGCCATCCTGCAAACGGGTCCCTTAAGGTGGCGCGCGGGGGCTTAGGTACCTGTTTACGGGTGGGGCATATAGGTGCCAAATGAACCGTTGATCGTGGATACCTCATCGCGGATACTGGCACCAGTTGAGGGGGCGGCGAGTCGCAGCGCGCGTGCTTGCGTGAGGCCACACCCATCCAGACCCCGCAGAGGGTTAGCAGAGCAGGCAAGGATATTTGATGGACGAGATCCCGAGAGATCAGCTGACCGGTTCGCTGCGTCGTGGCGCGGTTAAGAAGAATGTCGCGGCGATTCATGTGTCAGGCAAACTCACATTGTTGCAACGCAAACTCTCCAATGTGCTGCTGCTCAACGCCTATGACACGCTCACGAGTCAGGCCGTGCACCAGATCGACGCGCGCACTTTAACGATGATGATTGGCTATAACTCAAACGATATGGATACGCTGAAACAGTCTCTACGCGGGCTCGCAGAGACTGTTGCGGAATGGGATATGCTAGATGCGGATGGGCGACAGGAGTGGGGGGTCTCGTCGCTGTTGAGCTATGCGAAGCTGAAGGGCGGTGTGTGTGAATACGCCTATTCGCCGGCTTTGGCAGAAAAGTTGAACGATCCGAAGGTTTTTGCGCTGATCAACCTCAATATACAACGCCGCTTCACCAGCGGTCACGCTTTGGCGCTGTACGAGAATTGCTATCGTTTCGTTCGGACCGGCTCGACGGGGTGGTGGTCTCTCGATCTGTTTCGGCGGCTGATGGGCGTCGCAGACAGTCCCTATTACGAGGTTTTCAAGCATCTCAACGCCAAGGTGATCAAGCCTGCGGTGGCAGAGGTGAACAAGACATCGAACATCGTCGTGACGCCTGAGACCCGTAAGATGGGCCGGACCGTGACCGATATCCGCTTCAAGATTGCCGAAAACCCCCAGCTCTCGATCCTTGATCTGGACGATGGCGAGGGGCTGCGCAGCTCGGCTGTTTATGCGCGGCTTATCGCCTTGGGGGTCAGCGATCGGCTTGCGCGGCAATGGGTGAAAGAACACGGCGAGGATTACGTGCGCGGTCAGCTTGATTACGTCGCGGGGCAGGGCGGCGTGAAGAACGCGGTTGGGTATTTGACGGCGGCGTTGAAAGAGGGCTTTGGCAAGGATGAGGAGGTTTCGCCGCGAAACCCCGCCGCGTTGCGAAGCACCGCGCCCGTCAGTGAACGTGGCAAGCAGCTGGCAAAGGTGCGCGACCTTGCCGCGAGCCGCAGCCCAACCCAGCGCGACGCCGACAAACGTCTGTTCATGTCAAAACTGGAGGGCGCCGCGCGCGATGATTTTGAACGTCACGGCTGGATGTCCGCTTTAAACGCCAAGGCGATTCAAGCGTTTTGGGATGATCTGGTGCCAGGCGCGTTTGAGGATACCGCAGGCTAAAGGGTGGTATGGGCGGCCGTCGGTCGACACGGCCGCCCATCGTTTTAACGCACGCAGCGAACGAGGTTATCAGGCCGGTCGATATCGCAAGCGTTGATCGAACACGTGTCTTCCTCGGTCAGGGCCTGCCCCGTCAACGTCTTGATGGAGGAGCGTTGCGCCCCGGCGCCGTGCCAATCGGTATACTCCGTCTGGTCACCCGATTTGCTGAGTGCGCGACCAAAGACGATCACATTCGCATGGCTTTTGATGTCGCCAAAGGTTGTGCTGGTCCAGAAATCGAGCGTCTCGGAGTCTTGCGTAGTGCCGAAAATCGGATCAATCGCGGGAATGCTGGTGCGGTCGTAATCGACGATGCTTTGCAGCGCTTTGCTATCGGGCAGGTGCCAATCCCCGTGGCCGCCCAAATCCAGCGCCTCGCAATAGGCCATGGCATCGGCCCATTCGCGGCGCGTCCCGTCATCGGATTGCTGCCACATGAGGCCGGTCGCCGTATCCGTCACCGTGCCATCACCATTATCGGTAAATTCGTTCACGCCGTAAACGCCCGCATCCCCCGCCACGCAGCGCAGGAAGTTGCCCGGCGCTTTGCCGTCGCCGGTGGGCAGGCCGCTCGTCGCGGACGGGGCGCCCGTGTAGAAATCGAGGCCCGTGCCGTAGGATTTGATATGCCCGTCTGCAAAGTTAAAGCCGAACGCGCCTTGATTGCGGCCGTTGATGACGGGGCCTTTCACATGCAAGGTGCTGCTCCAATATTGACCTGCGAAAATCATTGGTCCGTCAGGGTACGCGAAATCGAAAGCCTCGGTACCAAGATAGGGGCGGGGCTCGCCCTCCTCCGGCCGTAGCAACTCGCCGCGGAAATCTGCCAAGGAATACAATTCTTTGATCGACGGCATCCGCCAGTCCGTGCGTCCGCCGAGATCGAGGGTCTCGCAGGCCGCCAACGCATCGGCATATTGCAGGCGGTCGCTGGTCGGCGTTTTTTGCCACAGGAGGCCCGTCACATTGTCGGTCACGGTGCTGTCGCCGTTGTCGGTATAATCGGCAGGGGTGCGGATGTCTTGCGCGTCTTGGCCATACAGCGCATGGCCCGCCGCAGGGCAGTTGATCACATCGCCCATAAGATCAAAGCAACGATCCTGCATCGTATCGACGAGCGGATATGTCAGGTCTTGCGCGGCGCCCGACTGCGCACCGAGGAGCAGCGCAGCGAGGAGAGTTAGCTTGGTCATTTTATCTTACTCAATTATTTGAACATTACGGGGCTTCCCGCCTTGCTAAGCCGCCGAGCGCCGTGTCGCATTGTTTCAGATCAAATCCCGAACGAGGGCCTGCTGCATATGGCGATGAGGGTAGGCGCGCGCTCGCGGACCTCATCGGCGGCCTTCATCGTACGGCGCCTTTATACGCCGGTCCGGCGTGTTTCCGTCGATGCTTTTGGGCCTGCGGCGGAAAAACCCGCATCGGCACGTTGGATCGTAACCGAGCGATTGACCCGCGTTCGGATTTGCGCGTTAACACGTCCTGTTCGCTTGCGCAGGCCTGCGCGGGGCGGACTGGCAGCAATGAAGAGGGTTGGTCGAATGATGAACGTGAACGCAATTCTGCGCCGCATGGAGAGCTTTCTCGCGGCATGTCTGGTGTTGTGTCTCCTGACATATCCCGCCGCCGCGCATCAAACCGAGCCAGCCGTGATAACCGTCTCTGTTGAGGCGGAACAGGTTGAAATTTCGGTGCGTGACGCACTCGAACCGATCCTCGCGATCTCCGTGGTCAATCCCCGATCCGCTGTTGATGCGGATGCGGTGAACGCGCTCTATGCAACCCTGCGCGCGAAATCGCCGGCGGAATTGGAGGCGGCGGTGCGCGCAGATTGGGCCGCGATTGCGGATAAACTTAAGATTTACGCGGGCGATACACGGCTTGATCTCACTTTGGGCGCGATCGCGGTGCCCGAGGTCGGAGACCCGCAGCAGCTCAGGATCAGCAGTTTCACACTCACAGCGCCGTTGCCCGCCGATGATACCCCCGTTGTTTTCTCGTGGCGGGCGGATTTCGGGCCTGTGAGCCTGCAGCAAACAGACAGCGCCGACGAGAGTTTCACCGAATTGCTGCAAGGCGGGCAGGTCAGCCAACCGATGCAACGCACCGGCCCCACGCGAGAGCCGGCGGCAAAGCTATTCGCGCGGTTCGTTGTCTCGGGGTTCGAGCATATCGTGCCAAAGGGCATGGATCACATCCTGTTCGTCCTTGGTCTTTTCCTATTCTCGTTGCGTCTCAAGCCGATCCTCGCGCAAGTGACCGCCTTCACGTTGGCCCATAGCATCACATTGGCTCTGGCGAGTCTGAAAATCGTGACCCTCCCCGCGAGCGTGGTTGAGCCGCTGATCGCGATTTCGATCGTCTACGTGGCGGTTGAGAACATCGTCTTTGGCCAGAGGGGCACCGTTTCGCCCGCGCGGATTGCGGTCGTGTTTGCGTTCGGGTTGCTGCACGGTTTGGGGTTCGCCTCGGTGCTCAGCGATGTCGGGCTGCCGTCGGGCCAGTTTGTGATCGGCTTGCTCGGTTTCAACGTCGGCGTAGAATTGGGCCAGCTGTTCGTGATCCTGATTGCGGCTTGCGTGCTTGGTTTGCCGTTTGGCAACAAACCTCTGTATCGGCGCTTTATCGTCATCCCGTGCTCAACCGTGATCGCTTTGGTCGGCTTATGGTGGGCGATTGAACGCGTCTTCCTGTAGCGGCGTCGCGCGATTTCGGGTGGATTGGCGCGCGGCCTTGTTCAACATCCGCGCAATGTCGGGCGCGGCTAACAAAGATCTATGGCCCCGAATCGCCTCGGGGCGATAGCGCACGGCTTGAAAGCGCGCTGCGTTGTGGCGTGAGACTTTACATCCTCGGTTTGGCGCGGGCCAATCGCGCCAAAATGGTGTATATTTATCACATCTAATCAACCCGCAGCAATGACCGCGCGCGCGCCCAACGGAGGCGCGGAAACGCGAGGCATGAGCGCCTAGTGGTGGGATTCAGGGCTGGATTTGGGCCTGATCTTGCACAATGGCGCAGGCCGCCCGCCATTTGGCGCACTTGCGGAAACAGTCGTTTTAAATAAGCGCGCATGAATAATCAGGGGGTATTTTCATATTAGACATTCATACAACTATGAGTAATTGAAGGATTCTTCTGATGCTCGTTGACAGGATGTGAATGTTCACTTCTAATTAACGAATATTAATAAGTGGCGACTTTCCTCATCAGGGTGTTGCTAATGGGTTTGTCGAAATTTTGAATTAAAATGTGCAGGCGTTAATATATCCGGATTTGAGATTAATTGACGCTGACCCCTCTGTAAAAGCCCGTTTCAGGGCGACCTTGACGAGTTACGGGAGCAATTGCTCCGAAGTTTCCCCTCTCTCCGCACTGCGGAAAACTTCGAAACACGTATCAAAGGTAGTTTATCATGAGCGTCGAACTCACCGGAACAAATAGCTTTTATGCTTTTAACGGCTCGGTCGCATCTTTGCAGGCTGGCGGTTTACTCTCGACCAGTCTTTTGAACTCGGGCTCCACGGGGCAAACTGGCACGCTGACGGATAATGACGGCCAGATTGGCCCGAATGAATCAACGCCGACGACATTCTCTTTGGGATCGGGCGCGCCGCAAGAGATCACCTATCTCGGATCCGGGACGGTATCGTTGATCGGGCTCGCAGGGCTCGAGGTTTTCCCGCGCAGTGTCATGGCGTTTTCGGTTGGTGATCCCGCGCAGATCTACCTCTATGCGCCCAACGGTTTACCGCCGCTCTCCGGCGTTTCGATCAACTTCAATATCGATGCGACTGCGACCTACACGCTCCCGACGACCGGTCCGGATGGTGAGGTAAACGGCCTCGACGGCGCCGAGACGATGACGGTTGGCTACAGCGATCTGCAAGGCGACGTGATAACGAATAATGCCGATACGATCTTTGGAAACGGCGGCAATGATTTCATCGGCGCGGGCGGCGGGAATGACGTCGTTGACGGCGGCTTGGGCAATGACACGATCAACGGCCAGGATGGCAACGATACGATCAGTGGCGGTGAGGGCGACGATTCTATCGTGGGCGCAAACGGTGCGGATTCCCTGCTGGGCGGCGATGGCAACGATATCATGGGCGGCGACGCGGGCAATGATACGCTGATCGGCGGCGCGGGGAATGATAGCCTCTATGGCAACGCCGATAACGACAGCGTGAGCGGCGGCGACGGCAATGACATCGTCAGCGGTGGATCGGGCAATGACGTTCTGTCGGGCGGCGCGGGCAACGATATCATGGGCGGCGAGCTTGGCACCGATGTGATCGATGGCGGCGAGGGCACGGACACCTATTACTCCGTGATTTCGACGCCGATCACCGCCTCGATCGACGATAGCGGAAACGGCACAGTGACCGCGACAGGCAGTTCCGATACGGTCACCTCTGTGGAGCGCTACATCGCCACGGAAACCGCCACGGGCGTCGATTCCATCACTCTGACCACGGCTGTGAACCTATCCGACATCACAGGCATCGATGACGGCACGGAAGACGGCCAGACCGCAGGCACGTTCACCACCGCGAATGGCACGGTGATTGCCTTTGGCCCGTCCGAGACGCTGAGCTATGATGATATCATCAACAATCTCGATACCGGCGTTTACGGCAGCGGCACGTTCAATATCACGAGCGGCGACGAGACAGGTCAGGTTGGTAATATCTCGTTCCAGAATTTCGAGAATGTGACTTTCTCGGTTGTCTGCTTTGCGCGCGGCACCAAGATCGCAACGCGCAAAGGCGAGGTCCCGATTGAGGATCTGAAGGCGGGCGATTACGTGATGACGATGGATAACGGGTTCAAACCGCTCGTTTGGATCGGCGGTCGCAAACTCGATTTGATCGATCTGACGCAGCATCCCAAACTGCGCCCGATCCGCATCTCTGCCGGGGCGTTGGGCGGTGATTTGCCCGTCCGTGATTTGATCGTCTCGCCACAGCACCGCGTTCTTGTGCGGTCGGTTGTTGCGCATCGGATGTTTGGCGAGCGTGAAATTCTGGTGCCTGCGGTTAAGCTTCTGGGGCTGGACGGAATTGATGTGGTGGAGGACGCGCAGGAGGTCGAATATTTCCACATGCTGTTCGACCAGCATGAGATCGTGTTCTCGAACGGCGCCGCAACCGAGAGCTTGTTCACAGGGCCGGAGGCGATGAAATCCATCGCGCCCGAGGCACGTGCCGAAATCAATGCGCTGTTCCCCGAGATCATGGAGCCCGATTTCGTGCCGGTTCCTGCGCGGTATATTCCGCAAAAGGGGAAGCAGATGCGCAAATTCGCCGATCGCCTGCAAAGCAACCGTAAGGTCCTGTTCGAGGTTTAAGGGCGGGACGCGGGGGTTCCCGCGTCCGCTTACCGCCTGCGCCTAGCGCGCGCGCTCCATCAACGCGACCAGATCCGCGGCATTTAACGCCACCGGATTGGCCTTCATCGACGAGGATGTCGCCGCCGAGTCCGCGGCGGCGGCACGGTCCCGCTCGGTTATGCCCAAAGCATCCAGCCCCGCCAACCCCGCGCCGCGCGACCAATCGGCCAACGTGTCGAAGGCCTGCTCTGGTGCGCCGCCCAAAGCCTGTGCGATCCATCCGCGCACATCCCTCATCCGCGCGCAAAGCCGCGTATCGGCGGGGTCGATCTTTGCCGCGTTCAAGGTCAACCCATGTGGCAAGAGCGCGCCGCAAATCGCGCCATGCGCGGCATTTGACAGCCCACCAAGCGGCCCTGCGAGGCCGTGGATCACACCAAGCCCCGCATTCGCCAAGGCCATTCCGCCGCTGACGCTGACCCATGCCATATCGTCGCGCGCGGCCTGCATCTGCGCCTGCGTCCCACCCGTCATAAGCGTTTTGAGCGCCGCGAGCCCCAACGGGATCGCATCACGGCAGAGCGCGTCCGTCATTCGGTTCGCGCGGGTGCTGAGGTAAGGCTCGATCACTTGGGTAATAGCATCCAGCCCCGACGCCAAGGTGATCGCCGCCGGGCAATCATCCGTCAATGAGGGGTCAATAATCGCGAGCCCGGGCAGCATCGCCAGATCGCGCAGGCTCACCTTACGCCGCGCGGCGGGCACCGAAATCACCGCGTTGCGTGTCACCTCGGCGCCCGTCCCCGATGTGGTTGGCAGGGCGGCGAAGGGCAGGGGGGATGATCGAGCGGCAGGCCAAGCCCGACGACCTCAAGATGATCAAGTGCGGGACGGGTGGCGGGGATCAGCGCCGCGATGGCCTTGCCCGTATCTATCGCCGCGCCGCCGCCAAGCGCGATGACGGCGCCGACATCAGCTTGGCGCGCGCGGGTCACGGCATCGGTGATCATGTCGAGATCGGGTTCGCGCAGCGCCGCGAAGATCGTCACCGTGCAGCCCGCGCCTGTCAGCGCGCCGCGCAGCCAGTCCGCGCGGGCGCTATTGGCGCCGGTGACCAACAATACGCGCGGCGCCAGCGCGGCAAGCTCGGCCACGCAATCGCGGGCAATGCCCCGCCCGAACCGGATCTGCCCCGCAGTTGCGAATGTAAAATGTGTCATGATATCCCCCCTCGCTGCGCGTCGGCAGGTGGGCCATGACGCGCGTTCCTGCGTTGTTATCAAACCTGCGCGCTGCGAGAGCAAGGCCTTTGGCCAGCCTATAAAAACGCCGGCCCGCCAACCGCGGGGAGGATGCGGGGCGGGCCGGACGCGCAGGCGTTTGCCGTCTGTCGCTTACGCGAGATCAGTCGGCAGCAGCGCTGCGGGGAGGTTCTGGTAGCACACGGGCCGCAAGAAGCGGCGGATCGAGAGCGTGCCGACCGAGGTCGCACCAAAGTTGGTGCTGGCGGGGTAGGGGCCGCCGTGAACCATCGTATCGGACACTTCGACGCCCGTCGGGAAGCCGTTTGCCAACACACGGCCGGCCATCTTTTCCAACACAGGCAACAAGGCCCGCGCGAGATCGATATCGGCATCGTCCATTTGCAACGTCGCCGTCAGCTGGCCGGTGAAGCTTTGCGCAATCTCGATCATCTGCGCTTCGTCCTGAACGCGGATCACGAGGCCGAGCGGGCCGAAGACTTCCTCCGCGAGGTCGTGATCGGCGATCCAGTCTGTGGCGGAAACCTCAAACAGGTAAGGTGCCGCCGAGCGACCGTCACACGATGTCTCGACAAGGGCTTTGACGCCTTTGCCTGCCGCAACACGCTTTGCGCCGTCGCGGAAGGACGCCGCCATGCCATCTGTCAGCATGGTTTGTGCCGCGCTGGTTTTCAGGGCCTCAGCCGCCGCCGACACGAAGGCATCCGCATCTGGTCCGTCGATCACAACCGCGATGCCGGGGTTGGTGCAGAACTGGCCTGCGCCCATGGTCAAGCTGCCTGCCCAACCGCCACCGATTTGCGCGCCGCGCTCATTCGCCGCTGCGGGCAAAACGAACATCGGGTTGACGCTGCCCAATTCGCCGAAGAACGGGATCGGCTCGGGGCGCTGTGCGCATAGGTTATAGAGCGCGCGACCGCCGCCCAAGCTGCCGGTGAACCCGACGGCTTTGATGCGCGCGTCCTTGACGAGCGCCTCGCCAACATCGCGTTTGCCGCCTTGAACGAGGCTGAAGATGCGTTGATCCATGCCCAACTCGGTGAGCGCGGCAACGATTGCGTCGCCCACGACTTCGCCGGTGCCCGGATGGGCGCTGTGGCCTTTGACAACGACAGGGCAACCCGCCGCAAGCGCCGCCGCCGTATCGCCGCCCGCCACCGAAAACGCGAGCGGGAAGTTCGATGCGCCGAACACGGCAACAGGGCCGATCGGGCGTTGCATCATGCGCAAATCGGGGCGCGGGGCAGGCTGGCGATCAGGAAGCGCCGCATCATAACGACGATCCAGATAATCGCCGTTGCGGATATGGGCCGCGAACAGACGCAATTGGCCTGTTGTGCGCCCACGCTCGCCTTGCAAACGCGCCGCCGGCAGGCCGGTTTCCGCGCTGCCGATTTCGGTGATCGCATCGCCGCGTGCGTCGATTTGATCCGCGATGGTTTCCAGCAACAAAGCCCGCTGTTCACGCGTTGTTGCGGCAAACGCAGGGAAGACGGCATCCGCCGCCGCACATGCCTGATCGACGAGGGCGGGCGTGCCGACGGAATAGTCGAACGCCGCGCCGGTCGCGGGGGAGGAGGTAAAGGTTGCGTCGGTTTTGATCCGTTCACCTGCGATCAGGTGCGCGCCATGGGGAGTATGGGGCATGTTTTAGCGTCCTGTCCGTTCACGCCAAGCGGCGTATTTCGTCAAGTTTTCCTCATCCGTCGCGGGATAGAGGCCGATGATGGCTGCGCCACCATTCACTTGCTCCAGTACGAAATCTTCAAACGATTCCATGCCGGTGCATTCATCTGCAATTTCATCCGCGAGATGCGCGGGGATCACCATCACGCCGTCGCCATCGCCCAGCATCACATCGCCCGGGAACACAGGCGCGTCGCCGCACGAGATCGGCACGTTGATGTCAATCGCCTCATGCAATGTCAGGTTCGTCGGCGCGGAAGAACATGCGAAATAGGCTGGCATGTCCAATTCGCCAATCCCGACCGCATCGCGCACGCCGCCGTCCGACACAACGCCCGCCGCACCGCGCAGCGCAAGGCGCGTGATCAGGATCGAGCCTGCGGTCGCCGCGCGGCTGTCTTTGCGCGCATCCATCACCAACACGTGGCCCGCGGGGCAGGTCTCGATCGCGACCCGCTGCTTGTGATCCCGCTCGCGGAAGATGGTGATCGGGTTGCGATCTTCACGTGCCGCGATGTAGCGCAGGGTGAATGCCTGCCCGACCATGGTGACGGGCTTGCGCTCAACCGGTTTTACGCCTTGCACGAATTGGTTGCGCAGGCCGCGTTTGTAGAGCGCCGTTGCAACGGACGCGGTGGAGACTTTCTTCAGCTTTTCGCGCGTCTCGTCAGACAGGATGTAATCAGTCATGTTTTCTTTCCTCGGTGTGGCGTTCAAGCCTGAAGGGTTTTGGTTTTGGCGCGGTGGCGGCGCACCGCCCCCCAGATCGACAAGGCCCAGATCGCGAAGACGCAGACCCCGAGCGTTGCCGCGATCGGGCGCTCAAAGAAGGCGCTCAGATCGCCGCCGGATTTGATCATCGACGTCATGAACATGCGTTCGAACATCGGCCCGAGAACGAGCCCCAGAATGATCGGCGCAACGGGGAAGCCGTTGTCCTCCATGATCCAGCCCAAGATGCCGATGGCAAACATGATCACGATGCCAAAGACGGAGTTGGTCATCGCAAACGCGCCAACGATGCAAAGGCTCATGACGATCGGCAGCAAGACACGTGCCGGCACGCGCAGAACTTGACGCGCGGCCTTCACCGCGGCCCAACCCAGCGGCACCATCATCAGCGTCGTCAGGATAAAGATCATGAACACCGCGTAGATCAGCTGCGGATTCTGGATGAACACGGTCGGGCCGGGGTTCATGCCCTTCATATAGAGCACGCCAATCACGATCGCGGTGACGCTATCGCCCGGAATCCCGAACACCAGCGCCGGTATCCATGCGCCGCCGACGGCTGCGTTATTGGCGGCCGACGCATCGACGAGGCCTTCGACATGGCCTGTGCCATATTTTTCGGGGGATTTGGAGAAGCGCTTGGAAACAGCATAGGCCATCCACGCCGCGATATCCGCGCCAGCGCCCGGCAACGCGCCGATGATCGTGCCCATCAGCGATCCGCGAATGATATTTTTAGGGTGTTTACGGATAATCCCGCCAACGTCTTTGAACAAAGGCCCGTCATTGCGCGGCATCACGGCCGCCTCGGTATTGCGGTTAAGTTTGATTACGCCGCGCATGACCTCAGCCAGAGCGAAAAGACCGATCATCGCAGGGATAAATTCGACGCCCGCCAAAAGATCGACCTGACCAAGGGTGAACCGTGGCACGCCGGTTGTGGGATCGAGCCCAACCGTTGCAAGCGCCAGACCAATGAGCAGCGCAATCCCCGCCTTGAGCGGATCGCTGGATGCCACGAAAATCGCGCAGGACAAGCCAAGAAGCGCCAGCCAGAAATATTCGTAGGACGTGAAGCGAAGCGCGAATTCCGCCAGCATGGGCGCCGCCGCGATCAGAACGCCAACCCCCACCAAACCACCGATGCACGAGACCAAGAGATTTGTGCCAAGGGCCTCATTCAGCTTGCCTTTCAAGGAGAGCTGATAGCTATCCTCAACATAGGCGGCCGAGGCAGGCGTGCCCGGAATGCGCAGCAAAGCGCCGGGAATATCGCCCGCGAAAATCGCCATACCACTTGCCGAAACAATCGCCGCGAGCGCAGGGATCGGATCCATAAAGAACGTCAGCGGCACCAAAAGCGCAGTCGCCATCGTTGCGGTCAGGCCGGGCATCGCGCCGACGAACATGCCGAACGCACCAGCCAGCAGCGCGGTGAGAATGACCTCGGGGCTAAGAACAAGCGCAAGTGCCTGAAGAAGAACATCAAAACCCATTTAAAGCACTCCGTCCAATAGGCCGCGCGGCAAAGGCACGCGGAGCAGGCCGACGAACAACCACCAGCACGCAAAGCTCGTCGCGATGGCAAGCACGACCGCAACCCAAGGGCGCAGGCGCAGCACGAGGAACAAAACCGTCAAGCCAACGATCGAGACGGGGATAAAACCGAGCTTCGTCGACAAAAGGATTTGGGCGAGCACATTGCCCAAAACCGCGATCAGCGCCGGAAGGCCGCCCTCGCGCAAATCTTGGGTCCATGCGAAGATGGGGGTGTGATCCTCACCGATCTCCGCGCGATTGAGCCGCCGTGTTTGCACATCCCGAATGACGAGCAAAACGCCGCCGATCATGAACGCAGACGCGATCAGCTCGGGCAGGAAGGCCGCCCCGTAAGGCTGTCCGGCGAAGGACGGAAACTGGGACGCCTGCCAGAACATGGCCGCCCCAAGTAGCGCGAAAAATATACCCAAAAGGGCATCGGTGATCTTCATAATCCCCCCTTAATCCGGAAAAAGGGCGGATGCGGCCCAAACCGCACCCGCCCCGTGTGCCGTGCTTAGCCCTGGATCAGGCCAGCGGCCGACATCGTTTCGGCCATTTGCGCGTCGGCCTTCGTCATCATCTCGCCATGCGCTGCCGCATCGAGATAGACGAGGTTGAAGCCGCGACCGTTCATGAATTCAACGAATTCCGGATCTGCTGCGACTTCTGCGACGGCGGCGGCCAGTTTCTCGGCCACGTCCTGCGGGAGGTCTTTCGGCCCGCAAACGCCGCGCCATGTCGCCAGCTGGAACTCGCCGCCGCCCGCTTCTGCGAGGGTCGGAACATCCGGATGGCTTGCGGCGCGCTCTGTGCCCATCAGGCCCACGTTGACCGCGCGGCCCGCATCCACCATCGCCTTGGTTTCGCCGAGCGAGACCGTGACGATATCGATACCGCCAGCGATAAGATCCTGCATCGCAGGCGCAGAGCCTTCGGACGGCACCCAAGTCACATGGTTGCCATCAAGGCCGAGGGCCTTCATCCAACCGACGAGCGCGAGGTGCCAGATGCCGCCTTGCGACGTGCCGGACGCTTTGAACGTGCCTGGCTCGGACGCTTTGATCGCCGCGGTGAGGCTCGCGAGGTCTTTATATTCGCTGTTCGAGGAGATCGTAACCGCAGGGCTATCCGCATTCACAAGACCCAGTGGCGTGTAATCTTCCGAGGTCAGCTCGGTCAGGCCGAGGTGATGCATCATTGCGATCTCAACCGTCACGAGGCCAAGCGTGTAGCCGTCGTTCGGAGCCGTCGCGATGGCCGAGTGGCCGATGACGCCAGCGCCGCCGGTGCGGTTTACAACGTTGATCGGTTGGCCGAGGCGGCGCTCCAACAGGGCCGAAACCATGCGTGCGCAAGCATCCGTGCCGCCGCCAGCGCCCCAAGGCACAAGCATTGTGAGCGGGCGCGACGGGTAATCCGCGGCCCATGCCGCCGCCGGAACGAGGCTCGCAGCGGATGCAGCAGCCGCGCTTTTCAGGATGCCGCGGCGGGTGAATTTAGTGAAATCAGTCATAGTTTCCTCCCAGAAAATTGTGCCCTCAGGGGCGTTCACGCCGTCGGACGGGTCAATGCCAATCCGCAAACGCTCAGTGATGTTCCGCGCGCCTCCCTCCGCGAAGGGCGTGGTAAACCGGTGTGATTTGGTCGAGCTTGCGTCCAATTCGTAATAATTTGTAATATGCGATCTTCAACAAGTCAATATTTGTAAATATCAATCAAAACAAGTTATAAGCAGATCAACGCATGTGAGGAGAACATGATGCAACCATTAAAGATTGCTGTCGCGGGCGCAGGCGCGATCAGCGAATTCCACCTGAAGGGCTGGCAGGCGCAAGAGGCCGTTACGATTGCGGCGATTTGCGATCCTGACCGCGCGAAGGCGCAAGAACAGGCGGACCGATTCGGAATCGCGGAAGTCTTTACCGATATGGCCGAGATGCTCGACGCCGTGCGCCCGGATGCGGTGGATATCATTACGCCTGTCGGCAGCCATGCGCCGTTGGTGCGCCAAGCCGCCGATCGCGGCGTGCATGTGATGTGCCAAAAGCCGATGACGCCGACGGTTGCCGAGGCCGAAAGTCTGATCGCGGATGTGGGCGAGCGCGTGCGCTTCATGATCCACGAGAACTACCGTTTCCGCCCGCATTACGCCGAGCTGGGCAAGCGCGTGCGCGCGGGCGAGGTGGGCGAGGTGCGCCACGCGCGGATGACGGTGCGCGCATCGGCCGTGCTTGATTACCCTGGTAAGGTGCCGTTTTTGCTCAACCGCCAACCCTATCTAGCGAATTTCAAACGGCTTGTGGTGTTCGAAGTGCTGATTCACCATCTCGACGCGCTGCGCTCGATCTTGGGCGAGATGACGGTCGTGAACGCCGCTTTGGATCGGATGAATCCTGATCTCGCGGGCGAAGATGTCGCCCTGATCCAACTGCGCACCGCCTCGGGGGCATTGGTGCAGATTGATGCGAATATCGCCGCGCCCGGTCATCCGCCTTTGCCGGCCGATCGGTTGGAGCTGATGGGCAAGGCCGATACGTTGATCTATGATCGTGACCGCATTACCCTGCTGTCGAAGCCCGATGATGTGTCGATGCATGATCTGGCCGCGAATTATCAGGCCTGCTTCACGGGGGCGGTCACCGATTTCGTCCACGGTTTGCGCAGCGGCGATCGGTTCCAAACGGATCGTCTGGACAATCTGGAGACGCTGCGGCTTATGGAATTGATCTATCGCGCGGCTGGCGTGGAGATCTGATGCCTTGGAACCGGTCTCCGCTTGTCTGGTAGGGCTGCGTATGGTTTGAGTGAAGGAGACTGGTTTGAGTGATACCCCGCGCCCGTCATTGGCAGATCAGGTCTATGATCAGCTTTTGTCGAAAATTCTCGACGAGGAATATCCGGTGCATAGCCGGCTTCCCGCCGAGGATGTTCTGGCGCAGGGGTGTGGCGTTTCGCGGCCTATCGTTCGGGCGGCTTTGGCGCGGCTGCGGGATGACGGGATTATCCAATCGCGGCGCGGGTCCGGCAGCTATGTCTTGCGCCGCCCCGATCGCCATGTGGTCACGTTTGTGCCACTCGAATCCATCTCGGATGTGCAGCGATGCTACGAGTTTCGCATCGATGTGGAGGGGGCGGCGGCGGCTTGGGCGGCGCGGCGGCGCGACGAAGAAGATCTCGCCGCGATGGAGCACGCCTACCGCATGATGGAGGAAACCTATCAGCAAAACGCGGCTGCGGTGGAAACCGATCAGATGCTGCATCTCGCGATTGCGCGGGCCGCGAAAAATCCGTTTTTCTCGTCGGTGCTGGAATCTTTGGGGCAGCAAATCGCCTTCGGGATGAAGCTATCGCGGTCGCTGACCTTGCTGGATGTGCCCGTACGGCAAGATCTCGTTTTGGCGGAGCACCGTGCCATTTTGGATGCGATCCGGTTGAAACAACCCGATGCCGCGCAGGCCGCGATGCGCCAGCATATCGCGGCGGCGAAAGACAGGATGTTTGTGGGCGGGAATTGACACGCGGCGCGAGATCGGAAGATCCGCGCCGCGCTTTTTTATCCCGCAGGTTTGAAGCCTTGCAAGACGCCGCGCGTGGCGGCGACTAAGGGCTCATGCGTTTCTTTTAGGATGCTCACGCGGTCGAACCGGTCGGGATCGGCATTCACCGCCGCGCGGAGCGCCGCGCCAAACGCCATCCGCAGCTCGGTTCCGATGTTGAATTTACACACGGACGACCCTGTCGCCAGCAATCTGCGCTGCGCCAAAGGCACGCCGGACCCGCCATGGATCACCAGCGGCACCGTGGTCACCGCCTCAATCGCGCCGATGCGATCAAGGTCCAAGCCGCCCTCTTTATCTTGCTGCAAATGCACATTGCCGACCGAAATCGCCATCGCATCCACGCCCGTCTCGGCGGCGAATTTTGCAGCCTCCGCCGGATCCGTGCCGGCGGAATTTTCGCCGCCCGCATAGCCAACAAAGCCGATCTCGCCTTCGCAAGATGCCCCCGCCGCATGGGCCATCTCCGCGATTTTGGCTGTCTCCTCAATGTTTTGCGCCAAAGGTTTGCGCGATCCGTCAAACATGATCGAGGTGAACCCCGCATCCAGCGCCGCGCGGCAATCCTCGAACGTGTAGCCATGATCCAAATGCGCGACGACTGGCACCGAGGCGTTCTCCGCCAGATAGCGGAACATCTTGCCCAAGATCGGCAAAGGCGTATGCGCGCGGCAGCTTGGCCCCGCCTGCAAAATCACCGGACAGCCCTCGGCCTCCGCCGCCGCAACATAGGCGCGCATGTCCTCCCAGCCCAAAGTGACCAATCCGGCCACGGCATACTGGCCCTTCAGCGCAGGTTGCAGCACCTGTTCCAGTGTGACCAAACTCATTTGAACTTCGCCACCATGTCTTTGATCCCCGGGATCGTCTCGACCTGATAGGCGTGGGTCGGTTGGAAATATTGCACCAAGCTGCGCTGCGACAGCCCGCTCAAAATGGTGAAATAATACATCTCATAACCGGGCAAAACCGCGCAGGGGTGATAACCTTTGTCGAGGCAAATCGTCGAGCGATCCATGATGTGATAGGCATCCCCCGGCTTGTTATCCTCGCGCTGCAACATCTGCACGCCGGAGCCGTGATTGGGGCGGAAGCGGAAATTATACGTCTCGTCGTGGCGGGTTTCCAACGGCAGGCGATCGGTGTCATGCTTATGCGACGGGAAACCGGACCAACCGCCCTGACCCACGGTGAACAGCTCCGACACCAGCAACCGGCCGACCTTGCCGTGGTATTTCGTGCCCAAGATATGCTTGATCTTGCGGTGGGTTTTGGTGTCGTCGGACCCGTATTGCACCTTGTCCAGCTCCGCCTCGCGGATCTCGAACGGATCGAGCACTTTGTCATAGCGGCCACCGGCTACGAAAGTCTCGGTATCGGTGACGGCGATGATCTTCACTTTGGCGCCAACGGGGGCGTACACGCCTTCCGGCTCGCCATCCCAAACATCAACGCCGCGATTGCCGATGGTCGCGAAGGTGAGGCCTTCAATCTCGACATCGACAGTGCCCGTGGCGGGCACGATGCAGGTCTCATAGCCGGGCACCTGATACTCAAAGGCTTGCCCCGCTTTCAACATGACGATGTTGAAATAATTGAGCGGGACCGTCGGATCATCAATGTCGACGATGGGTTTGTTTTGGTTGTCATGTGGGGCGATATGCATCTGATTTCCTTACGTTATTTCAGTGGGGCCAGCATGGGTGGCCAAGAATTTTTCAAGATCGACAGGGTAGGGCATCGCGGGCGCGCAACCGGGTTTGGCCACCACAATCGCCGCACAAGCAGAGCCGCGCAGCACGGCGGATTTCAGATCATGGCCCGATGCCAGCGAGGACAGCATCCCCGCCATAAAACTATCGCCCGCGCCGGTGGGTTTGAGGGCGTCGACGCGGTAGATTCCGGTTTTGATCTCGCCCTCTTTGGTGATCGTGATCGCGCCGTTTTCGCCCATTTTGTAGACGACAATCGTCGCGGTTGTGGCGGCCAGATCGCGGGCTTTTTGCAAGCCGTGCTCGATTCCGCCGGCCATAAACCCAAATTCCTCATCATTGCCGACGATCACATCCGACAGGGCCGCGGCCTGTGACAGAACCTCCTCCGCCACCTGCGCCGAGGGCCAGGAATAGGGGCGGTAATCCACATCGAAAATCACCGGCAATCCGGCGGCGCGCGCAAGACGGAAGGCCTCAAATGACGCCGCCCGTGATGGCTCCGCCGCGAACACTGTCCCCGCCGCGATCAGCGCGCCAAAGCCTGCATACTCAACGGCTTGCACGTCCTCCATCGCCATCTCGAAATCCGCCGCGCGGTTGCGGTAGATCACCGATTGATGGCCTTTGATCCGGCTTTCATAGAGCGCCAATGAGTTGCGCGCCTCGCCGCCCTCATCGCGCACATAGCGCGCGTCCACGCCGTAATGGGCCAATTTATTGCGGCAAAACCGGCCCACCGCATCGGCCGAGACGCGCGTCACAAGCGAGGCCTCGGCCCCCAGTTTCACCAATCCCGCCGCGATATTGGCCGACGATCCGCCCATATCGGCGGTAAAACTGGCCGCATCTTCGACCGCCACGCCGACATCGGGGAACAAGTCCATCCCGACGCGGCCCACGACGACGAACCGGTTTTTGCGAATTTGCGCAATCACATCCGCCATCACACGCCCTTCCGCTGCTTGACGCGGCTCGCCTCGATCTCGGCGTGTTTCGCGGCAACATTGGCGTTCTCGGTGACATGCGGCGTGCCGACTTCCCACCAAGTATGGCCCTGTTTCGTCCAGCCCTCATAGGCATCGACCTTCATCACGATGACGGATGTCCGATCCGCCGCCTTCGCGCGTTTGAACGCCTCGCCAAATTCGGCGGGATTGGTGACGGTTTCCGCCAGCGCCCCCATCGATGCGGCATGGGCCTCAAAATCAACCGCGAAGGGCGCGGGGATCGTCGGGCAATCCTCGATCAGATTGTTGAAGCTCTCATTGCCGGTGTTGTTTTGCAGCTTGTTAATCACCGCAAAGCCGCCGTTATCGAGCACGCAAATGATCAACTTGCGCTGTGAGAGAACCGACGAATACACATCCGAATTCATCAAAAGATACGATCCGTCGCCGGTGAACACCACGGTGTCGCGGTCGGGTTCGCGTTCAAACTGGGCGATCCGCGCGCCCCAACCGCCGGCGATCTCGTAGCCCATGCAGGAGAAGCCGAATTCGATATCGACGGTGCCGATCTCTTTGGTCTGCCAATGCGCGGCCACTTCGGCGGGCAATCCACCGGCGGCGGCGACAACGCGGTCCCGCGGATCGCACAGATCGTTAACCACGCGAATGGCCTGCGCATAGCAATTGGGGCCGTTGGACGGCGCGGTGATTTTATCGGTATAGGCGACCCATTTTGCGCGCTCGGCCTGCGCAAAATCGAGCCAGTCTTTGGGCGCGGTATAGGCGCCAAGCGCAGATTCCAGCGCCAAAAGTCCCAGCTTCGCATCGCCAACAATCGGCGTGGAAAGGTGCTTGGCCGCATCATGGCGCGCGACATTCAGGCCGATAATCTTGGCGTCCTTGGCAAAGGCGGTCCATGATCCGGTGGTGAAATCCTGCAACCGCGTGCCGACGGCCAAAATCACATCGGCCTTCTCGGCAATCGCATTCGCACTGTCAGACCCCGTCACACCAACCGGCCCGATATTGAGCGGATGCCCCTGTTTGAGGTTCGCGCGCCCTGCGATGGTTTCCACGACAGGGATGCCATGCG
>NZ_JAXHCH010000002.1:2497500-2827969 GCF_042466415.1 Albirhodobacter sp. R86504 | reverse complement strand
GATGACGCCGCCGATCTGACGCACCGCTATAACGTCGCCGTGACCACTCACGAGTTCGATGTGTTGGACTTTGAGGGTTTCGGCGCGCTGATCGATGCGCTGCCAAGCTTGCCTCAAATCGCGGTGATCGCGGTGGGGCTGATGGGCGAACAAGCCGCCAATGAAGCCGATCCGGTGAAGGCGTCTCTCGTGCTGCGCTCCAATTTTGAGGGTCCGGCGTTGATTTTTGCCGAACTGGCCAACCGGATGGAGGCACGCGGCTCGGGCGTTCTTGTTGGTATCTCGTCGGTGGCGGGTCTGCGCGGACGCGCGACGAACTATGTTTATGGATCTGCAAAGGCAGGCTTCACCGCGTTTCTCTCGGGCCTGCGTAACCGTCTGGCGAAGAAGGGCGTGCATGTTGTCACCGTCCTGCCGGGCTTCGTGAACACCGCCATGACCGCAGGCATGGACCTGCCCGCAAAGCTCACAGCCGAGCCGGAAGAAGTCGGGACGGCCATCGTCAAGGCAACGCAATCGGGGCGCAATGTGATTTATGTCCGGCCCATCTGGCAGGTCGTGATGACGATTATCCGCGCCATCCCCGAGCCAATTTTCAAGAAGCTTAGCCTCTAACCGGCCTCAGGCCCCCTCACCCGTCGCGCTTGGGGCCGGATGCCATCCGGCCCTTGCAAGGCGCGCCGTGACCGCTTCGAGATCCTCGGGCAAGGTCATGGCGGCGCTTGCGCGGATATGGGCCGCACGGGCGACATCCCTCCCTGCACCCTGATAAGCGTCCGGCGCCATTCTCGCGAGCGCGTCCGCCGCCATGATGACATGCAAAACGACCTCGCGGCACGCAGCCCCCTCGCGCGCGATCGGCCCCAACGATTGCCGCAGCATCGCCCCACGATCCAAAGGCGGCACCCAAACGCGGGCAAAGCGCAAATCCGCATCGGCACGCGCGCTCCCACCGGATAAAATCCGCAACAGCCGCCCGATCACATCAATCGCGGTTCCAGGATCATTCACCGCGGGCGACAGCGCGCGCTGCGCAACCTCCGCCAAGGTAATTGCGCCGAACTCCGGATCTTGATCATAGGTACGGCGCTGCGCAACGGTGAAGGCTTCGTGGACCGCCGCCTCGACCTCCCTCAAAGCCTCGCGCGGTAAGTGCGGCGGGCCGTCCAATCCCGCGATCCGCACCAAAGCGGCCGCAGGATGCACAAACTTACCCGGCATCGCGATCAACCAAACCCGTAAATTCGCGGCCACTGCCATGCCGTTCAATCGCGCGATATCGACATGCTGAACGTAGCCCACTTCCAATGCGCAAACCTCTAGCGCCTCGGAAGGCACCTCGCCCGCACGATGCGCGCCGAGGTAGGGATCTTTCATCCGCGTCTCAAGCGCGGCGACGGCCGCGTTTTCCATGCGTTCGACCGTATCGCCAAGCCGCCCGAAGGTTGTGAGATGCGACACCCAGCGCACGAGATTGACGATGATCAGCGTGAGAACCAGAATGGTCGCAATGAAGAGAATAAAATGTCCTTCGTCGCCGTAAACAGTTGTTTGCAGGCCGATAATCCCGACGAGCGCAAAGATGAAAGCACCGATAAAACTGGCGAGGACGCGCTGGGTTGTGCGATCCTTGAGCAAGAGTTCCAAAGCGCGCGGCGTCGCAGTCACCGCCGCCGCACTGTAAGCGGCGACCATAATCGACAGAGAAAACGTCGTTACGGTCAGCATCGATGATGCAACAATTTCGAGGATCGGCTCAACCGCATCTGCGCCGAGCTTGTAGGAGGCCCCGTCTGGCACGAAGCGCCCGGCCAACGGCCCGATCAACGCCACGAAAACGCCAAGCACACCGTAAGCGACCACTGTCACCCAAATCTCGTCAAACAGACGGCGCAGCGCCCAGATAAATTTCGATGGCATATCCTGTTCCCCCGCAGACTGTTGACCGACGCGCACCCGACGCGCACCCTCCGGCGTTGCCGCGTTTTTAGAGGCGCAACAATCTAAAGTTGCCGCTGGATTAAAACCTAGCGCGATCGGGGCGCGATGCAATCTGCATGCTCAGCGCTCGCTCTTAACTGCGCCTAGCTTTCGGCACCGCTGCGCAAGCGCGCCACCGTTTCGCGCACCACACTGAGACGCCGCGCGTTTCCGGGGTGCGTACCAAGGAATGTGTCCCCCGGATCGCCCAGCCGCTCAAAGAACAAGGCGCCACGTTCGGGATCAAAGCCTGCATTCCATGTCAAAATCGTCCCGAGGCGATCCGCCTCCAGCTCGAAATCTTGCGAATACGCCCGCGCGCCCACGGATGCGCCGTATTCCTGCGCGGTGCGGATCGATGTCTCGTCACCGCCCGCCGCCGCGACCAAAGTCCCCAAAATCAATGCGCCCGTCAGGGCCGTGTTCTCGGTGCGCGGGATATGCGCCGCGATGTGATGCGCCGCCTCATGGCCCATGACGAAGGCGAGTTCATCCATATTCTGAGCGGTCGCGATCAACGCAAGATTGAAAGCGACGATCGGATCTCCCTCATCGTTCAATGTCTGGAACGCGTTTGGCGCTTGATCCGGTCGGTCATCCACAACGATCTGATAATCACAGCTCCGCCCCTGCCCCGCCGTGCGCTCCTCGCATTCGGCCTCGATTTGCGGTTCCATCCGTTGCGCAACGGTGATGAAATTGCGGGCGGCCATTTGCGGCGTGAGTTGCGTCGGCAGATCAGATGCCTGCACGACAGGCGCAGACGGGCCATCCGCGCGCGGCAAAGTCGCGCCGGATTGCGGCACATCACACCCCGCAACCCCCATCGCCAAACCCGCAGCCATCAGCCATCTGAACATCCGCATCTTTTGCCGTTTCCCTTGGCCCTTTCGCCGCCGCCCTCGTAAAGAGATCGTGGCGCGTCCCGTATCAGATATCTTTCAATACCTGTTGCTCTCCATCCCTCATACGCACAGCCGCGTGAGCGCGAAAGAGGTCGCGCGCGCGTGATGCGCGGTTTTCTGCGCTTGCAGAAACATCTGCGTGAGATACCATTGCATTATGTTTACCATCGAACACGAATTTGACGCGACCGTCATCACCCTTGTCGACGAGGGGGATAACCCCGCCGATTACCTGCAAGAAGATATCACGATCAATTCTTTCGAGGATTGCGTGACGATCGAACAGCTCAACGATCAGACTGGCGAGGTGGTTCAAGTCACGTTCTCGCATGCGCAGTTGCGCGAGCTTGCCGCCGCGCTCGATCTTCCTGAAGGGGTCTACCGGTTGCGCAGCGTCCCTGCGAATGAGGCGCAAGAATAGGGATGGTCCGTTTCGTTAGCGCTTGGCGCTAGAAATTGACGCGAAACACCTTGTCACGCGATGTTTGCCCGCGGATCAACGTCAGGTTCGATTTCGCAACCCCCAAGGCCTTTGCCAAGAGCTTTTGCACCTCGGCATTCGCCTTCCCCCCCTCGGGCACGCAGGTGACATAGACGCGCAATTGTCCGTCCCGCGCTTCAACCGCATTGCTTGAAGCTTTCGGCGTGACCCGCACTTTGATTTCGGCGGCCTCCATGGCGAGGTGAGCGATATTCATACCCAAGGCTTAGCGCCGCCGCATATCGGCGTAAAGTCGCCCCGGAACTGGCGCCGGCCAGAACCCCGCCGCCCCGCGCATCTAAACCGCGGCCAGCCCTTGCAAAATACGCACCGAGGCCCGACATCTTCCCCGTCACAGACCGGAGGCCGATATGACCATAAATCCCGCCCGTCCCAACCCCGCCGCAATGGAATTCCTTGCGACGCGGCGTTCGCGACCGGCGAAAACCCTGACGGGCCCGGCGCCAGACCGCGCCGCGCTCACATCCCTGCTCACCTCCGCCGTCCGCGCCCCCGACCACGGAAAATTGGAGCCATGGCGCCTCATCGTGCTGGAACGTGCCGCCCTCGACCGGCTAGCAAGGTTGGCTGCGGACAAGGGTGCGGCGCTTGGCATTGCGCCCGACAAACTGCCCAAAGGGGTCGCGCAATTTGCCGATAGCCCGCTGTGCGTTGCGGTGGTCTATGTCCCCCGCAGCACGGAAAAAGTTCCGGAAATCGAACAGATCCTCTCCGCAGGGTCGGTATGTTTGGGGCTGGTAAACGCCGCATTGGCCGCAGGCTGGGGCGCGAGCTGGTTGACGGGTTGGGTCGCGCATGAGCGCGGGTTCGCACAAGACGCCTTTGGCCTTGGTAAGGGCGAATGGGTCGCAGGGCTGATCCATATCGGCACGGAAGGCTCGCCCCCCCCTGAGCGCCCGCGCCCAGACATTGACGCGATTACAACATGGGTCAGCGCATGATCTTCACTTCATTTTTCCGCGCTCTTGGCGATCTATTCACCCCCGGCGCTCTTAAAATCCTGCTTAAAGGGGTCGGCCTCGCGCTCGCGCTGCTGATCGCTTTTTATATTGTCGTGGCAAAGCTGGTGAGCTGGCTCATCCCCGATCAGCTGACGTTGCCGTTTGTCGGTGAGGTCACTTGGGTCGACAGCCTCGCCTCGGGCGGATCGGTGTTGTTGATGATGGGGCTTTCGGTGTTTTTGATGGCGCCTGTAGCCTCCGCTTTCATCGGGCTCTTTTTGGAGGAGGTCGCGGATGACGTCGAGGCCCGCCACTATCCCGGTCTGCCAGATCTCGCGCCCAAGCCGTTTGCCCAAAGCGTCGAGGAAACTTTGCGGTTCTTCGGAACGATAATCGCCGCCAACCTCATAGCTTTGGCGCTATTGCCGTTCTTTTTCTTCATCGCACCGCTCATTTTTTGGGGTATGAACGGCTATTTGCTGAGCCGTGAGTTCTTCCAGATGGTCGCAACGCGGCGGATGCATCCTGATGCTGCGAAGGCGCTTTATACGCAAAATCGGGTGATGATCTGGACGGCAGGCGTCTTGATGGCGATCCCGCTCTCCATCCCGTTCGTCAACCTCGTGATCCCCGTTTTGGGGGCTGCGAGTTTTACGCACCTTTTCCACCAGATGACCGGGCGCAAGTAACGCAGCCCCCGTCACCGCGCAAAACAAAGCCCGCCTATCTCACGATAAGGCGGGCATTTTCATCGGCCAGATCAGCGCGCCATCCGGCCAAACACATCCAGATCTTCCAGCGTGATAAACCCGCCAAGAATGATAAACGCGGCAATCGCCCAAATCGCCGCGGCGATTCCGGTCGTAATTTTTGCCTTCCGCCCAAGATCGTCAACATTCGCGGGGGCCGAGCGATGCGTGCCGGGCACCACTTCGCCCGCGTCCGCCTGGCTGACAAACCGCACCGGCAGAACACAGAAAAACACCATGAACCACGTCACAGCATAAAGAATGATCCCGCCAGTGATACTCATCAGACTTGCTCCAATTCGACCAGACAGCCGTTAAAGTCTTTCGGGTGCAGGAACAACACCGGTTTTCCGTGCGCTCCAATTTTCGGCTCGCCCGTGCCTAAGATGCGCGCGCCCGACGCCACAAGCGTATCGCGCGCGACGGCGATATCTTCCACCTCATAGCAGATATGATGAATGCCTCCGGCAGGGTTCTTGTCGAGGAAGCCTTGGATCGGAGAATTCTCACCTAGCGGGTAAAGCAATTCGATCTTGGTATTGGGCAGGTCGATAAACACAACCGTGACGCCGTGATCAGGCTCGTCCTGCGGCGGATTCACCTTGGCCCCCAACACATTGGCATATTGCGCCGATGCCGCTTCCAAATCAGGCACCGCAATGGCGACGTGATTCAACCGTCCAATCATATCTTTCTCCCTGTATTAACCAAGCGCCACTCCCATAGCGCCCCCGACATCCGCCGCGTTAAGCGGATGAAGCATCCCAGCCGCCTGCGCCAGCTGGCATATTGTCACGCCAAAACGTCACGGCCCGCAGGATGCATGGCAAGCGCCTTGCCGCGTTTACCAAACGTTATCCATTCTTCCGCCTAATATAACAAGCGAGTCGCTCCCGTGTGGCGGCGCGCTGACGATCCCGCGCCGATACGGCCTACCCCAAACGCACTCGCCCAGGAGACTTTTTATGTCAACCGACCTCCAAGCCTATCTCTCGCGCGCACAAGCGACGACCAACCGACCGCTGCTCGGCGTGACTGTTCTTGTCGTTGAAGACAGCCGGTTTGCGTCGGAGGCAATGCGACTGCTCTGCTTGCGATCTGGCGCGCGGATTCGGCGGGCAGATTGCCTGCGCTCGGCGCATCGCCATCTCTCAACTTACCGTCCGGGGGTTGTGATCATCGACATGGGTCTTCCCGACGGTTGCGGCGCAGATCTGATCCGCGAAATCCGGCAGCACGCTGTCGCGATGCCTGTGATTCTGGGCACCTCTGGTGATCCGGAAGGCGAAGCGATGGCGCGCGCGGCCGGGGCGCACGGGTTTCTGGCCAAGCCGATCGAAAGCCTGTCAACGTTCCAAAATGTGGTTCTCGCGGGGCTACCAGCGGACATGCGCCCCCAAGGTCTGCGGCTCCTACCTGACGAGCGGGTCGAACCCGATCCTATTGCCCTGCGCGATGACCTCACACATGCGGCTGAGGTGCTGTCCGATACACCCACCGACGCGGCCCTCGATTATATCTCGCAATTTCTGGGGGGCGTGGCGCGGTCCGCACATGACACCGATCTCGCGCGTGCCGCATTGGCATTGAGCAAGAGAACTGAACGCTCCGAGGCCCGCGAACTCCACTTGTTGTCCGGCCTTGTGCGCGAACGTCTCGCTTCTGGATCTACGTTCTAAGCTGGTCGGCAGAGAAACGACCCTTAGCGCGCCAGTGCCGGATCGGATGACACTCTCACGAGACGTGTCAAATCAGAGAGGCGTTCTATCTGTTGGCCCGCGTCATCGAAATTCTCGGGACGCAGCCATGCCTCATAGGCGACTTGCAACGCGGACCAGTCCTGATCCGTCGCTGCGAACCAGGCCGTGTCGCGGTTGCGCCCCTTGTAATGTGCGGCTTGGCGAAAGACGCCCTCATAGCTCAAGCCCAGCCGCTGCGCCGCACGACGTGACGGCAGGTTGAGCGCGTCACATTTCCACTCGAAACGCCGATAACCGCTCGAGAACGCCCAAGTGATTAAAAGGATCATCGCCTCCGATGCGGTTGTCGTCCCCTGCAAAGAGGGCGCAAGATTGATATGGCCGAGCTCAACGACACCGCCTGCGGTATCGATCCGCAGCAAGCCCATGACACCGCCAACCATATCTGTCGCGATATCACGCACCGCGAGCAGATATGGATCGGTTTGTGTCGCGCGTTCTCCGACCCAGCGGATGTAGCCCGATTCGGACGAAAACGGCCCGTAGGGCAGGTAATCAAATACCTCATCCGCACCGGAATAGGCGCGATACAGCTCATGCGCGTGACGGGTATCAAGCCGCTCGAGCGTCGCAAACCGCCCTTGCAACTCGGTAAACTCCGGCGCTGCAGGGGCATTCCAATCGCCCAACGGGGCTCCAAACTGTTTCATATCAACCCCCAACTGCGTGCAACCGCGAAACCCTCAACCTGAGGACGTAGCCTAGCGCAGCCCTTGAGGCGCAGCAATTGCCTGAACGTATCCAACCCGTAAGCTAATGCATCGAGAAAGCCCTGATATCGGTCCGAACGCGCCCGAGTTTCGCCCCAATCCAGAAGGAGTTTAGACGTCGCTGCAACAGGAGACGGCCATGAAAGATATTTTGCAATCCGCGCTTGCCAACGATGCTCTCGCGCGCGCTACGCATTGGACTGTTTTTGGTATAGGCCTGATTTCGTTGTCGGTTTCGATCGCGGCGACATTGGCCAATGCGCTCGGTCTTTAAACACTCACAGCATAAACTTCGGGTCGTCACCCATATCCAGCCCCGGGAAAATTGAGCGTTCCAGCGTCGAGCGTTCAATTCCAAATTGGGCACGCATCGTCCATGCCGCCCATGAGCGCACGTCAGTCAATGGCATCAGATCCCGACCATCATAAAGATCACCTTCGCCAAGACCTGGCCACCCACCGTAAATTTTCTGACCGCGAATGGCACCGCCCGCCATCAGCATCGCCCCGCCCGTTCCGTGGTCGGTGCCTTGTGTCCCATTCTCGCGAACCGTGCGCCCGAACTCGGTCATTGCCAGCACAGTCGTCTTCGACCAGTTCGCGCCAAGACGCTCTTTCAGGCCAAGAATCGCCTCGGCCAAGCGGTTCAAGGAGCCGCCCAATCCTGCGGGTTGGCCTCGATGCGTATCCCAACCGTTCAGGGAGAACGTCGCGATCCGGGTGTCCCCGTTCAGGCGATCCGCCGCGAAATACGCCATCTCGCGCGTCGGGGATATTTTGCCTTCAGCCTCCGGCGTAGCCGTCGGCCCCGCCATCATGTCACCCGCCTCATCCAGCGCAGCCGCATCCATCGTCGCGGGGTCAGCGCCCGCGCTTGAAATGGCCATCGCCTCCTCCGCCGCATCGCGGAACAGGTCGTCGTCATGGTATATGTGACTGAGCAAAAGCTCCGCTTGCGACGAGATGCGCAATTTGGCCTCAGGCGCCCATGACATCGCTGCCGCAGGCCCCGCGAGAATGCGCATTTCGTCCAATCCGACAGCAAAGGCCGTATCCGCGCGCGCATCCGGCAGCTCTTGCAACAGGCGATTCAACCAACCGACTTTCATCAAGCTGGGGTCGACATCGCCGCCCGTTCCGGCCTCCAAAAGATCCTGCCCGTCGAAATGCGAACGCTTGTCGCGATAGGGTGTGGAGGTCGCATGAACGAACCCTAGCTCGCCCTCCGCCCATAACGGCATGAGCGGCCCCAGCGCCTTATGCGCGGCGAAAAAGCCAGTCAGGTCATGCGCACCCGCCGCCTCGCCCCCCGAAAGTACCTTACGGTGGAGGGCGAGCGCCTTGTCTCCCAAGGGCTGGACCACGTCCAACCCGTCCATCGCGCCGCGTAAAATGATGACAACCAAACGCCCCTCACCGGGCGCCGAGGCGAACGTCATGGAGTTCATGAACGGGTGCGCCGCCGCGGAGCACCCTAAAACGGACGCACTCTTCAAAAATAAACGTCGCGATAAGCCTTTGTTATTCATCATTTATCTCCGGTTAAACTCGGATGACGCAAGTACGAGGCCGATCGCCTCGGCGCGGCTTTCCGCGCGCGGCACGGCAAATTTCAAAGCAGGTGAGGCCCGTTCCCCCAACGCGCTCAGCATGAAGGTTTCCGCATCGCTATCAGGCAGCGTGAACCACTTGGCGAAGTGTTGCGGTGCACGCATCGACCATTCGATCCGCGCGGCAAGCTCTTGCGGCGAAATCCAAGCGTCCGCCTCCTCGGGCCAGCCATCGGGCCCGGCAGGCTGGATCCATTTTTGTCCCATCCATTGCATCGGCGCACGGATGATCGGGCGGAAATCCTTGTAAGGCATCGCAACGAGGTCCTCGCCGCGAACCCCCAACGTCCGCAGGGCAGTCGCGATGAAGTCGAGAGGCTGACGGATTTTCTGGCCAAAGCTTCCAGTCACATCGGGGTGCGTCAAGAGCACCTCGTATACCGGCATCAAGGCGCCGTCATGATCCATATAGGCTTCTCGCAACGCAGCAATCAAAGCCTCGGACGGCGCATCTGAAGTGAAGTGCACCGCCAATTTCCGCGCGATATGGGCGGCTGTGTCAGGGTGAACGGCAAGATCGTCAAGGACAGCATGGATATCGGCCATGCCAGCAGTGCCGCCGCCGTAAAGCTTGCCCAGAACCGTCTCCGCTCCGGGTTCGGCCCACCCCGGACGGAAATCAAAACCGTTGGTGTTGGAATGGGTCATCCCCGTGAACAGTTCCGCCAGCTGACGCACGTCGTCCTGCGAATAGCCCCCCTCGACCCCCAAACTGTGCAGCTCCATCACCTCGCGCGCGAGATTTTCGTTCAGCCCGCGATTTTTTTGCGGGCGTTTTTTGGCAATGGCCGAGTTGGGACCGATCGACAGATGCTGATCAAGATAGGTTAGCATCGCCGAATGGGTTGCCGCGGCTTTCAAAAGATCGCCAAACCGCCCTGTCATATGCGGGCGCACGGCGAATTCCTGATGTTCCAAAGTCATAGGATGATCGCGTAAGGAGCGACCAACGACCGTGAAATGATCCGTCCAGAATTGGTGAAGACGCTCGCGGAGGCCCGTCGGGTCTTCGATCGCACGCGCAATCCGCGCGCGCAGACCCGCGACGATGATATCATTGATCTCGTCACGAAGTGCTTTGAAGTTTTCTTTACCGTTGGGCTGCCCCTCGCGCTCTGCACGTGAAAGCGGGGCATATTGGGCCAACATTCTGGCACCATCGCCTTCGTTAAAAATCGGGAAACGCTCGGCCATCGCATCCCCGCCACGCAGGGCGGTAAGATAGTCGGCCGCATTGGCGGGAGTGGGCATGTAGGGGGACGGACCATATCCGAACCGCGCCGCGGCAATGGTTGAAAACTCCATCAACATCTCCAATCAGACCTGCGCCCCAAAATACTTAGCCATGGGTCATGACAAATGGAAAGGGCGCGCAGGTTTCCCCGCGCGCCCAACGGCAACACTTCGCCGTGAGGCAGGTTTAGTCGCGCGGAATCACGCGCAGGTTCAATTCGCGAAGCTGCTCGTTCATCGGCTCGGACGGCGCGCCCATCATCAAATCTTCGGCGCGTTGGTTCATCGGGAACATGATGACTTCGCGGATATTCGCCTCATCGGCCAGCAACATCACGATCCGGTCGATCCCGGCGGCGCAACCACCGTGCGGCGGGGCGCCGTATTTGAACGCTTTCACCATGCCACCGAAGCGTTTTTCCACTTCCGAGGCTGGATAGCCCGCGATCTCAAACGCTTTAAACATGATTTCCGGTTTGTGGTTCCGGATGCCGCCCGAAATCAATTCATAGCCGTTGCAAGCGAGATCATATTGATAGGCGTAAACCTGAAGCGGATCGCCTTGCAGCGCCTCCATCCCGCCTTGCGGCATCGAGAACGGGTTGTGCGAGAAGTCAATTTTGCCGTCGTCGGTTTTCTCGAACATCGGGAAATCAACGATCCACGCGAATTTGAAGCAATTCTTTTCGGCGATGCCGAGTTCTTCGCCGATCACATTGCGCGCGCGCCCTGCAACCCCTTCAAACGCTTCGGCTTTTCCGCCCAAGAAGAAGGCCGCATCGCCCTCGCCAAGGCCAAGCTGTACGCGGATCGCTTCGGTGCGCTCCGGCCCGATGTTTTTAGCGAGCGGACCAGCCGCCTCGGTCGTGCCATCCTCGGCCTTGCGCCAGAAGATATAGCCCATGCCCGGCAGGCCTTGTTCTTGCGCGAACTTGTTCATCCGATCACAGAATTTGCGCGAACCGCCCGTGGGCGCTGGAATGGCGCGGATTTCCGTACCTTCCTGCTCCAGAAGCTTGGCAAAGATGGCAAAACCGGAACCGGCGAAATGCTCGGACACTTCCTGCATTTTGATCGGGTTACGCAAATCCGGCTTGTCCGAACCATACCACTTCAACGCGTCTTTATATGCGATCAATGGCCAATGCGTGTCGACCGACTTGCCCTCACCGAAAGCTTCAAACACGCCTTGGATCACGGGCTGAACGGTCGCGAAGATGTCTTCTTGCTTCACGAAGCTCATCTCGACATCCAACTGGTAGAAATCGGTCGGCGACCGGTCCGCGCGCGGATCCTCGTCGCGGAAGCAAGGCGCGATCTGGAAGTAACGGTCAAAACCGGCAACTTGGATCAGCTGCTTGAACTGCTGTGGGGCTTGCGGCAGAGCGTAGAATTTGCCCGGATGCAGGCGCGAAGGCACGAGGAAGTCACGCGCGCCTTCCGGCGAGGACGCGGTGATGATCGGCGTTTGGAATTCATTGAACCCCTGATCCCACATCGCATTGCGCAAGTGACGCACGACATTCGAACGCAACATCATGTTGTTATGCAGCTTTTCGCGGCGCAGATCGAGGAATTGGTAGGTCAGACGGGTTTCTTCGGGGTACTCTTGCTCGCCGAAAACGGGCAAAGGCAATTCGCCCTCAACCGCGCCCAGAACTTCCAGATCACGAACGTAAACTTCGATCTCACCGGTCGGGATTTTCGCGTTCACAAGGCTCGCGTCGCGCAGCTTGACCGTGCCATCGATACGGATCACCCATTCCGAGCGCACTTTTTCGAGGGCCTTGAACGCAGGGCTATCCGCGTCACAAAGCACCTGCGTCATGCCGTAATGATCGCGCAGATCGATGAACAAAACGCCACCGTGATCTCGCACGCGGTGCACCCAGCCGGAAAGACGAACAGTGTCACCAGCGTTTTTCGCGGTGAGATCGGCGCAGGTATGGCTGCGGTAGGCGTGCATGAGGCTCCCCTTTCAACGGGCATGTCGGACAGTGCGCCCGATCAACCGTGTCGACGCGGTAAAGTCAAGCGCGTTGGCCCGAATTCGCTTGCGAAGGCGCTCGCGACGGCGGGACGAGGCCCAAATACTGGTTTCCAGAAAAGCGACAATCGCCCCAATTCTGCCAGAAAGCGGCAGTAACCATTCCCAAACGAATTTTGAGGCACAGATGCTGACATCTTATCTTACGCCCCGCGCGGACCGCATGACCACACCGTTCGCTGCCCCGCGCCGCGAAACCCTGATCGCGTTTATTATTGTCTGTGCCTTCGGTATCTTGATCCTCCCGCAATTTTTGGGCCACTGGGCGTCAGATCTCGCGGCGGTCTATATCGCAGGGCATATGATCGCGACCGGTCAGGATGCGCTGGTCTACGCGGCCGATCTCGGCTTTTTCGGCGGAACGCCCGCAAGCTGGGCTACTTTGGTCGCACAGATGAACGACCAAGGTCTTCCCGCGTTTCCGTATATCTACCCACCGCTCTGGGCCGAGCTTCTCTCGCCGCTCACCCAGCGGCTGACCCCACAGCAGTTCTTTGATCTCTTTGGCCTTGTTCACACGGCCGCTTTTTGTGGGTCTGCATGGCTCGCCGCGAAAATTGCGCGGCCCAGTCACATGCGCTTTGATCTGTTCATCTGCATCGTTTGCATGTTGGCCTATTTCACGACACCTCTCCAAGCCGCAGGTCTGTTCAATCAACCGACCATGATCACCACGTTCCTGACCTTGCTCGCGGTTGAGCGGCTTCAAGCAGGTCGCGCGGCAAGCGCGGGCGTTGCCCTCGCGCTCGCGGCGGCGATCAAGCTCACCCCTGCGGCCTTCGCCTTGGTCTTTTTGATCGACCGGAACTGGCGGGCGCTAGCCGCTTTTGCCGTGGCGGGAAGCCTCCTCGCGCTGATCTGTTTTGTGGCGTCACCGGCTCTGAGCCTGCAATTCCTGCAGCAGCTACCCGATGTGTCGCAATATTCGATGGTGGCGAAGGTGAATGTGTCGCTCATTCCGGCGCTGACGTCTCTTTCCTCTATCCTAGGGCTGACCCCAACTCTGGATATGTCGCGAAATGCCGTTCTTTTGGGGCCGGGTCTTTATGAGCTTCCGCGCTGGATCACATACGCGCCGAAGCTTATGCTGTTGGTCTCGTTGATCCTCACATGGCGCATTATGGCCCCCGCCCCGCCCGCATTGCGCCGTGCTGGTGCGACGCTGCTGATCGCTTTGATCCTCCCGCTATTTGGGCCGCTTGGATGGTTGCATTACTACGTCTTGCCGCTCCTCATGTTACCGATGTTAAGCGCCGCGCTAACGCCACAAAGGGCAATCGTCGCGCTGGGGATGTTCGGGTTCGCAAATACGTTGACGGCGATGGAAATGGTCTCATCGCTGGATAAGACGCTCGCGCTCTACAACATGTTTTCGGTTTCCGTCTGGTTGGTGGTGCTGGGGTTGGCGGTATGGTGCCTTCGACGACTTGCGGGGCAAAGCGCGGCCTGATCCGGCCGCGCCGATCAGATATCGCGGCTCGCCCCCCCCTGACGGCGCGTTGAGCCGTTCCGCGCAACCAACTTGCCGAGCGGGATCACAAACCTTGCCTGAAACCCGCTAAATTCCCCGATTCAACTCTTGCACCGCCCGTCCCTCGGGCTATAACCGCCCAAATTTGGACGCCTCCAAGCGGGGTGATCCACCATGCCTGCACGTTGCCATATATAAGGGGCCCCCCATGCCGAAGAGAACCGACATCAAGTCCATCCTCATCATCGGTGCCGGGCCTATTGTGATTGGCCAGGCCTGCGAGTTTGATTACTCGGGCGCCCAAGCTTGCAAAGCCCTCCGTGAAGAAGGCTACCGCGTCATTCTCGTGAACTCGAACCCTGCGACCATCATGACCGATCCGGAAATGGCGGACGCGACTTACATCGAGCCGATCACCCCGGAAGTCGTTGCCAAAATCATCGAGAAAGAGCGCCCCGATGCGCTGTTGCCGACGATGGGCGGGCAGACTGGCCTGAACACCTCGCTGGCGCTGGCCGATATGGGCGTGCTGGAAAAATATGGCGTTGAGATGATCGGTGCGAAACGCGAAGCCATTGAAATGGCCGAAGATCGTAAGCTGTTCCGCGAAGCGATGGACCGGTTGGGGATTGAAAACCCGAAGGCGACGATTGTCGCCGCGCCGAAGTTGCCGAATGGCAAATATGACATCAACGCAGGCGTAGCCGCCGCGATGCGCGACCTTGAAGAAATCGGCCTGCCGGCGATCATCCGCCCCGCCTTCACCCTTGGCGGCACAGGCGGCGGCGTCGCGTATAACCGCGATGATTACGAGCGGATCTGCCGCTCCGGCCTCGATGCCTCGCCGATGGCACAAATCCTCGTCGACGAATCCCTGCTCGGCTGGAAAGAATTCGAGATGGAGGTTGTCCGCGACAAAGCCGACAACGCGATCATCGTTTGCGCGATTGAGAATATCGATCCGATGGGCGTGCACACCGGCAATTCCATCACCGTGGCGCCTGCGCTGACGCTGACGGATAAAGAATACCAAGTGATGCGGAACCAATCGATCGCTGTGCTGCGCGAAATCGGCGTGGAAACCGGCGGATCGAACGTGCAATGGGCAATCAACCCCGTAGATGGCCGGATGGTCGTGATCGAGATGAACCCGCGCGTGTCGCGCTCCTCGGCGCTGGCGTCCAAGGCGACGGGCTTCCCGATTGCAAAAATCGCCGCCAAACTCGCCATCGGTTACACGCTCGACGAGCTGGACAATGACATCACTGGCGTTACGCCCGCGTCCTTTGAGCCAAGCATCGATTACGTCGTCACCAAGATCCCGCGCTTCGCGTTCGAGAAATTCGCAGGATCCAAGCCGGAGCTGACCACCGCGATGAAATCGGTGGGCGAAGTTATGGCGATTGGCCGTACCTTCCACGAATCGGTGCAAAAAGCGCTCGCCTCGATGGAAACCGGACTGAGCGGTTTCGACGAAATCGAGATCGAAGGCGCACCGGAAAAGTCGGCCGTTGTAAAAGCGCTCTCGATGCAAACACCAGACCGTCTGCGCGTGATCGCACAGGCGATGCGCCATGGCCTCACCAATGACGAGATCATCGCCGCGACCTCGTTCGACCCGTGGTTCTTGGCCCGTATCCGCGAGATCATTGAAGCCGAAGCAGAGATCCGCAAAACAGGCCTGCCAGTCACCGAAAGCGGTCTTCGTAGCCTGAAGATGATGGGCTTCACCGATGCGCGTCTGGCGATGTTGACGGGCCGCGACGAGGCGCAAGTCCGCCGTGCGCGCCGCAACCTTGGCGTGGTTGCCGCCTTCAAACGGATTGATACCTGTGCTGCCGAGTTCGAGGCGCAAACCCCTTATATGTATTCCACCTACGAGGCCCCTGCGATGGGCGATGTGGAATGCGAGGCGCGCCCGTCCGACCGTAAGAAGGTCGTGATTCTGGGCGGTGGCCCGAACCGGATCGGCCAAGGGATCGAGTTTGACTATTGCTGCTGCCATGCGTGCTTCTCGCTGACCAAAGCCGGTTACGAGACGATCATGATCAACTGCAACCCCGAAACAGTTTCCACCGATTACGATACATCTGATCGCCTCTACTTCGAGCCGCTCACGATGGAACACGTGATGGAAATCCTGCGGGTGGAGCAAGAAAACGGCACTTTGCACGGCGTTATTGTCCAATTCGGCGGCCAAACCCCGTTGAAACTCGCGAATGCCCTGCAAGATGAAGGCATCCCAATTCTGGGAACCACGCCGGACGCGATCGACCTTGCAGAAGACCGCGAGCGCTTCCAAGACTTGTTGAACCGTCTCGAACTCAAGCAGCCGATCAACGGCATCGCTTCCACCGATGCCCAAGCCATCGCGATCGCCGAGCGCGTGGGCTTCCCGTTGGTGATCCGCCCGTCGTATGTTTTGGGTGGCCGTGCGATGGAAATCGTTCGCGATATGGATCATTTGAAACGCTACATCACCTCCGCCGTGAAGGTGTCCGGCGATAGCCCCGTGCTGCTCGACAGCTACCTGTCGGGCGCGATTGAGGTCGATGTTGATGCGCTCTCGGACGGCAAGACCGTCCATGTCGCGGGCATCATGCAGCATATCGAGGAAGCGGGCGTCCATTCCGGCGATTCCGCCTGCTCGCTGCCGCCCTATTCGCTCTCGAAAGAGATCATCGCGGAGCTGAAAGTTCAGACCGAGAAGATGGCGCTTGCGCTTGGCGTTGTTGGCCTGATGAACGTTCAATTCGCGATCAAAGATGGCGTGATTTACGTTCTCGAAGTAAACCCGCGCGCCTCGCGGACCGTGCCGTTTGTTGCAAAAGCAACCGATAGCGCGATTGCGTCTATCGCTGCGCGTCTGATGGCGGGCGAGCCGATGGCGAACTTCCCGCACCGCGCGCCCTACCCTGCCGATGTGACGCCGGAGACAGATCTGCCCTTCGCAGACCCGATGACTTTGGCCGATCCGAACACGCCTTGGTATTCGGTGAAAGAAGCGGTTCTGCCCTTCGCGCGCTTCCCCGGCGTTGATACGCTGCTTGGGCCGGAAATGCGCTCAACAGGTGAGGTTATGGGCTGGGATCGGAACTTCCCGCGCGCCTTCCTCAAGGCACAACTCGGCGCGGGAACGATCCTGCCCGACGAGGGCAACGTGTTCTTGTCGATCAAAGATAGCGATAAGTCGGCCGAGCTCGCCGAAGCTGCGCGTGACTTGATCGCGATGGGCTTTAAACTCATCGCAACACGCGGAACGGGCGCATGGCTCAAAACGCAAGGCGTTGAGGCTGAGATCGTGAACAAGGTCTATGAGGGCCGCCCGAACATCGTCGATCGACTGAAAAATGGCGATATTCAGCTTGTTTTGAATACGACAGACGGTCAGCAATCGATCTCCGACAGCCGCGATATCCGCGCGGTCGCACTCTATGACAAAATCCCGTATTTCACCACCGCCGCGGCCAGCATCGCGGCCATCGCGGCCATGCGGTCGCGTGGCGAGGGCGAGATGTCTGTCCGCTCGTTGCAAGCGTAAGGCAAAGCAGCTTGAAGAAATGAATGCGAGAGCCGCCCTTCGGGGCGGCTTTTTGCTAATCGACCGCGCTGCGTCACGCGCCCTGCCAGAGAGCGCGTTTCCCCCCGTGACATAGGCGCCATTTTCAGCGACTCTAGGGCGGGATCAAAAGGGAAAAGCGTGCATGGCTTTGTGGAACAAATTTCTGACGATGGGCGTGCTTGTCGCGGCGCTGACAAGCTGCGGAGGCGGCGGAAACCTACCCGTTAAGGGGCAGCTGATGCGGCCAGACGCGATTAACGCCGCGAACTACCGAGCAACTGGCCTGCCTGCGCAATTCGGAGATACCAAGCCACACCCGTGGGAGGGCCGCACGCCCGCGACCTATGCCGTGCACGGTATTGACGCCGCGCGATATCAGGGCGTGATTGATTTTGACGCGGCCAGACGCGCCGGCATCTCTTTTGCGTGGCTGAAAGGAACCGAGGGCGGCGACCGCGTCGACCCCGCATTTGAGGCGAACCTCGCAGGCGCAAGACGCGCAGGGGTGCCAGTCAGTGCCTATCATTTCTATTATTTCTGCCGTTCGGCAGAGGAGCAGGCCCGCTGGTTCATCCGAAATTACCCGCGCAAAGCAGGGGATTTGCCGCCAGTTCTCGACATTGAATGGAACCACACCTCCCCGAGCTGCAAGAAGCGGCCCGATGCGTCCACAGTGCGGCAGGAAATGCACGTCTTTATCGACGCGGTGACGGCCTATTACGGAACGCGGCCGGTGATTTACACGACCGTTGATTTTTGGCGCGAGAACCAGCTCGGGAAGCTTGGGAATTACGATTTCTGGCTGCGTTCCGTTGCCGCGCACCCGCAGGTCACCTATCCCGGCGCACGTTGGGTGTTCTGGCAATATACCGGGTCCGGCGTCGTACCGGGGGTCGGCGGGGAGGTCGATATCAACGCGTTCAATGGCTCGCCCGAGGGCTGGGAAAACTGGTTAAAAGCACGCCAGCAGTAAAATGAAAAAGGGGGCATCATTGCCCCCTTCCCTTATCCGTCGATGCGGATCCGCGCGTTGGTCGGATCGAACGGGCTGTCTTCCACCACCACCGCATCCCATTCTTGCAGCAGCATTTTCACCTTCAACTTGGTGCCGACCTCGGCCAGATCGGGGCGCACATAGCCCATGCCGATCTGCTTGCCAAAGGCCACCGAATAGCCGCCCGAGGTCAGCCGCCCGATCTTTTTGCCGTCCAAAAGCAGCGCCTCTTTGCCCCACGGATCGGTGTCCGTCGGCCCATCAATCAACAGCGTCACACATTTGGACCGGATGCCGGTCTCGATCATCTTCGCCTTGCCAAGGAAGTCTTTCGAGAGGTCCACGAACCGGTCCAACCCCGCCTCCAACGGCGTTGCATCGCGGCCAAGCTCGGTGCCAAACGCACGGTAGGATTTCTCCTGCCGCAGCCAGTTTTGCGCCCGCGCGCCGACCGGTTTCAGCCCGTGCTTCGCCCCCGCTTTCATCAGCAAATCCCAAAGATAGCGGCCAAATTCGATCGGGTAATGCAATTCCCACCCAAGCTCGCCGGTATAGGCCACGCGGATCGCGCGCACGGGGCACATGCCGAGTTCGATCTTGCGCATGGAAAGCCACGGGAACCGCTTGTTCGACAGCACCGTCTCGGGGTTTGCATCCTTGACGATCTCTTGCAAAATCGCGCGGGAATTGGGGCCTGCGAGCGCAAAGACGCCCCATTGCGTGGTCACATCATGGATCTCGATGGCGCCAAATTCGGGGGCCTTATCCTCGGCGCGCTGGCGCAGGTAATCGGCATCATAATCGGTCCAAGCCCCTGCGGAGATGAGATAATATTCATCCTGCGCGATCCGGACGATGGTATATTCGGTCCGCGTGGTGCCCGCGTCCGTCAACGCATAGGTCAGATTGATCCTGCCCAAGTTTGGCAGTTTATTGGTGGTGAACCAATCGAGGAACGCCGTCGCCCCCGCCCCGCGCACGAGGTGTTTGGTGAAGGCCGAGGCATCAATCACGCCCGCGGTCTCTCGGATCGCTGATGCCTCCGCCTTCGCGAACTCCCACCATGCGCCGCGCCGGAAGCTGCGGGAATTGTGATCGAAATCGACAGGCGCGCCCACCGGCCCGTAGTAATTCGGCCGCTCCCACCCGTTCACTTGCCCCATCTGCGCGCCCAGCGCCAATTGCCGATCATAGGCGGGCGCGGTGCGCAGCGGGCGGCAGGCTTCGCGCTCCTCATCTGGGTGGTGCAGGATGAAGACATGCTCGTAGCATTCCTCATTCTTGCGCGCGGCGTACTCAGTGGTCATCCAATTGCCGTAGCGTTTGGGATCGAGCGAGGCCATATCGATCTCCGCCTCGCCCTCAACCATCATCTGCGCGAGGTAATAGCCGGTGCCGCCCGCCGCGGTGATCCCGAAGGAGAAGCCCTCCGCCAGCCACATATTGCGCAGCCCCGGCGCGGGGCCGACGAGCGGATTTCCATCGGGCGTGTAGCAAATCGGGCCGTTGAAATCATCCTTCAGACCCACCTCCTCCGATGACGGAAGGCGGTGGATCATCGCCATATATTCTTCCTCAATCCGTTCCAGATTGAGCGGGAACAGATCGGCGCGGAACGATTCCGGCACATCGTAGAGGAACCGCGCTGGCGCCCCGCGCTCATAAGGGCCCAAAATCCAGCCGCCGCGTTCCTCGCGGACATACCATTTCGCATCCGCATCGCGCAGTACGGGATGTTCGGGATTGCCCGCCGCGCGCCATGCGACCAGTGCCGGATCGGGCTCGGTGACGATGAACTGATGCTCGACCGGAATCGCCGGGATTTTGATGCCCAAAAGCTTCGCCGTGCGCTGCGCGTGGTTGCCGGTGCAGGTCACAACATGCTCGGCGCGGACCTCGATCAACTCGCCAGAGCCGACCAGATTGCCGCCCTTTTCCACCATTTTCTCCAGCGTCACGATCCATTCCGACCCCGTCCACTGATACGCGTTCACCTGCAATTTACGAACGATATCAACGCCGTGTTGCCGCGCGCCCTTGGCCATCGCCTGCGTCACATCGGCGGGGTTGATATAGCCGTCTTGCGGATGGAACAGCGCGCCTTTGAGATCCTCGGTGCGCAGCAAAGGCCAGCGGTCCTTCATCTGCGCAGGCGTCAGGAATTCGTGATACACATCCGCCGTCTCGGCCACGGAGGAATAGAGCATATACTCATCCATCCGCTCCTGCGTTTGCGCCATCCGCAGGTTGCCGCAGACCGAGAAGCCCGCATTGAGGCCCGTCTCCGCCTCCAAAGATTTGTAAAAATCAACGGAGTATTTGTGGATGTGAGTCGTCGCGTAGCCCATGTTGAACAGCGGCAAAAGCCCCGCCGCATGCCAAGTGGAACCGGATGTGAGCTCGTCGCGCTCGACCAGCATCGTCTCCCAACCGGCCTTCGCGAGATGATAGGCAACGCCACAGCCAACAGCACCGCCGCCGACAACAAGAGCTTTGACGTGAGTTTTCATTGAGGGCGACTCCTGTGCCGAAACGTTTCCCCCACTTTTGCCCGAGACATCACAGCGAGAGCAATCACCCCCGACCAATGGCGGCGGAAAACGACATCGCCCGATTTTCCCCGCGCCCGATATCAACAAAGAGAACTTTCAATTTGACCGCGGGCGACAGTGGGTCAGGAGATTCATCTTGAATCAAGAAAACTGCAGAAAATCGGATCGATTCGGGTTAGTTTGAGACGTGCCGCGATGGGCGGCGATCCCTCTAGAAGCGAGGAAGATATGCTTTCGAGACCTATGATCTCGGGCATCCTCAACCTGTTGTCCAACACCAACCAGAGGATGCTATCGGGACAAACGACGACAACGCAAACCGCCGCGGCGGCATCGGCGCAGATGGTGGCGCAGGGCTTTGGCGCGGAGATGAAGCTGACGCAGGTCGTGCCGGCGGTGCCGAAGTCGACGGCGGCGGTCACGACAGGCGAGTCGACACAATCAGGTGGCGGCGCCGCGCGAACACCGTTGCCCGCGACGGCAACACCGGAGGAAGCCGCAGCACTTGCGGTAATAGCCCCCGAGGGAGGGGAAAGCGGCCATCAGGACGCGGGTTCGAGCTTGACGGGTGCATATGACGGGCGATTGCGCACTGTGCTCGCCGCGCAGGCCTTCGGCCAAGGCGCGATGGCAATACTCGCCCCCGCAGGAGCTTCCGCGCTTTCCGCGGCGCCTGAGACGACAGCAGACGAGCCCCGCGAAGCCCTATCGCAACCGCAAATCAGCGCGAGCCTAGGGCGATCGACCTCATCGTTGGCGGTGCAAGAGCGTTTGATCCGTGCCGATCTTGCGGCGGAGCTGACCCAAATCGCGAAGACCCGCGATATTGGCCCCGCCGATGCGTTGCGATTGATGGCGGGGCATGTGCCGCAATTCCCGCTGGAAGATCCTGACGCAGCGACAGGCTAGCCCGCCGTCAAAACATGCCGGGCAAAACAAGATCAGGCGGACGATGTCCATCGGAGAAGGTTTTGATATTTAACAAGACCTTCTCTCCCATCTCAATCCGCCCCTCAAGCGTCGCCGAGCCCATATGCGGCAGCAAGACGACATTTGGCAATTCGCGCAAACGCGGGTTGATTTCATGCCCGTGCTCAAACACATCGAGCCCCGCGCCGCCGATCTCGCCCGCCCGCAACCCACGCGTGAGGGCGTTTTCGTCGATCACCTCCCCGCGTGAGGTGTTGACGATGACCGCTTCAGGTTTCAACAGTTTGAGGCGGCGCGCATTCATCAAATGGAAGGTCGATGGGGTGTGCGGGCAGTTGATTGAAATCACATCCATCCGGCTCACCATCTGGTCGAGGCTCTCCCAATAGGTTGCCTCAAACGCCGCCTCGATTTCGGGGCGCAACCGTTTACGGTTGTGGTAATGCACCTGCATCCCGAAGGCCCGCGCGCGTTTCGCAAGCGCTTGGCCGATGCGTCCCATGCCCAGAATGCCGATCCGCTTGCCGCTGATCCGCCCGCCGAGCAACGTGAGCGGCGACCACCCCTCCCAACGACCATCCTGCATCATGGCCTGCCCTTCGGGAATCCGGCGCAGCACCGCGAGCATCAACGCCATCGCCATATCCGCGGTATCTTCCGTCATCACACCGGGCGTATTGCTCACAAGAACGGCGCGTTTTCGGGCCGTCTCGACATCGATATGATCGATCCCCGCGCCGAAATTAGCAATGAGTTTAAGGCGTTCGCCCGCCGCCGCCAACATAGCCGCGTCAATCTGATCAGTGACGCAGGGCACGAGCACATCCGCCCGCGCCATCGCCGCGATCAACTCCTCTCGCGTCATTTTTGTATCTCTATCGCGCAATTCGACGTCGAAAAGTTCTTTCATTCGCGTCTCGACCGGGGCGGGCAACCGTCGCGTGACAACAACACTCAGCTTTTGAGCAGCCATAAGCAGGCCTCCTCTCTTTGCAGTCGTCTCCATTTCATGCAAAATGACCCCGAAAGCGGGCCACATACAAGGCCCCACACGATGAGGCGCTGACGGAAACGTGCGAAACGGGAAAGCTCGCGGCATATTTGCGTGGCTTGATCGATAATGCGCAGCAGCTTTGATATGGAAACCTTCGGTTTAAACAGGCGGAACGGCAGGATGAAACGGGCGTTACGGGCGATTTGCCTTTTGGCTTCGATTGGCGCGATCCTCGCGGCGGTGATCTCCACCGCATCACCCGAGGGCGAGGGTGTGCAGGAGGTGACGCAACGCGCAACGCAAGACGGCGCGGCACCGGCGCCCAACGATGAGACGACGCAAACCGATGTGACGGGCGGCAACCCAGAACTCATTGGCCTGCGGCCCGCATCCAAACCCAACACTCTCCCCGAGGCCGCGAGCGCGGATGAGCCGACGGATCAGGCAACGCAGACCGCATCGCCCCCCTCGCAAACCGAGGATACCCAAATCCGCGGCCCCGTCACCAACTTGCCCCTTCCTCGATTCGTGTCGTTGAAGGGCACCACGGGCAACGCGCGGCGCGGCCCGTCGCTGTCGCACCGGATTGACTGGGTTTTCCGCCACGCAGGGATGCCATTGCGCGTCACAGCAGAATACGGTCACTGGCGCCGGATTGAAGATCGTGACGGCGCGGGCGGCTGGGTGCATTATGCGCTTTTGTCGGGTGTGCGCACCGCGATCATCGAGGATGATAACACGGCCCTGAAAGCCCGCCCTGATGCGGCTTCCGGCACGGTCGCCTTGGCGTCGATGGGGGCGATTGTCCGGCTTGGGGCCTGCACGATCGACTGGTGTGACGTGGCGGCGGGGTCGGAAGACGGCTGGGTGCCCAAAGAGGCAATCTGGGGCGTCGACGCGAACGAGCTGCGCGAATAGGTTTGGCGCGCTGCGGCATTCAGACCGCGCAAGCCAATCGTCAAATACCTCGTGGAGCCAGCCTCCACGCCCAAACTGCATGAGTTGAGCCAATGTCTAACAAACACTTTTCCCTCAACCTCTCAGCAGGTTTCGCCTCGGTCGCGGTGGCCATGGCTTTGGTGTTAATGAAACTCTGGGCGTTCTCTGAAACGGGCGCGCTCTCAATTGCCGCCTCCTTGGCCGATAGCGCGATGGATATGATGGTCTCGGGCCTCGGCCTCTTTGCCATCTTTTACGCCGCGCGACCCGCCGATGATGATCACGCCTTCGGTCACAGTTCGGTCGAAGATTTGATCTCGCTGGCGCAGGCGCTGTTTATCGCGCTCTCGGCAAGCGCTATCGGGCTGGCCGCGATCAAACGCCTCCTGACGCCCAGCGCCCCTGCCCTACAGGCCCATCAGTCCGGTATCACGGTCATGATTGCGTCGATCCTGTTAACGGGTGCGTTGGTCGCTTGGCAGCGCCATGTCGCCAAACGGACGCGCAACAAGGTGATCGCGGCCGACTCCCTTCATTACGTCGGCGATTTGATGCCTGCGCTCGGGGCGATCCTTGCCTTGGGACTTTCGGCGCGCTTTGACATCACCTGGGTCGACAGCGTCATCGCATTGATCGGCGTTGCGGTCATGCTTGGCGGCGCCATGAAAATCGGCATCGCTTCGTGGCACGCGCTGATGGACCGGCAGGCGGACACCGAAATCATTCGCGGTATCGAGACGATCGCCCTCAATTGGCCCGGTGTTCACGGTTTTCATGATCTGAAAACCCGCACCGCGGGATCGAAGGTGTTTGTGCACCTGCATATTGAGCTCGACGGCGATCAGACATTGCGCGAGGCGCATGAAATCGGCGCGGCACTGAAAGCGGCGATCCGGCTCGCCTATCCGCAGACGGATGTGATCATCCACAAGGATGTGGCCGATCTGTAAACAGGCGGAGATCTTGCGATGCGTCTGCGCAATGGAAAACCCCGCGAGGTTAATCTCGCGGGGTAAAGTCCTTGGGTCGTGTGCGGCTAGTTCGCCTCGATCAAACCACGCCCCTTCAGCAGCGGCTCAACGCCGGGCATACGGCCTCTAAAAGCGGTGTAAAGCTCCTCAGGGGGGCGCGAACCACCGGCGGATAGGATGTATTTTTCCAACCGCGCGGCCGTCGCCGGATCAAACGGATCGCCCGCCTCTTCAAACGCGGCAAAGGCGTCCGCATCCATCACCTCGGACCACATATAGCTGTAGTAGCCCGCCGAATATCCGTCGCCAGAGAAAATATGCGCGAAATGGGGTGTTGAATGGCGCATCCCAACCGCTTTCGGCATCCCGATATCGGTCAGAACCTCGGCCTGTTTGGCCATCGGATCTTGCGGTGCCGCGCCCTCATGGAACGCAAGGTCCACAAGTGCCGATCCGAGGAATTCGACCGTTGCAAAGCCCTGATCATAGGTGCCCGCCGCGAGCAGCCGCTCCAGCATCGCTTTCGGCATTGGCTCGCCAGTTTCGAAATGCTTGGCATGCTTTTCCAGAACTTGCGGCACTTCCAGCCAGTGCTCATAAAGCTGGCTCGGGAGCTCGACGAAGTCACGCGCCACGGACGTACCAGAGATAAAGCCATAGGTCACATTCGACAGCATTTGATGCAGCGCATGGCCGAATTCGTGGAACAATGTGCGTGCATCATCATAGGACAGCAGCGACGGGTCCCCCTTCGCGAAATTGCACACATTGACGACGATTGGCCGAGTGTCGACGCCAAGCTTTTTCTGGCTGCGCATCGCCGAGCACCACGCGCCCGACCGTTTCGAGCCGCGTGCAAAGTAATCGCCCAGGAACACCGCAATATGCTCGCCCTTGCGTGTCACCTCCCACCCGCGCACGTCAGGGTGATAGAAGGGCCCGTCGATCTCGCGGAATTCCAAACCAAACAACCGGCTCGCGCAATCAAACATCGCCCCCAGCATCGCATCAAGCGACAGGTAAGGTTTGAGCGCGGCCTCATCCAGATCATGTTCCGCTTTGCGACGACGTTCGGAGTAGAACCGCCAATCCCAAGGCTCTAAGTCGCCGTTGACGCCATCCGCATGCATCATATCCGCCAAAATCTTGCCGTCAGCCTCAGCCGCGGCTTTGGCAGGGGCCCAAACACGCATCAGCAAGTCGCGCACGCGGGCCGGCGTTTTCGCCATTTCCGGCTCGAGCTTGAAATCTGCAAAGCTTTTGAAGCCCAGCAATTTGGCCCGCTCGTCCCGCAGAGATAAAATTTCCGCCGCCAAACCGCGGTTATCCGTGGCGCCGCCATTGGCGCCCCGCGCCGACCAGGCCGCATAGGCTTGCGCGCGCAAATCGCGGCGCGTCGAGAATTGCAAGAACGGCACGATGATAGAGCGCGACAAGGTAATCACAGGCCCGGCTTCGCCCCGTTCCTGACCCGCAGCAGTTGCCGCTTTCACGACGAAATCAGGCAGCCCCGCCGCATCTTCTAACGGCATCGACCACGCACGTTCGTCGGCAAGAAGGTTTTGCGAGAATTCCGTGCAAATCACCGCCAGCCGCGCCTTGATGGCCTTCATCCGCGTCGCGTCAGCACCTTCCAGCGCCGCACCCGCGCGGATGAACATCTGGCGATACAGCTCCAACACCCGCGTATCTTCGAGATTGAGGCCCTCACGCGCCTCCCATACCGCGTTGACGCGCGCAAATAGCGCCGCATTCATCGTCACTTCTGAGGAGAACGCCGCCATTTTCGGTGCGAGATCCCGCTGCAACGCTTCGCGCGCCGGTGTGCTGTCGGCACCCGCAAGGTTGTAAAATACGCCCGCAACACGATCTAGCTTTCCCTCTGCAAGCTCTAACGCCATGATCGTATTGTCAAACGTCGGCGCCTCATCTGCGTTCGCGATGGCCTCGATATTGGTGCGCGCCTCGGTCAGCGCGGCGTCAAAGGCAGGTGCGAAATCGTCGTCGGAAATCCGCGCGAAGGGAGGAAGCGCGAAGGGGCCGGTCCAGTCGGACAGGAGGGGATTTGTCATGAGAGGTCTCCTTTGCGCCGAAGCTAGGACGGCCGCGCGGGATATGCCAGCCCCGATTGACGGGACGGTTGGCTTGGTGGCGGCGGTGATCGGTTCGGGGCTGGCTTTCGGGTATCTGCCCTTTAAACGCGCCCCGCGCATACCGCGCAATCATCAGCGCGCTTGATCGCGATCGTGCGACTTTCGCCCCAGAGCGCGTCATGAACGTAAAGACGCCCGCTGAGCGATTGCCCCGCGCCGGTAAGGAATTTAATCGCCTCGCTCGCCATCATCGCCCCCAACACCCCCGGCAAGGCGCCCATCACGCCCGCCTGTGCGCAATCCGGCGCGAGACCCTCAGCAGGTGGTGCGGGGAACAAACACGCGTAGCAGGGCCCCGGCGAGTGAAAGAGCGAAATCTGCCCTTCCCATTGCGAGATCGCCGCCGAGATCAACGGTTTGCCCGCGGTTACGCAGGCGGAATTCACCAAATAACGCGTGTCAAAATTGTCGGTGCCATCCAAGACAAGATCGTACTCCGCGATAAGATCTGCCGCGATTTCTGGCGTCAGGCGTTGGGCGTAGGGACGAACCTCGACAAACGGATTGAGCGCCCGTAACGCCGCCGCCGCCGCGTGAACCTTCGGCATGCCGATGTCGGCATCGCGGAACAAAACCTGACGCTGCAAATTGGAATTCGAAACCGCGTCATCGTCAATCACGCCGATCACCCCCACCCCCGCCGCGGCGAGATATAAGAGTGCGGGCGACCCAAGTCCTCCGGCGCCAACGACCAAAACCTTGGCTTGTTTGAGGCGCTTTTGCCCCTGCCCGCCAATTTCACGCAAGATGATGTGGCGCGCGTAGCGATCCAGTTCCGTGGATGAGAACGCCGCGTTCGCCGGCGCCGCGCTCACCGCCCCCTTCTCGGCCTTGCGGCGCAGGCGGCTCAGTAGCGACCGATACCCGTACGCCACCAACCCGACGACCCCGATCGCAAGCCAACTCTCGATCGAGCCCCCGAAGGCACGCGTGAGCGGGCTTTGTTCAGGCAAAAGCAAATGCGCGAGCGTCACCGCCAGCCAAAGGCATCCGATCAGAAATAAGCTCAGGCGCGGCGGCACCCGCATCAAGGCGCCTAACAGCAGAAGTCCGCCCGATAAAACGACAAACAGCATTATCCGCGCCCTGTCGATCCGAAGCCACCCGCCCCGCGAGCGCTCTCGGTCAAAGTCGCCGCCGTCTCGAAACGCGCTTGTACCACGGGCGCGATAACAGCTTGGGCGATGCGGTCACCATGCGCCACAGTGAATGCGATATTTGAAAAGTTGATGAGCAACACGCCCAGTGGCCCACGATAATCGCTATCGATCGTCCCCGGCGTATTAGGCAGGGAAATCCCGTGCTTCAGCGCCAATCCCGATCGCGGTCGGATCTGCATCTCGTATCCCTCCGGTATCTCGACGATCAGCCCCGTCGGGATCACCACCCGCGCCATCGGTGCCAGTTGCAGCCCCGCAGCACGATCCTGCTCGGGTAAATTCGCCCGCAGATCCGCTCCCGCTGCGCCGGGCGTCGCGTAGGCAGGCAAGTCGATCGCGGGATCGGCCCAGTCTTCGCGCAAGATTTTGAGTGTCACCGTCATGCCAAAGCCACCGCAATTTTATCTGCCAAACGTTTCGCAACAGCCTCTTTACCCATCCGCGGCCAGCTTTGAGCCCCCGCATCGGAAATTACGATGACCGCGTTCTCCGCGCCGCCCATGATGCCCGTCTCAGGCGAGACGTCATTGGCCACAATCCAGTCACAGCCCTTGCGCGCGCGTTTCGCCGTCGCATGCTCAATCACCTTCTCGGTTTCCGCCGCAAAACCAATCACAAGCTTGGGCCGCCGCGCGCGATCTTGCGAAACGGTGGCCAGAATGTCGGGATTTTCGGTGAACTCCAGATGTGGCAGCGCGCCCGTCGCATCTTTCTTGATCTTTTGGCCCGTTGCATTTGCCACGCGCCAATCCGCCACTGCGGCGGCAAATATCGCAACATCCGCGGGCAAAGCGGCCTCGACCGCCTGCGCCATTTCACGCGCCGTCTCCACCTTGATCACTCGCACCCCCTCGGGTGGCGGGATTAAGGCAGGGCCGGTGATAAAACTTACTTCCGCCCCCAAATCGCGCAACGCCGCCGCAATCGCCGTGCCTTGGGCCCCAGAGGATCGGTTGGCGATATAACGCACAGGGTCGATGGGCTCATGGGTTGGCCCCGAGGTCACAAGAACATGCCGGCCCGCAAGCGGCCCCGTCGCAAGAGTGCCCTCAATCGCCGCCAGAATTTCGGAAGGCTCGATCATTCGCCCCTCGCCAAATTCGCCACAAGCCATATCCCCCGATGTGGGGCCCGCGAACAAGATACCGTCTTGTTTCAACTGGCGAATATTTCGTTGGGTCGCAGGGTGATCCCACATCCGCACGTTCATTGCGGGCGCGATCAAGACACGCTTGTCGGTGGCAAGGAGGAGCGTAGAGGCAAGATCATTCGCCAGACCCGCCGCCATCTTTGCCATCAGATCGGCCGTCGCGGCCACCACAACAACCAGATCAGCGCTGCGCGACAATTGGATGTGACCGATCTCAGTTTCGGACGTCAGATCAAATAGGTCTTGATGCACGGCCTCTCCGGCGAGCGATGCAAGTGTTAAGGGCGTCACAAACTGTGATCCGGCCGAGGTCAGAACAGGCGTCACGCCCGCGCCGCGCGCCCGCAAAAGGCGGATCAACTCTGGCGCTTTAAACGCAGCGATCCCCCCTCCGATGATCAGGAGGACACGTCGCCCGCCCAGCGTCTTTTGCCCAATCATATCGCCCACCCCTCACTCGCAGTCAGTGGAATTTGTAGGCGTGCGCGGGGCGAGGTGCAAGCGCGATGCCCGCCCCCCGCCAACGCCGTTCTTTAGAGAAGAGCTTGTAGCTCACCCTCGTGGCGCTCCAAGTTTTTGCGCATTTTGCCAAACGCCTGTGCCTCCAACTGGCGCACGCGCTCTTTCGAGAGGTTCAATTCAACGCCCAGGCTCTCCAAAGTGCGCGGCTCGTCAACCAAACGGCGTTGCGCGACAATGTAGCGCTCGCGCTCGGTCAACTGACCCATCGCGGACGACAGCCATGTTCGCATCATCTTACGGTCATGGCGCTCGGTCGCGACAGCCTCGCCCGCTGGCGCATCATCTTCAAGCGCATCTATCCACTCGCGGCCTTCTTCCTCACCCGATTGCATCGCATTGAGGGAGTAATCAGACCCTGCCATCCGGCCGGACATCATCTCGACATCCCCCAAAGGAACGCCGAGCGTCTCCGCAATCGCACGGTCGAGCGCCGCGCCGCGCAATGGATCGCCTTCGGTCATGGAGCTGCGCTCAAGCTCTGCACGAACGCGCGCGAGATTGAAGAACAAGGATTTTTGTGACGAAGTGGAGCCGGTGCGAACCATCGACCAGTTCCGCATGACGAATTCCTGAATTGACGCCTTGATCCACCAAACCGCATAGGTCGAGAACCTAACTCCACGTTCAGGATCGAACTTATCCGCCGCTTTCATCAGGCCGAGGGAAGCCTCTTGAATGAGATCGGGCATCGATGCGCCGTAGCGCCGGAATTTTGACGCCATCGAAACCGCAAGGCGCATGTAAGCCGTCACGAGTCGGTGGAGCGCTTGCTCGTCGCGCTCGTCGCGCCACGCGCGGGCAAGCTCGGCTTCGACTTCTGCGCTGAGAAGTTCCGCCTTCATTGCGGCGCGCGGCAAAGTGTCATCCGTCATGCCGTCCCGTGCTGCCTGCCGGCTCGTCGGCTTGGTCGCGTTACGCGCTTTTGAGGCAACGGCCTCGGCGCGCGAAACGGCCTGTGCTGCGGCGCTTTGTTCGGAAGCGGCGATTTGCGAATTTATCAACATTGTCTCAATCCCTTCCACTTTTTACGATCCGCCATCCCGATCCTCCCGCACAAGATACCGCTGGGGGGTATCAAAATCTGTGATGGGCCTTCGCACGATATTTCTCGCGCTTTTCGGCTGCGGCTCTGGTTATCTTGTTAAGGGAACGAGCCCCGCGCTCGCAAAGTTGCACGATCACCTGAAAATAATTGAAATTTTGAGAAAAGGACTAAGCATGGGCTACGAATTGGCGATTGGCGACCGGAGCTACTCGAGCTGGTCTTTGCGCGGCTGGTTGTTATTTGCCAAGACCGGAATCGATGTGAAGACCTGCAAAGGCAGGATGTATAGCGCTGATTTTGCTAGACTTTTAGAGGAATTCGCTCCGGCAGGGCTTGTGCCTGCGCTGCGTCTTCCCGAGGGGATTGTGATCGCGGAAACCATGGCAATCGCCGAAACGCTCGCCGAGCGGCATCCGGAAATAAATTTATGGCCTGCGGATGCAACAGACCGCGCATTGGCGCGCTGGATGAGCGCGGAGATGCATGCGGGTTTCACTGCTTTGCGCGGTCATTGCGCGATGAATCTCCGCGTGGCTTATGCGGATTGTGCGCCCGATCAGGCGGTTCTGCGCGATCTGGAACGGATCGAGATGCTTTGGTCGCAGGCGTTGGGAAAGCACAGCGATCGCGGACCTTGGCTGTTTGGCGAATGGTCGATTGTGGATGCGTTTTTTGCCCCTGTGGCGGCGCGGATTGCGGGGCATTCTCTACCGGTCGGCGATTTGGCGCAGCGCTACGTCGAGACGCAAATCGCGGATCTGGCGTTCCGGCGCTGGCGTGCCATGGGCGCCGCCGAGGGCGCGGATCAGCCCGCCTATGCGCGCGACTGGCCGCAAAAAGCGTGGCCGGTGCCAACTCCCCTGCCTGCGCGCGCCCTCGATGATGCCGATCCAAGCGCGGCCCTGAACATGACCTGTCCCTATTCCGGTGATCAGGTGACGCATTTCTTGGAACTCAACGGACAGATTTGGGGCTTTTGCAATGCGTTTTGCCGCGACAAAACCATAGTAGATGCCGCCGCATGGCCTGCCTTCACGCAAATGGTTGCCCGCTTGGGTTGAATTCCTGTTGCCCCGCGCCCGTTTTACGCCAAACTTGGCTAAGCCCTGATGCAGGCTGAACAACGGGAAGCGGAATGGTCACGAGAACCTACACGGTTGCATTTGAAGGGATGGAAGGCCGCCTCGTCGAGGTGCAATGCTCGGTCAGCGAGGGCTTACCCGCTTTCTCGGTGGTCGGCTTGCCCGATAAGGCGGTCTCTGAGGCGCGCGACCGTGTGCGCGCGGCATTCGAGTCGATCGGCATCATGCTGCCGGCCAAAAAGGTGACATTGAACCTCTCGCCGGCCGATTTGCCCAAACAGGGCTCGCATTACGACCTCCCCATCGCGCTCGCGCTTTTGGGGGAGTTAGGGGTGCTCGCGCGCGATGATCTGGGGCGATACGTCTCAATGGGCGAGCTTTCTCTCGATGGGCGCTTGATCGCCATTCCGGGCGCGCTGCCCGGTGCGATGGCCGCGGCCGGTGAGGGCATGATGATGATTTGCCCTATGAAAGTGGGGGCGGAGGCGGCATGGGTGGGCGCGGCGGAGATCTTCGCCCTTAAGACCCTGTCACAGGCGGTTGATCACATCAGCGGCCGAAAGATCCATGGCCGCGCCGTTGCGGGCGAGATCACCGAGCCCCTGCGGGGCCGCGACCTCGCTGAAGTAAAGGGCCAAACACGCGCCAAGCGCGCCTTGGAGATCGCCGCCGCAGGCCGCCACCACCTATTGATGACGGGCGCGCCGGGTGCGGGAAAGTCGATGCTCGCGTCCTGTCTTCCGAGTATTTTGCCGGACATGACCGCGGCAGAGGCGCTTGAGACGGCGATGATACGGTCGCTTGCGGGCCTCTTGCCCGAGGGCGGAATTTCGCGGAACCGGCCGTTTCAGGAGCCGCATCACACCGCCTCGATGGCCGCGATCATCGGGGGGGGACGCAACGCGCAGCCTGGCGAGGTCAGCCTCGCGCACAATGGTGTGCTATTCCTTGACGAGCTGCCCGAATTCGCGCGCAACGTGTTGGAAACTCTACGCCAACCCATTGAGACTGGGGAGGTCGTGATCGCGCGCGCCAATGCGCACATGCGCTACCCCTGCCGGTTTCTATTAGTCGCGGCGGCGAACCCTTGCCGCTGCGGATATCTGACCAATCCCACACGAGCCTGTACCAAAGCGCCGCAATGCGGGGCGGATTATTTGGGCCGAATCTCGGGCCCCCTGCTGGACCGCTTCGATCTTCGTATCGAAGTCCCCGAACTGAGTTGGCGCGAGCTGGAGCAGCCCGCACATGGCGAAGGGTCCGCCGTCGTGGCCGAGCGGGTGCTGCGGGCGCGTCGTATTCAAGAAAAGCGGTTCGCGGCGCATCCCTCGGTTCGGGTGAATGCGGATGCGGAAGGCAGGCTGTTAGAAGAGATCGCGCCCCTTGATGCCGATGGTCGTGCCGTTCTCGCGAAAGCTGCCGAACGATTTGGTTTCTCGGCACGCGGCTATCACAGGATTTTACGCGTGGCGCGCACGCTTGCGGATTTGGACGACGCTGACAGGATCGAGAAACGGCACGTATTAGAGGCGGTCGGCTACCGGATTGCGTATCATGCGGGTTGATCCCCACAAGCATGAGGATCAACCCAGTATCATTTTCACAGAAGATTAACTCGTGCGACGCCCTTCAATCGCGAGCCAAATCTTCTCTGCGATATTCGTGCCATCGAAGCGTTCCAACTCCTGAATACCTGTCGGAGATGTCACGTTGATTTCAGTGAGCCAGTCGCCGATGACGTCGATGCCGACGAAGACTTGGCCCTTCTCACGCAAAAGCGGCCCGATCCGCGCGCAAATCTCACGATCACGATCCGTCAGCCCAACCTTCTCGGGTCGGCCACCCACATGCATGTTCGACCGCGTTTCACCCTCGGCCGGCACACGGTTGATCGCCCCGACAGGCTCGCCATCAACAAGGATGATTCGCTTGTCGCCTTTGGACACCGCAGGCAGGAATTTCTGCGCGATGAGCGGCTCACGGTTGATCCCAGAGAACAACTCGTGCAGCGACGCAAGGTTGCGGTCATCCGGTCCAAGCCGGAAGACACCAGCGCCGCCGTTGCCGTAAAGCGGTTTCAAGATGATATCGCCATGTTTCGCTTTAAACGCCCTGATCGTCTCAAGGTCACGCGCGATCAGCGTTGGCGGCGTAAGATCGGGGAAATCCAGCACCAGAAGTTTCTCAGGATAGTTCCGCACCCAGAACGGATCGTTCACGACAAGCGTCTTCGGATGAATCCGGTCAAGGATATGCGTCGTCGTGATATAGCCCATATCGAATGGCGGGTCTTGGCGTAGCCAGACCACGTCAAAGGTCGCGAGATCAACCTCCGCCTCGGCGCCCAGGGTAAAGTGATCGCCCTTCTCGCGCCGAACCGTAAGCGGCCAGCCGCGCGCATAGACATGGCCTTCGCGGTACGAGAGCCGATCTGGGGTGTAGTAGAAAAGCTCATGCCCGCGCTTCTGGGCCTCCTCCGCGATACGGAATGTGCTGTCAGCCTCGATATTGATCGGGCCGATCGGGTCCATCTGAATAGCGACTTTCACGTCAGGTCTCCTGCCAAGATGGCCCTTGATGACGCAGCCCGCGCGCGGATGCAATCGTCACTTACCATCCCGATTGCTCGAGGCCGAAGGCATTCTCGATCACTTTTATACATCCGGATCGATCGACAAGCGCGACATCAAATCTCGCTGAATTCGCGTGGCCCGCCCGCGTTTTCGCCAAAAACTCCTGCGCCGCGGCGTAGAGTCGGCTGCGCTGGCGAGGCGAGACGCGTTGCACGGCAAGATCATGCGTTGACGCGCTTTTGACTTCGACGAAGACAAACCCGCCCATGCCTTGGGCGATAAAGTCGATCTCTCCCGATCGTCCGCGCCATCGGCTTGCTGCGATTTCGTAGCCTTGGCGGCGATAGAGCTCAGCCACCTGATTTTCCGCGCTCACCCCCGAAGCATATGCCATCGCGCCTCGGTGCCTGCGCGCGTTTGAGTGACCTTCGCCCATCTATCCCCTTTCGCAGGTTCAGGAATTTTCATCCTCATCATCTTGATCACCAAGTGTCAGCGCCAATTGGTATACATCGCGCCGCGGCAAACCCATTGCGTCCGAGACTTCCTTTGCGGCGTCTTTCACACGCATTGTCGCAAGTTTCTCGCGCAAGAGTGCCTCGATTTCGTCTTGCCCGAACTGCACCCCCCGCGCTCGATCGATGAGCACGACAAGTTCGCCCTTTACGGATTGTTCCGCAAACCCATCGGCCAAGTCCTTTAACGTGCCGCGCCGAATTTCTTCAAATCGCTTGGTCAACTCACGGCATACCGCTGCCTGCCGATCTTCGCCAAAGACTGTCACGAGGTCGGTTAACATTGCGTTAAGCCGCTTGGGAGATTCGTAAAATACCAATGTCGCAGGCACGCCAGAGAACTCGGTCAGCCATTTCCGCCGCGCACTGGCGGTGTTGGGCGGAAAGCCTGCGAACAAGAACCGGTCGGAGGGCAATCCGGATACCGTCAACGCGGCCAGAACGGCCGAGGGGCCGGGCGCCGCAAACACCGGATAGCCGTTATCAATCGCCAAGCGCCCCAATTGGTACCCGGGATCGGCGACCAAAGGCGTGCCCGCTTCGGATGCGTACACCACCGATTTCCCCGCCGCCAACGCCGCCAGAATCCGGGGCCGTGCCTCCGCGCCGTTGTGATCGTGGTAGGCAATAACGTATCTGCCGTTCAGACGGACACCGTGGATTTCCATAAGATGCCGCAACGTCCGCGTATCCTCCGCCGCGATAACATCCGCCCCCGCCAGCAAATCCAACGCCCGCAATGTGATATCGCGGGCCGCACCAATCGGCGTGGCGATAAAATGTAACCCCGCGACAATTGCGCGGGGGTTTGCCTGCCAGAGTGTCGCATCAGGCGATGTTTCGCCTGCGTCGGTTGCATCTTGCATAGTGATCCCGTCTGGTCCGAACTGGCGGCAAGCGCCGCGTTTACTTTGCACCACGGACCGCATAGGGTCCGAGGCCTAGCCCCCTGTTTCAATCACCAAGAGGCCCCGTTCATGTTTGCTGTTTTACGCAATGCCCGCAAGCCTTTGCTTCGAATCACCGCAGCACTTTCGACAATGGCCCTCGTCGCATGCGCGCCCGGCGCCATGTCGAGTTCCGGCGGATCAGGGCAAAAGACTGACCCTTCGACGCCCGTGCAAGTCGCCCTCCTCGTTCCTGGCGGAACCGCCAATCCGGGCGAAGCGCTGCTGGCGCGTCAGCTCCGCCTTGCCGCGGAACTCGCCGTTGCCGACCAGAAAGGCGTAAACATCGATCTGCGCGTCTATAACACCGGCGGCAGCTCTGCGCAGGCGGCACAAGTCGCCAATCAAGCCGTCGATGAGGGCGCGAAAATCATCCTTGGGCCGCTGCATGGCGAGGCCGCGAATGCGGCAGGCGTGGCGGTTGCGCCGCGCGGCGTGAATGTGCTCGCCTTCTCGAACAACACGGATATCGCGGGCGGAAACGTCTTCGTGCTCGGGCCGACCTTTGCCAATACCGCGACACGTCTCGCGAGCTACGCGGCAAAACAAGGCAAGCGTCGCATTCATGTCGTGAGCGAACAAACACCTGCCGGTGAGGCAGGTGCACGCGCGATCGAGGCGGCCGTATCACGCGCGGGCGCAAGCCTCGCTGGGCGCACATCCTTCCCGCGCTCGCAAGACGGTGTCAGCACCGCCGCGCCGAAAATCGCGACTGCGGCCTCTGCCGGGGCGGATGCGGTGTTCATCACCTCAAACACCGATGACGTGCTCCCGTTCCTTGCGGATGCACTCAATGCGAAGGGAGTCACATCGCCCAATCCGCAGCTGATCGGCCTGACGCGCTGGGATATTCCTGCGGCTGCAATGCAACTCCCTGGCCTTCAGGGCGGTTGGTTCGCAATGCCCGATCGGAACTTGACGCAGGCCTATGAGGCGCGCTTCCAAGCCGCCTACGGCGAAAGCCCGCATGCGCTTTCGGGCCTCGCCTATGACGGTATCTCCGCCATCGCAGCGCTTGCAAAAACCCGCGGAAGTGATGCCTTCACGCAAGGTTCCCTGACCCAGAACGCCGGTTTTGTTGGCGTGAGCGGCGTGTTCCGCTTCCGCTCGGATGGCAGCAACGAGCGCGGGCTGGCGATTGCCGAGATCCGCAACGGCCAAGCCGTGATTGTTGAGGCAGCGCCGCGTTCGTTTGGTGGCGCGGGGTTCTAACACGCCGATTTACACGCTATTGAGAGGGCGGGCCTTGGGCCCGCCCTTTTTCATTGAGGTAGGCGTTCCGTGACTGACACCACTCCCAAAGCCGCAAATATCCCCGCAGCCGCGCGTGAAGGGGACGACCTGAGCGCACAGCTCGCCAGCAGGCAAGGTGACAGCCTCCCTCCCCCGCCGCAGCACCCGGACGCGCATGCGATCTTCGGCCCGAACTTCGCGCAGATCATCCGCGCCGCGATCCCAGATGGCGCCGACGCACGCGAGATCAGGGCGTTGAGCGTGAAGATGCTGGGTGAGGCCCGCGCTGAGGCCATGATCGGGATCGAGGCGCATTTTGCCTCGCATCCGCGCGCCGCCCGCGAGACGGTGCGCGCCTATTCCCAGCTGACAGATGGCACGGTTCTCGCGATTTTGGACATCGCAACGCAAGTGATCCACCCCCTCCCCAACCCAACCGAGACCGAACGGCTCGCGGTGCTGGCGGTTGGCGGATACGGACGCGCAGAGATGGCGCCCTCCTCGGATGTCGATTTGCTATTCCTCATTCCGTGGAAGCTCACACCTTGGGCTGAAAGCGTGATCGAGACGATGCTGTATATGATGTGGGATCTTAAACTGAAGGTCGGGCACAGCTCGCGCACGGTTGCGGAATGTGTTCGCCTCGGCCGCGAGGATTACACCATCCGCACCGCCCTGTTGGAGCATCGTTTCATCGGCGGCTACGCCCCGCTTGCGCAAACGCTGCGCGAGACCTTGTGGACCGAGCTCTTTGCAAACACGGCCCGCGAATTCATCGAGGCGAAGCTTAACGAGCGCGCCGAGCGTCACAAGCGCCAAGGCGGCCAGCGCTACGTTCTGGAACCCAATGTCAAAGAAGGCAAAGGCGGTCTTCGGGATCTGCAAACGCTCTACTGGATCGCGAAATACCTGCACCGCGTCGACCGCGCCGTTGAGCTTGTCGATGTCGGGGTGTTTACCGCGGAAGAACACGCCGCCTTCTATCACGCCGAAGATTTCCTATGGGCCGTGCGCAGCCATCTGCACCTGATCACGGGGCGCGCAACCGATACGTTGACCTTCGATCAACAGCCGGAAGTCGCGCGGCGCATGGGCTATCAGGATCGGGCCGGACGGCGCGATGTCGAGATTTTCATGCAAGATTATTTCCGCGAGGCCACCAAAGTTGGCGAATTGACGCGCATCTTCCTCGCGGGGCTGGAATCGCGGCACGTCAAGCAGGCCCCGCTCTTGCAACGCCTGCTGCGCCGCAAGAAAAAGCTCCGCGCGCCTTATGTCGAGGACATTGGCCGGATCAACGTGACCTCAGAGGCCGATTTTCTTGCGGACCGGATCAACTTCCTCCGTATTTTTGAAGAAGCCCTGCGCACGGGCATGCTGATCCATCCCGATGCGATGCGTATGATGGCCGCCAACCTCGACCGGATCGACGACGAAATGCGCGACGACCGCGAGGCCCAACGCATCTTCCTCGATCTGATGCTCAAACATGGAAACCCCGAGCGCGCCCTTCGACGGATGAACGAACTTGGCGTGCTGGCGGCGTTTATGCCCGAGTTCGAGCCGATTGTGGCGATGATGCAATTCAACGTCTATCACCATTACACGGTCGATGAGCACACGATTCAGGTGGTCTCGACGCTCGCACAGATCGAGCGCGAAGAGCTGGTCGAGGAGCTTCCGCTTTCCTCCGAAATCCTCAAGAACGGAATTAACCGCAAAGTCCTGTATGTCGCGCTGCTCCTGCACGATATCGGCAAGGGGCGGCCCGAAGATCACGCAATTCTGGGCGCGCAAATCGCACGCAAAGTGGCACCGCGACTTGGCCTTTCTGCCGAAGAAAGCGAGACCGTGGAATGGCTGGTGCGGTATCACCTGTTGATGTCGGACGTGGCGCAAAAACGCGATTTGTCTGACCCCCGCACGATCCGCGATTTCGCCAAGCTCGTGAAGACCAAAAAGCGCCTCGATTTGCTGACGGTGTTGACGGTTTGCGATATTCGCGGCGTCGGGCCGGGAACTTGGAACAATTGGAAGGCCGTTTTGCTCCGCCAGCTTTATTCCGAGACGACGATGGTGCTCGAACGCGGTGCGGAGGCCGTCAATCGCGAGTTGCGCACGGATGAGGCGAAAAAGGCGCTGCGCGCTGCGCTTAAGGATTGGGAGCAAAAAGATCGTCGGGCCGAGCTTGCGCGCCACTATCCGACCTACTGGCAGGGGCTTCCCTCCGAGACCCATGTCACCTTTGCCAAACTCGTGCGCGGCTTGAAAGATGACGAGATCCGCATCGATCTTCATCCCGATGTCGACCGCGATGCCACCCGCGCCGCCTTCGCGCTTGTCGACCATCCGGGTATTTTCTCGCGCTTGGCGGGGGCGCTTGCGCTGGTCGGCGCCAATATTGTTGACGCAAGAACCTATACGTCAAAAGACGGCTACGCGACGGCGGTGTTTTGGATTCAAGATGCCGAAGGTCATCCCTACGAGGTCAGCAAACTCACGCGCCTGCGCGGGATGATCGAAAAAACACTGCGCGGCGAGGTTGTCGCACGGGACGCTCTGAAAGATCGCGATAAGGTGAAGAAGCGCGAACGCGAATTCCGCTTCCCCACGCATATCATGATCGATAACGAGGGCTCCGAGATTTATACAATCGTCGAGGTTGATACCCGTGATCGTCCCGGTCTGCTCTATGATCTGACGCGAACGCTTGCGAGCAACAACATCTACATTGCCTCCGCTGTAATCGCGACCTTTGGCGCACAGGTGGTGGATACGTTCTACGTCAAAGACATGTTCGGCCTCAAACTGCACGCGAAAGCGAAACGCGAGATGCTGGAAAAGAAACTGCGCGAGGCGATTGACGCGGGCGCACAAAGAGCAGGACGGTAAATGCAGCCGATACGGTTGGTTAAAGGGTTTCTGACGGTTGGCGGATGGACATTCGCTAGCCGCATCCTCGGATTTGTTCGTGACGTGATGATTGCGTCCTATCTCGGCTCGGGCGCAGTTGCGGAAGCATTTCTCGTCGCTTTTTCTCTGCCAAACATGTTCCGCCGCTTCTTTGCGGAAGGCGCCTTCAACATGGCCTTCGTGCCGATTTTCTCGAAGAAACTGGAGGGTGGCGAAGATCCGCAAGTGTTTGCGCGTGATGCGATGGCGGGCTTGGCGACGATCCTGATCGCGCTGACGCTGATCGCACAGCTCGCGATGCCGTGGCTGGTTTACGCGATGGCGTCAGGCTTCGCGGCCGATGAACGCTTCACACTCGCCGTCGACTTCGGTCGGATTGCTTTCCCCTACATTCTATTCATTTCGATCGCGGCTTTGCTGTCGGGCGTGCTCAACGCGGCGGGTCGTTTTGCCGCCGCCGCGGCTGCGCCACTTTTGCTCAACATTACCTTTGTCGCCGCGATGCTGATCGCAGAGCGAAACGGATGGGCCATTGGCGATGCGCTGGCATGGGCGGTGCCGATCGCGGGCATCGCGCAAATGACGCTGGTTTGGATCGCTGCGCGCCGCGCCGGATTTAACCTCACGCCACGCCTGCCACGGATCACACCCGACATCCGCCGCCTTGCGCGGGTCGCGGGGCCTGCGATGCTGGCGGGGGGCGTGGTACAGGTAAACCTGCTCGTTGGTCGGCAAGTGGCGTCGCATTTCGAGGGCGCAATCGCGTGGATCAACTACGCGGACCGCCTCTATCAATTGCCGCTCGGGGTTGTGGGGATCGCGATTGGCGTTGTTCTTCTACCAGACCTTTCGCGCAAACTTCGCGCGGATGACGTCAGCGGCGGGCAATATTCCTTCTCGCGCGCGGGTGAGTTTGCCTTGGCGCTCACTGTGCCTTCGGCGGTCGCCTTGGTGGCCATTGCATTGCCGCTTTGCTCCGTTCTTTATGAGCGTGGCCGGTTTGACCATGCCGATACCGTTGCAACAGCGGCGGCGGTGGCGATTTACGGCCTCGGCCTGCCAGCGTTCGTGATGCAAAAAGTGTTACAACCGCTGTTCTTCGCCCGTGAGAATACGCGCTCTCCGTTCAACTATGCGCTGGTGGCTCTGGTGGTGAACGCGGTGCTTGCGATCGGGCTCGCCCCCGTGATCGGATATCTCGCGGCGCCTGTGGCGACGACCGTTGCGGCTTGGGCGATGGTCTGGCAGCTACGGCGCGGCTCGCGGCAGATGGGCCCAGCGGCGGCCTTTGATACGCGCTTTGCCAAGCGGCTTTGGCGCATCATCGCGGCCAGCCTTGTAATGGGTGCGGTCAGCTATGCGCTGGCTTGGGGGATGGGCGATTGGCTGAAAATGTCGGGCATCCGATATCTCGCGCTGCTCGGTTTGATTGTCGTGGCCATCGTGACCTATTTCGGCTTCGGTACCAAAATCGGCGCGTTCGCCCTGTCGGATTTCAAAACGGCAATGAAACGGAGCCGCTGATGCGGCGGCTCGCATAAGTTGGATGAGGGGCGCCGCGGCGCCCTTTTTCATGCCTTGATTACAGCGCCAATGCCGCTTTCAACTCGGCAAAGCTCGGGATGACATGATCAGGCCGCGCCGCATTCGGATAAAGCACCTGTCCCTTTCGCGCGACGAACACCGTTCGCAGCCCCACCTTCTTCGCGCCCGCGAGGTCCCAAGCATGGGCGGCAACCATCGCCACCTCCTCGGCCCGCAAATCAAGTGTTTTCAGTGCGTGAAGATAGGGGCGAGGGTCAGGCTTGAAGGCTTTGACCTCCTCGACGCTGATCACGCGCTCGAAATAGGGCGCGATCTGCGCGAACTCAAACTGTGCCGCCAACACATCGGCCGCGCTATTGGCCAAAACGACGAGACGCACGCCGCTTGCGCGCAATTCTTGTAACGCGGGGATCACATCGGGATGCGCAGGCATTTTGGTGAAGGGGTCGCGCACCGCGTCCTCGGCCTGCGCCCGCGTCAACGCCACATCGTATTTCTGCGCGATCATCTGCAAGGTCGCGACCCCCACATCCGCAAAATCGCGGTAGGTTTGGGTTAGCGTGTCGACGAGGGAATATTGAAGCAGCGTCGTGAACCAAAGCGGCAAGAGATCCTCGCGCCCGCCCAGCGCCGCCCCAATCGAGGCTTTGAGCGGCGCAAGATCCAGTGTCGTCTCGTTCACATCAAAGAAGATCGCCTTGATCGCCATCCGTGCCTCCTTGTTCGTGTTTAGGATCGTTGACGCAACCGCTCCAGCGCGCGGGCAAACCCGCCCGGGGCAACAAAGAACGACAGGCCAAACCCCGTGGCGAAACCTGCGAGTTCCGCGATCCAGTCCCATCCGCCGCCGAAGATAACGCCGAAAATCAACTGGATGCCCAAGAGCATACCAATCAACGAAAATGCGCGCATCCGGTTCGCATGCGCCATCCCAAGCCGCGTCCACAACAGCCAAGTGAAGGCGCCGACCAAGCCGTAAACCGCAGGATAGCCGCCGATCAACGGCATGTTCGACGCAGGCACCAAGGTATAAACAATGGCCCCCACAATCGCAGACGCAACGAACACCGCTGCCACCGCCCAGCCGGCAAACACCTCACCGACCATCTTCCCCAACGCGAGAATGAACACGCCGACCATCATAGCATGGGTGAAGCTCGCGTGGACGAAGGGATAGGTCGCGCCCCGCATGATGTAATCGAACGGCCATTGCCCGACCTCCATCATCGCGCGCCCCATATCAGGCGCATAGGCGAACTTCGCCAACATCTCCTGACGAAACGCAATTCCATTACCGCCCCCGACCAGCCCCACGCCCGCGAGCGCCGCGACGACCTCGATCGCGACAATCGGCAAAAGCAAAAGCCACACCACCGGAGGCAGCGGGTTCACTGGCGAAACATCGAAACCTTCACGCATCATTAGCCCTTCAAACCTGTTCCGCGCGCATCTCGGGCGGCGCGGCGATCCGCATTCTATGTCAGTTGACGCGGTCTTCTCCCACAGCGATAAGCGAGCCCGTATGAAAATTCCACCCCACCGGTCCAACGGTGGGTAGATCGGAGCATAAAATGACGGATACCACCCCAACCAGCGCCCTTCCCAACGCCAATTTTACACGGCGGGTTTTTTCGGGAATCCAGCCTTCTGGCAATCTTACGCTGGGAAATTATCTCGGCGCGCTCAAGCGGTTCGCGCAAAAGCAGGACGAGGGGATCGAGACGATCTATTGCCTCGTCGATATGCATGCGATCACCGTTTGGCAAGATCCGGAGAAGCTGCGCCGCGCCACGCGCGAAGCCGCGGCGGCGTTCATCGCATCCGGGGTAGATCCATCGAAATCGATCCTGTTCAACCAAAGTCAGGTCGGCGCCCATGCTGAACTGGGGTGGTTGCTCAATTGCGTCGCGCGACTTGGCTGGATGAACCGCATGACGCAGTTCAAAGACAAGGCCGGCAAGAACGCGGAGAAAGCGAGCCTCGGGCTCTATGCCTATCCCGCACTCATGGCCGCCGATATTTTGCTCTATCACACGACAGAAGTGCCTGTGGGCGATGATCAAAAACAGCATGTCGAATTGACGCGCGATATCGCCGCCAAATTCAACCATGACTACGGCGTCGAATTCTTCCCGGCGCCAGAGCCGGTGATTGAGGGCGCCGCCACCCGCGTGATGAGCTTGCGCGACGGGTCCAAGAAGATGTCCAAATCCGATCCCTCCGATGCGAGCCGGATCAATCTGACGGATGACGCCGATACGATTGCCAAGAAAATCCGCAAAGCGACCACCGATGCAGAGCCCCTGCCCGAGACCATCGACGGCCTTAAAGACCGCGCAGAGGCGAAGAACCTCGTGAACATTTACGCCGCCTTGTCGGATCGCACGGCGGCGGATGTGGTTGCGGAATATGCTGGCCAAGGTTTTGGCACGTTCAAGCCCGCCCTCGCGGATTTGGCTGTGGCGCAACTTGCCCCGATTTCGGGCGAGATGAACCGCTTGATGCAAGATCCTGCCGAGATCGACCGCATCTTGGGGAAGGGCGCTGCGCAAGCTGACGCAATTGCCCGCCCGATTTTGGAAAAGACCTACGAAATCATGGGGATGGTCCGCTCACGGTGAGTGCGGCTTCAATTTTATAGATCTGGGGCGCGGGGGCAATCCCGCGCCTTTTTCATGGCGAGCCTTGCGCTTTGCGCAGCGCGCGCGGGAACAGGGCAAACATCGTAGCCCCGCGAACCGCGTTCAGGACCATAAGCGCCGCCCAGAGCCCGTGATTGCCAAATGGTTCAAGAACGATCACCGCCATCGCATAGACAAGCGCGGAGACGACCATCGCATTGCGCATCTCTCGCGTCAGCGTTGCCCCGATAAACACGCCGTCCAGCATCCAGCTCGTCACCCCGATCAAGGGCGCAACCACAAGCCAGGGTAAAAACTCGCGGGCGGTTTCCCGAACCAAAGGCGCGGTCGTCATCAGATCAATAATCCACGGCCCCGCGATGAAAAACGAGACGCCCAGACCCGCCGCGCCGATCACACCCCACGCTCCCGTGACCTTCACCGCGCGCAGCACCTGCGCGGGCGCACGCGCGCCAACCGCCTGCCCGATAAGGCTTTCCGCCGCAAAGGCGAACCCGTCGAGCGCGTAAGCCGTGATCGACAGAAATTGCATCAACACCTGGTTCGCCGCGAGCGTCTGATCACCCTGCCCCGCGCCCAGAAACATGAAGCTCGTGAAAGAGGCCTGCAGCAGGATCGAGCGGATCATGATATCCGTGTTGACCCGTGCCATCTCGCGCAGCGCAACCGCATCAAGTAACCCGCCAAGTCGCACGAATAGCGCCGCACGGCACAGCCACAGGCCGATTGCCGCGCCGCCCAACTCCGAGATCAACGTGGCGATCGCAACCCCCTCCACGCCCCATCCGAACCCGAGCACGAACAGAAGATCCAGCCCGACATTCAATCCGTTCATCGCGAGTTGAATCATCAGCACGGCGCCGGTGCGTTCCGATCCAATCAACCAGCCATTGAGGGCGTAGAGCGCGATCGTCGCAGGCGCGCCCCAAATCCGGATCGCGAGATAGGCGCGCGCGAGATCCTCCACCTCGCCGCTCGCCGGGGCGATACGGAACGCGAGATCAATTAACGGCACCTGCAAGAGGACCATCAAGATCCCCGCGGCGAGCGCAATCATCAACGCGCGTTGCAAGGTTGCCGCGACCTCATCGCGCGCGGCCGCCCCTGTCTTCGCGCCCACGGCCTGCGCGGTAAGCCCCGTGGTGCCCATGCGCAAGAACCCGAAGATCCAGTAAATCGATGTCAGGATCACCGCCGCAAGCCCCACAGCGCCAATCGGCGCCGCTGCGCCCAACTGTCCGACGACGCCCGTATCCACCGCCCCAAGCAGCGGCACCGTCACATTGGACAAAACAATCGGCGCAGCAATCGCAAGCACACGACGATGCGTGATCGCGCGGGAAGGAATGGCCGAAGCCGCCGGCTGTGTCACGCCTCAGCTTGCCTCAAGAGGCGCACGATCCGGCATCAGAAAATGCCCCGTTGCCTGCGCGAACAGGCGCGTGCGGTTATCTTGCCAAGCCTCGACATGTACGCTCGCGTAGCGCCGCCCCGATCGATTGACGCGCGCGCGCGCATAGGCATCACGCGGCAAACCGGATCGCAGATAATCGACGGTAAAATCAATCGTCTTGGGCAAACGTGGCAACGCGGCCGGATCGGTCAGATCGATCCGGCCCGCCTCCACGTCCTCCCACAGATAGGCAAAGGACAGCTCGATGATAGCCGTGACCTCCATGAAGGCCGCCGTCGCCCCCCCGTGTAAGGCCGGAAGCATCGGGTTTCCGATCAGCTTCTCGTCATAGGGCAAGATCGCCGTGATCTCGTCACCGCGCCTGTCGAAGTCGATGCCGAGAAAACCGATATAGGGAACGCCATCGACAAGCGCCTTGAGGGCCGCATCGCGGCGCTGCTTGATAACTTGAACAGGTTCAGGACGTTTCATGCCGAAGTCTCCGCATCCGTTGATGGGGGCGTGTCGGTCGGGCGCGCCGCTCGCACGAAGGTAAACGTGCCAGTTGCCGCCGCGACAGGGTTTTCACGGTCGTCGTCATAGGCAAAGGCCCGCACGAACGCCACCGACCGCGTCACGTGATAGCATTGCGCGCGCGCGGTAATCCTTTGCAACGGCACGGCCGCGCGCATGTAATCAATGCGCAAATCGATCGTCGCTGTGCCCCCCGTGGCAAGGGGATGCGACATCACCGCCGCCCCACAGCACGTATCCATCAACGCCGAAACCGCGCCCCCATGGATGACCCCCGTATTGGGATCGCCGATAAACCGCGTATCGTATGGCATCGATATTTCAGCCGTCCCATTGACCAACTCATCCAGTCGCATCCCTAACGCTTTGGAATGCGGGATCACCTCAATCCATGAGCGCGCGCTTTGCATCAACGCCTCCGGATCTTTTCCCTGATCTTTGGCGGAAAGCGCACTCAAATCCGTGAATTGCGGCACTTCGGGGGCGTTCGGGGCCATGTCGACTCTCCTCCTCGGGATCTGACGCCTCTCGCGCGGATCACACCGCGTCACTCTAGGGCACAATTAATCGCGACCTCAAGCGGTTCAACCCGCCCTGCGCGCCGCAGGTATCTTGAGCTACGCGCGCGGGCGCGATAGCGTCTTGGCAAGAGGAGACGTCGAATGAGCGAAAAGATCAGTTTTAAAGAGATGTGTGCGATGTTCGATGCGACGCCGCGCACGTTACGCTACTATGAATATATCGAGCTGCTCTCGCCTCAACGCGAAGGTCGCGCCAGGTTTTACGGGCCCCGTGAGGTGGCGCGTATGAAATTGATTCTGCGCGGGCGGCGGTTCGGCTTCTCACTGGAGGAAATCCGGCAGTGGCTCGAGCTCTACGGCAAGGAAGGCACGAGCGCCCAAGGCATTGCTTGGGTTGAAATGGCTGACCGGCAACTGGCCGAATTAACGCGGCAACAAGACGAACTCGCCGCCTCGATTGAGGACTTACGTCAGCTCCGCTCCGAAGTTGCACAAAAAATGGGCATCTCGTAGCGGGTGAATTGTCGATGCTTTGGTGACAATCGGGGGTAAATGTCCACTTAACGGCAACAACAATGCGTGACATACATTTGACCCGTCGCCCCAATCGCCCAATGACATAAGTTCAAAAATGGCTTGAGACGGCGGAATTACACTTCTTAAGAGGTAATTGGCCCCGCTAACGCGACCCGATTGCCAATGTTGCACCTTTCGACGATCCGTGATGGATAGTCATCGTGAGCGCGTCGACTGGCGCCGAGCAGGTATCCGAAGCGGTCTGCATGTAGCAGGCTCCCGCCGTTTCGAGTAATGATTAATGCAAGAATATTTCGAACTTGCATCGGCTTATTTGCTGACATTACGTCATTCTTTTTTTGACGCCACGTTACAGTGACGTTCACGTCAACTTCACTTGTAAGATGTCTTTAGTTCACCTTTTTCAGCACTCCGCCCGACCCTAACGCGACCCTGAGAGGTGACTATGAACGACGATGTGATGACAATCCGCGCGATGTGCGATGCGTATGATGTAACGCCACGGACTTTGCGCTTTTATGAAGCGAAGGAGCTGCTGTTTCCGATCCGCGAAGGGCAAAAGCGCCTGTTTACACGGCGCGACCGTGCGCGGCTGAAGTTGATCTTGCGGGGCAAGCGCTTCGGGTTCAGCCTCGAATCAATTCGGCAGCTTCTGGATATGTACGACTTGGGCGATCAGCAGCACCTGCAAATGGTGGAAACGCTGAAGGTCGCTCGTGAGAGGCTCGACGAGATGACGCGCCAACGCGACGAGTTGGATGCGGCGATCGCCGAGTTGAATGATCAGATCGAGATGGGTGAAGCCGCAGTGCGCGCCAAGGTAGCCGCTGGGGACTAACCCGAAAACGGGAGAGAGAAATGCCTAGCTACAGCGCCCCAGTCAAAGATATGCAATTTGTCCTGCATGAGCTTTTGGAAGTCTCCAAAGCCGATATCGCAGGTTTTGAGGAAATGGAGGCCGAGTTTACCGAAGCGGTTTTAGAAGCCGCGGGTAAGGTCTCGTCCGACATCCTCGCACCCCTAAACAAGACGGGGGACGCCGAAGGCTGCGTTCTCGAAAACGGCACCGTCCGCACCCCGAAGGGGTTCGACAAAGCCTTCGCCGCGATGAAAGAGGGCGGCTGGACGGCCCTTGATTGTGATCCTGAATATGGCGGCCAAGGCATGCCATACGTCCTTGCGACCGCCGTGGGGGAGATGTTTGTCTCCGCGAACATGGCGTTCAACATGTATCAGGGCCTGACGCATGGCGCCTATTCCGCGATTCACGCCCATGGTACCGATGCGCAAAAGGCGACCTACCTTCCCAAGATGGTGACCTGCGACTGGACAGGCACGATGAACCTGACCGAACCGCACTGCGGCACCGATCTGGGATTGATGCGCACCAAGGCCGAGCCCCAAGACGATGGCAGCTATCTGATCACCGGTCAGAAGATTTTCATCTCGGCGGGTGAGCATGACTTGGCAGAAAACATCATCCATCTCGTCCTCGCGAAGGCGCCGGGCGGCGGTGAGGGCACGAAGGGCATCTCGTTGTTCATCGTTCCCAAGTTCGAGGTAAACGAAGACGGAACCCTCGGGGATCGTAACGCGGTGTCGGTCGGCGCGATCGAAGAGAAAATGGGCATCCACGGCAACGCGACCTGTGTGATGAACTATGACGGCGCGAAGGGTTACCTGCTGGGCGATCTCCACAAGGGTATGCGCGCGATGTTCACAATGATGAACGAGGCGCGTGTGGGCGTGGGCCTGCAAGGCTATGCGGTGGCCGAAGCCGCCTACCAAAACGCGGTCATTTACGCCAAAGACCGCCTGCAAGGCCGCGCCGTGACGGGCGTAGAAAATCCGAACGGCCCTGCGGATCCGTTGATCGTGCATCCTGACATCCGTCGTAGCTTGATGGATCAAAAGTCCTTCGTCGAGGGCGCTCGTGCGTTCACGTTCTGGGGCGCGAGCCTGATTGACCGCGCGCATAAGAACCACGACGCCGAAGCCGAAGGTCTGATTTCGCTGATGACCCCCGTCATCAAGGGGTTCTTGACGGATAAAGGCTTCGAAACGGCCGTCGCCGCGCAGCAAGTCTACGGCGGGCACGGATACATCGAGGAATGGGGCATGTCCCAATTCGTTCGTGATGCCCGTATTGCCATGATTTATGAGGGCGCGAACGGCGTGCAGGCGCTTGATCTGGTCGGTCGCAAGCTGGCTGCGGATGGCGGTAAGCATGTGATGGCGTTCTTCGAGATGGTGAAGGCGGAATGCAAGGCGCATGAGGGCGATGAGGCGATGGCCCCGTTCACCGAGGCGCTGAAGGTCGCTTCCAAACAGATGCAGTCGGCGGGCATGTTCTTCATGCAAAACGGGATGAAGAACCCCAATGCGGCCCTCTCGGGAAGCAATGACTTCATGCATCTGATGGGGCATGTCTGCCTCGGCCTGATGTGGACACGCATGGCGAAGGCCGCGCATGTGGCGCTTGCGAATGGCGCCTCGGACAAGGCCTTCTACGAGACCAAAATCGCCACCGGTCGCTATTACATGGCGCGCCAACTGCCCGCTTGCGCGATGCACTTGGCCCGCATCGAGAGCGGCGCGGACCCTGTGATGGCGCTGGCGGCGGATCAGTTCTAATCTGCGCGATGTGATATGATCTAGAAAGGGCGCGGGAAACCGCGCCTTTTTCATTTTCGCGCGGTGCTCCGTGCGACAAATTCAACCCTTTGAAATTCAAAATTTCTTGCCCGCAAGTTGATAGCGCCGTGATAAAATCAGGGCTAGAGTTTCCTTGGGCGAGTCTTTCGCCCTTATCCGGATACGACGACAGGATCACACAGATGCCCAAACGCCTGCGCCTCACCCGCCGATTTCCGGTTGCGATGACGAACGACGCGTATCGCCGCCTGCAAAGCTTTGCGAAAGACGCTGACCTCTCACCAGATGAGGCGCTGACCTTTGTGTTCGAGCATTTCAATTCGGTTCTGGACGAAGAGAAATTCCCGCACCGCCTGCGTTTGTTCAAAGCGGAACTGACCGCGCGCAAGGCCTGACGGGGCTCGCCCGCCGGAGCCTTCGAGATGTGACGTGCCGTCATTCAGCGAGTGACGTGGCGGCTTAGCTCTGGCGGGGGGATTACGTGCGGGTAAACCTGTGGCATCATAGCTCTGAGCGGGCATCGACTTGAGGAGGAAGTCATGACGGCGAAACTCTATTGTTTTGGGGAAAGCGGCAACGCTTACAAAGCGGCGCTGACGATGGCGCTGAGCGGTTATCCGTTCGAGCCTGTCTACGTCGACTTTTTCAACGGTGGCGCGCGCACCCCTGAATATCTCGCGATTAATCCGATGGGTGAAGTGCCCGCCTTGGTCGACGGGGACAAAACCCTGACGCAAAGCTGCGCGATCCAGTTATATGTTGCCCGCAAGACCGGCAAATTCCTCGCGGCGGATGAAGACGAGATGATGCGCTGGATGTTCTGGGATGCGCAAAAAGGATCGGGCCAGCAAGGCGGCCTGCGGTTTTTGAAAAACTTCCTACCCGAAGACAAACGCCCCAATGAGGCGATTGCGTGGCTATCGGGCCGCGTAGATACCGCGCTCAAGACGTTGAACACCCATCTTGATCACCGCGACTGGATGGTGGGCGATGCCCCTTCCCTCGCGGATTTTGCCTGCTGCGGTTACCTTTTCTATCCCGAACCTTTCGGGTTTGACCGCACGCAGTACCCCCATATTTCGGCTTGGCTGGATCGCATCAGCGCCCTGCCCGGCTGGCAACACCCCTATGATTTGATGCCCGGCAATCCGTCGGATCGGGCCTGAGGAGGATCTATGACCGAAGCATATATTTATGACGCCGCCCGCACACCGCGCGGCAAAGGTCGCAAGGATGGCAGCTTGCATGAGGTGACCTCCGTTGCGCTCTCAGCGCGTCTGTTGAATGCGATGAAAGCGCGCAACGGTTTGGAAGGCCATGCGGTTGAGGATGTGATTTGGGGCAACGTCACCCAAGTGGGCGAGCAAGGTGGATGCCTTGCGCGGTCGGCCGTGCTTCTGTCCGATCTGGACGAGCGCATCCCCGGCCTCGCGATCAACAGATTCTGCGCGTCGGGCATGGAGGCGGTGAACCTTGCCGCCAACCAAATTCGCGGCGGCGCGGGCCAAGCCTATATCGCAGGTGGCGTGGAAATGATGGGCCGCGTTGCGATGGGGTCGGACGGGGCGGCGATTGCCGTTGATCCGTCGCTCGCGATGAAGACTTACTTCGTCCCTCAGGGCATTTCGGCCGATATCATCGCGACTGAATACGGGTTCACCCGCGAGCAAGCCGACGCGTTCGCGCTGGAATCCCAGCGCCGCGCGGCCGAGGCTTGGGCCGACAACCGCTTTGCCAAATCCATCGTGCCCGTGATCGATCAAAACGGCGTCGTGATTCTGGACCGCGATGAATATATGCGCCCGGAAACCACTGCGGAGGGCCTCGCCGGCCTCAAACCTGCGTTTAAGGACATGGGCGAGGTGATGCCCGGTTTCGATAAGGTTGCGATGCTGAAATATCCGCACCTCGCGGCGGTAAACCACATCCACCACGCGGGGAACTCGTCGGGCATCGTCGATGGTGCGGCCGCGCTGCTGATCGGATCGAAAGAGTTTGGTATCGCGCACGGCCTCAAACCCCGCGCCCGCATCCGCGCGACCGCCAAAATCGGCACCGATCCGACGATCATGCTGACTGGTCCGGTTCCGGTCACCGAGAAAATCCTGCGCGATAGCGGGATGAGCATCAATGACATTGACCTGTTTGAGGTCAACGAGGCGTTTGCATCGGTCGTTTTGCGCTTCATGCAGGCGTTCGACGTCCCCCACGATAAAGTCAACGTCAACGGCGGCTCCATCGCGATGGGACACCCCTTGGGCGCAACGGGCGCGATGATCATCGGCACGCTTCTCGACGAGTTGGAACGCCGCGATCTGAGCACCGGCCTCGCTACACTTTGCATCGCATCCGGCATGGGTGCGGCCACCATCATCGAGCGTGTCTGAGGAGGACAATATGACTGATTTCACCTATGACCTCGGCGCGGATGGCGTGGCACAAATCACTTGGGATGTGCCGAACAAATCAATGAATGTCATGAGCTTGGAGGGGTTTGCCCTTCTCGACAGCATGATCGACAAAGCCTTGGCCGATGAGGCTGTTAAGGGCATCGTCATCACGTCGGGCAAGAAAGATTTTGCCGGCGGGATGGATCTCAACGTGATCGCGAAAATGCGCGATGAGGACGGCGCAAAAGGTCTTTATGAGGGCGTCATGCGGATGCATGGCATCTTGCGCAAGATCGAACGCGCCGGCATGGACCCGAAAACGCTGAAAGGCGGCAAGCCGATCGCGGCGGCCCTTCCGGGCACAGCCTTGGGCATCGGGTTGGAGCTTCCCCTCGCGACGCACCGGATTTTCGCCGCCGAGAACCCGAAGGCCAAAATCGGTCTGCCGGAGATCATGGTCGGTATCTTCCCGGGAGCGGGCGGCACGACACGACTCGCGCGCAAAATGGGCGCAATGATGGCCGCGCCTTTCTTGTTGGAAGGCAAGCTGTCCAGCCCGGCTGCGGCGAAATCCGCAGGCATCATTGACGAGGTTGTTGCCGACCCTGTCGCCGCCGCGCGCGCGTGGGTTCTCGCCGCGAAGGATGCGGATCTTGTTAAGCCGTGGGATGCGAAGGGCTTTAAGATGCCCGGCGGCGCGCCCTATCATCCGGCCGGATTTATGACTTTCGTCGGCGCATCGGCGATGGTTCACGGCAAGACGATGGGTGTCTATCCCGCCGCCAAAGCTTTGCTGTCCGCAGTCTATGAAGGCGCGTTGGTGCCCTTTGATACCGCCCTCTCAATTGAGGCGCGCTGGTTTACGAATGTCTTGCTGAACGCTTCCTCGACGGCGATGATCCGGTCTTTGTTCATCAACAAAGAGGCGTTGGAGAAGGGGGCGAACCGTCCGAAAGTCGCCGATCAGACGGTGAAAAAGGTTGGTATTCTCGGCGCTGGCATGATGGGCGCAGGGATTGCCTATGTCTCGGCCAACGCAGGGATCGAAGTCGTCTTGATCGACGCCGCGCAAGACTCGGCGGATCGTGGCAAAGCCCATGCGGCGGGCATTCTCGACAAGGGGATCTCACGCAAAAAGGTCACGCCTGAGAAGAAAGATGAAGTGCTCGCGCGGATCACAGCGACCACGGATTATAGCGCGCTGGAAGGGTGCGACTTGATCGTGGAAGCCGTGTTCGAAGACCCCAAAGTCAAGGCAGGCGTCACCGCGCAGGCCGAGGCCGTGATCGGGGCGGATGCGATCTTCGCAACCAACACCTCGACGCTACCCATCTCCGATCTGGCGAAAGCGTCCTCGCGCCCCAATAATTTCATCGGGATCCACTTCTTCTCGCCGGTCGATAAGATGAACCTCGTTGAGATCATTAAAGGCCGCGAGACAGGCGAGGTTGCCGTCGCAAAGGCCCTCGATTTCGTGCGCCAAATCCGCAAAACGCCGATCGTCGTCAATGACGCGCGGTTCTTCTACGCCAACCGTTGCATCATCCCCTACATCAACGAGGGAATGCGGATGGTGGCGGAAGGGGTGAGCCCGGTTCTTGTGGAAAACGCGGCGAAACTCGTCGGGATGCCGCTTGGGCCTCTGCAACTGGTTGACGAAACCTCGATTGATCTGGGCGTGAAAATCGCCAAGGCGACCAAGGCCGCGATGGGCGATGCCTATCCGGATGGTGCGGTGGACGAGGTGGTATTCTGGATGGCCGATCAAGGGCGTCTGGGCAAGAAAGCGGATGCGGGGTTCTACACCTACGCGGGCGGCAAGCGCCAAGGGCTTTGGGATGGTTTGGCGGCGCAATACCCCCTCTCCGATACCCAGCCAGAGTTGCATGAGGCCCAGCACCGCCTGTTGATGGCGCAAGTGTTGGAGGCCGTCCGCGCGTTTGAGGACGGCGTTCTCACCGATATCCGCGAAGGCGATGTCGGCGCGATCTTGGGCTGGGGCTTCGCGCCGTGGTCGGGCGGGCCATTCTCGTGGCTCGATATCATCGGGGCGGCGCGGGCCGTGGAAATCTGCGACGGGTTGACGGCGCGTTACGGCGCGCGGTTCACCACGCCGAAGCTTTTGCGCGATCTCGCAGCGACGGGCGAGAGCTTCTACGGCCGCTACGGCACGGGCAAAGCTGCCGCGGCGTGAAAGACCCTACCTAAAAACGCGAGAAAGCCGGGCAACATGCCCGGCTTTTTTGTTTCGTCTCAATGGGCTCATCACGGCGCCTAAAACTCGTATCCGAACCGATCGATATCGTGCCCGCAGATCCGCCGCACCAATGCGGCATCTGCATCGGTGTAATATTCGCGCCAATCGCGCCCGCGCGCGCTTTCATTCACCCGCGCGATCTGCCCCAATGCAAAACCGAGATGCGCCTCCACCGGCGCTAGATCCTCCGCGAGATGCTCAAGACGCAAGAATGCGGAGCAGTGCTCGCGCCCGTTCATTCGCAGATAACTGCCGTAGGGCGCGGCCTGCACCGAACTGATCGTATGCGCCGCGTTTAAAAAGCCCGAAAAATTCGACGCCTGCGCAAGATGCACGGCGGGATGATCGAAACTCTGCGCTTGGAGCCAATGATAGTAGCTCACCATCCGGTCCCAAGGGTTACGCACAAGCGTGAAGGTAAAGAAGCTCTCGGCTTCCTGCGGGGTAATCAGCCCAATGACATCGGAAAGGGTTGAATGCTTCCAGATCCGCCCCTGCGCCGTCAGGTTTTTCAGCCGCCCGCGACGCCGTTTTGCCTTTGGCGTGTCACCGATCAAGATATCATCCGCCATCGCTCGCGCCTCAAGCGCGAGGCTTAAAGCGGTGCCGCCCGTTTTGGGAATATGCACGAAGATGTAGCGGCGACCGCGCGAGATAATCATTCCTTATCCTAACTTCATTCGGGGACTGTGAGAAGCTATCCCTTACGGGCGCGCGGGCGGGCGTCCGCCGGAATTCGTCTCCCCGCCCCGTCTTCCCCGTATCCGCGAGTTGACCCCAACGCTACGTGCGCTATCGTGATGGAAACGCTATAAAAGCCGAAACGGCCCCCGACGACCAGGATACCTATACAGGCACATGACCGCGCTTCCCGAATTTCAAAGGCTCGAATGTTCGGGCGTCTGGCGCGAGAACGCCAAGACGCAGCGCCGTGATGTCATCGTGTCCTTTGGTGAGGCCACGATCGTCATCTCTGACGAACGGTCCGCCCGTGCTTTGACGCACTGGTCGTTGCCCGCCCTCACCCGCCTGAACCCCAACCAGATCCCCGCACGATTTGCGCCCTCAAAACCCGAAGACGGGGCAGATCAGGATGAGGAACTCGAGATCGACGATACGACGATGATCGGCGCGATCGAGAAGGTTCAAGCAAAGATCGAAAGCCGCCGCCCCCACCCCGGGCGCCTCCGCACGCGTATCGGGATGGGGACGGCAGGGGTTTTTGCACTGTTCGCGATTTTGTGGTTGCCCGGTGCGACCACCCGCCATGTCGCGGATGTCGCCCCCTTCGCGAACCGCATTGAGCTCGGCCACGCAGCGCTCGCGGATCTGACGACCCTGACGGGCACGCCGTGTCATAGCGTGCAAGGCGACGCCGCCCTTGCCCGTCTTGCAGAGCGGTTGAAGGGCGCAGACGAGATCTCGATCCTGCCCGAAGCGTTAAACGGCGTGCGCCGCCTTCCGGGGCGGGTCGTCGCGGTGGGCTTGCCATTGCTCGTCACGCAAGACACGCCGGAGGTTGTCGCGGGGCATATTATCACCGCCGAGCTTGAGGCCGAAAAACAAGACCCGCTCGTCAGCTTGCTCGACTGGGCGGGATTTGGCGCCGCGTTCGATCTTTTGACCACGGGGGAAGTCCCGCCGGATTCGTTGCGCGGCTACGGGGAATTCCTTCTGCGCGGCATGGACAATCACACACCTAAACTGGACGCCGTTCGCCTAGAAGCGCTGCTCGCGGAATTCGCCAAAGTCGGTGTGTCGTCCACGCCTTACGCTTATTCGATCGACCCGACGGGAGAGAGCGTTTTATCGTTGATCGAGGCCGATCCCTTCAAAGGTGCGCCCGCGCCGGAACCCGTTTTGGAGGATTCCGATTGGATCGCTCTCCAAACGATCTGTGACGGATAACACCGCAAAACATCCCTTCATGTTGACCCGCTGCGTGCCGTGCCGCATAGGAGAGATGACCCCACATGACCCCGAGTCCATCGGACACAGCCTTGAGGATCGACCATGACCACCAAACTCGAACAACTCCGCAAGCTTTCCATCGTCGTCGCTGATACCGGTGATATTGATGCCGTCGCAGCCCTGACGCCGGAAGATTGCACGACCAACCCTTCGATCGTTCTCAAAGCGGTACAGTCCGATGCGTTCAAGGCGCATTTCGATGCGGCTGTCGCGAAGGGCGGCGATACGATGGCGATTGCAGATGACCTGACAGTCACTGTCGGCGCAGAGCTTTCGAAACTGGTGCCCGGCCGTGTGTCGACCGAAGTCGATGCGCGCCTGTCGTTCGACACGCAAGCCTCTGTTGCGAAAGCGCGCCAAATCATCGCGGCGTACGAGGCTCGCGGGATCTCGAAAGATCGCATCCTCATCAAACTCGCCGCCACATGGGAAGGTATCGAGGCAGGCCGGATTTTGGAAGCCGAAGGCATCAATTGCAATCTCACGCTGATCTTCTCGCTCGCGCAAGCCGTGGCCTGCGCCAATGCGGGCGTGTTCTTGATTTCGCCCTTCGTTGGCCGCATCACCGATTGGTATAAAAAGGCCGAGGGCGTCGATGGCTACACCCAAGAAACAGATCCGGGCGTGCTGTCGGTGCGTAAGATCTACGACTATTACAAATCCAACGGCATCAACACGATCGTCATGGGCGCGTCGTTCCGCAACATCGGGCAGATTGAAGCGCTTGCGGGTTGCGACCGTCTGACGATTTCGCCGGACTTGCTAAATGAGTTGCAAGCCGCGACGGGCGATCTGCCAGTGTGCCTCTCGGCCGATAAGGCCACGGGTATGGCGGCTATTCCGATGGATGAGGCCGATTTCCGTTGGATGATGAACGAGGACCCTATGGCGACCGAGAAAGTCGCAGAAGGTATCCGTAACTTCAACAAAGACACGATGAAACTCTACGCGATGATCGAAGCTGCGCGCTGATCGCTTATCGCGCCGTTCAACTTAAAAGGGCCGGAGAGTACTCTCCGGCCCTTCTTTCATCACAGCTCGTGCCTATTTGCCTTTGAAAGCGGCGGGGCGTTTTTGCAAAAAGGCCGTAACACCTTCCATAAAATCTTCAGTCGCCCCGCATTTGGCCTGCAATTTGGCCTCGAGTTCGAGCTGTTGCGGCAAATCACGCTCAAACGAGCCGCGGAGGGCTTCTTTGATCGCCCCGTAAGCGACACTCGGGCCGTTTGCCAAATGTGCCGCGCGCGCTTTCCACCCTGCCTCGAACGCATCATCGGGCAAGGATTCCCAGATCATACCCCATTCCGCCGCCTGATCCGCCATGATTTTATCGGCGAACAGGGCGAGCCCCATCGCGCGCGAGAAACCGATTTGTCGCGGCAACCAATAGGTGCCGCCCGCATCGGGCATCAAACCAATGCGCGTGAAGGCCTGCACGAAGGACGCGCTTTGCGCGGCGATCACAACATCCGCAGCCAACGCGAGATTGGCGCCCGCACCCGCAGCAGGACCATTCACGGCACAAATCGTTGGGATCGGGCAGTCGTAAATCGATTTGAGCATCGGCTCATATTCGTCACGCAGCGTGCGCTCAAAATCCAGACCACCCTGACGCACGCCGTCCGCAAGATCTTGACCAGAACAAAACGCACGCCCCTCCCCCGTCAACACTGCGACGCGCGCTTCCCTAGCGGCTTGCGTCATAGCGTCCGTAATCTCGGTGCGCATTTGCGTATTGAGCGCATTCATCACGGCGGGCCGCGCCAAAGTGATCTGCGCGATGCCGTCATGCAGCTCGTATCGGATAGTTTCGAAGCTCATCTGTTCCTCCCGTTTCCCCTCACATTACCTCTGGCAGGGCAAGGCGAAACCGGAACACAGCGTCACTCGCGCAGGATTTCGTCGATCCGTGCCTGCTCCTCCGGCGTCAGCGCCTTCGGACTTGCCGTGTTGCGACGACCACGGATGAACCCGAAAGCCCCCAACATCGCCAAAACAAGCGCGACCGGCCCAAGCCAGTACAAGATCAGGTTGAAGCCCTTCGCCTCCGGCTCGAACAAAACATATTCCCCGTAGCGATCTGTGACATAGGTGATGACTTCCCAATTCTCATCGCCCGCGACCAGCCGCTCGCGCACCAGAACCCGCAAATCCTTGGCAACCTCGGCGTTAGATTCGTCGATATTCTCGCCTTGGCACACAGGGCACCGCAGCATCTGCCCGATATCGCGCGCGCGCAATTCCAACGCAGGATCTGCCAGAACCTCATCCGGTTCGACCGCGAAGGCCGGCCACGCCAACAACAGGACAAGCGCAAGATATCTGAACATAGTCACTCCGCCGGTTGCAGTTTTGCAGCTTTGCGCGCGCCTGCCGCAACGCGGTACCGCCGATCGGTCAAACTCAAGAACCCGCCAAACGACATGATCAAAATACCCGCCCAAATCCAATTGGTGAACGGCTTGATATAGCTGCGCACAGCCCATCCGCCGCCCTCTTGAGCATCCCCAATCACCAGATAAATATCGCGCCAGAACCCGTTATCGATTGCGGCCTCTGTGGTTGGCATCGCTTGCACGGGATAGTTCCGTTTCTCGGGCTGCAACACGGTGAGCAGCTCGCCATCGCGACGCACGGAAAGTGTCCCCATCACCGACACATAATTCGGGCCTTGAACCTGATCGACGCTGTCGAGCGTGATCTCGAACCCTGACACAGTGAATGGCTCGCCAATCTGTGCGACGCGCACGTCCTCGGTGGCCCAGGCCATCAACAAGGCAACCCCGATGAACAACACGCCGAGCCCACCATGCGCACAGGCTTTTCCGAGATCCGCGCGCGGCAAGCGCATCAGCCGCGCAGGTGTCCGACCTGCACGCAGCCACAACTCCGTCAGTGCGCCAAAGACCAGCCACGAGCCCAAACCCGCCCCGAACAACGCAAGCGCAGAGCGGTTTGCCCCCATCGCCCAGATCAGCGCCATAACCGCCAGCGCCAACCCTAAAGCCGGCATCATAGGTTTGACTGCCCGTGAAAGCTGGGCGCGTTTCCAAGGCATAACGGCCCCGATCGGAAGAATAATCGCGAGCAAGATCATGAACGGGGTGAAGGCCTGCTCGAAGAACGGCGCGCCCACCGATAGCTTGCGCGCCCAGAACAATTCCGCAATCAGGGGCCAAATCGTGCCCGTGAAGACAACAAGCGCCGAGACGGCGAGCAGGATATTATTTGCGACCAAAGCACTCTCGCGGGACACCATCGAGAACACGCCTTTCGCCTCCATCGCACCGGCTCGTGCGGCGTAAAGGATCAGCGCGCCTCCCACAAAACCGCCCAGAATCGCAAGAATGAATACCCCGCGCTCGGGGTCACTTGCGAAGCTATGGACTGATGTAATGACGCCAGACCGCACGATAAACGTCCCGATCAGGGAGAAGCCGAACGCCATAATCGCAAGCAAGATCGTCCAGCTTTTCAGCAATTCCCGCTTCTCAACGACGATGGCGGAATGAAGCAAAGCGGCGGCCAGAAGCCAAGGCATGAAGGACGCGTTTTCGACCGGATCCCAGAACCAAAATCCGCCCCAGCCAAGCTCGTAATACGCCCACCACGACCCCAAACCGATGCCGATTGTCAGGAAAATCCAAGCCGCAAGCGTCCACGGGCGAACCCAACGCGCCCACGCGGCATCCACGCGCCCTTCCAGCAAGGCCGCAACCGCGAAGGAAAATGCCATCGAGAGGCCGACATAGCCAAGGTAGAGGAATGGTGGGTGGAACGCGAGACCGGGATCTTGCAACAGCGGGTTCAGATCGCGACCGTTGAACGCGGGCTCTACCATGCGGGTAAATGGGTTTGACGTGAACAAAATGAACGCCAAAAACGCGACCCCGATCGCACCTTGAACGCCCAAGACGCGCGCACGAAGGCTATCTGGTAGGTCGCCGCCAAACCACGCCGCCGCCGCCCCGAACCCTGCGAGGATCAACACCCAAAGCAGCATGGAGCCTTCGTGATTGCCCCAGACACCCGATATTTTATAGAGCATCGGCTTATCGGTATGCGAATTTGCGTAAACGAGTTGCAACGAGAAATCGGACGTAACGAACGCATAGGTAATCGCCGCAAACGCGCCCGCGATAAGCAAGAACTGCGCCGTTGCCGCGGGATCGCCCACCGCCATCCAGCTACGCCATCTTTGATGCGCTCCGATAAGCGGGAAAACCGTCTGGATGATGGCCACGCCAAAGGCGAGGATCAGGGCGAAATGGCCAAGTTCTGCGAGCATGATAGCCTCCTATGCGCGGCGCGATCATATGCGGATGTGCGTGGAAGGCCAAGGCGGATGCGGCCGCAAAACGTGCCGTGATGTCGCAGCCGGAAGAAAGCGCGATGTGAGCGCCGCGCGGCGGCGAGAACGGCCGCGCGGCCTTAAGACCTCAGGAGGCGGGTTTGCGCCCGTGCCGCACCATCCAATCCATCAGCGCCTCATTTTCCTCAGGGCCATCCACGCCGCGCACATCGCCGCCAACCCCAGACACAGAATGATGAGAACCCTGCGTGCCTGTGGCATCAGTTTGAGAAGTTGCAGCACGCGGCGCGACACTGGGTTGCGCACGAAAATGGAACGCCTCACGCGCCCCGAAATAGAAGCCCACAATCGCCCCCAACAGCCACCACAGCGGCTCTGGAATATAGCCAAGCCCCACCATCCTTTGCGAAAAGCTGACCGGATCAATCATCGCGTAAACGAATAACCCCAATGTCCCAAAGGCCAGAAACGGCCGCGGAAGTCGGTTCAAGCCATTGACAACGCTGTCAAAAATACCAGGGCGCGCCACAGAAAACTCTGTGCCATATTGCGAGAGAGACGCGATATACGCCTCGTGCGAATTCGCCATCTGCGCTGTCGCATTCGGCTTGAAAACTTCCGCCACCGATGTCGCCGCACGGCCCAAGGCTTCGGTCGCGGCCGCACCTCCCAGAACTTTGTCGATCAAGCCCATGACGCCACCCGTGCGCGATGCGCCCCTTCCGTGAGGTGGTATTTCGGCGCGATGAATTCCTCCGCGCGCAAGATCCAACCGCCCTTGCCGCCATCGCGCCGCCGCGCGTATTTACGGCTCATCGGGCGCGCATCCGCCAGCGCATAATAGTAGTTGCGCCGTGCAATCCCGTAGGCATCTCGCAGATGGTCCGGGGCTGTCTGCGCGGCACGGTGGCTGGCCGCGACGGTCAAGCCGCCGAGCATTCCGTCCACGACAAGGCTCTCACCCATGTCATTCAAAAGACGTTGCAAGATGCGCACCGCGTTTGATCCGGCGTTGACATACATATCAAAAACGGTGGCTTGCAAGCTATCTGGAAGCCGCGCCAAACCGGTCCGCTCAAAATACTCTGTGACGAAAATCTGCACGGCCTGTTCTTGGGTCAAGGCTCGAACATCAGCCTCGGTCACAACACCGTCGCGCGTCAAATCCAACCCCAACCGCCGCATCGTCGCGATGGTCACGCCGTATTTTGTTGCCCCGCCCGGATCGGCGAGATCATTCACATAGCCGCCCTCACGCGCGACAATTTCTCTAGCGATTTCTTGAACTGTTTGCATGGCACCCTTCCCGAATTCCCATCGGGAAGGTGCTGCAGATTTGGTTAAAGCCCGCTACCGCGGCGCGCGCTGGTCAATACGACACGCTTTCGTCTTCGTCAGCGGGTTGGTAGATGCCTTGCTCTTTCAAACTGTCGACGACCTCACGCGGCATGTAGTTTTCATCGTGCTTAGCCAGAAGCTCATCCGCCTCAAACACCCCCGCACGGTAATACCCCTTGGCGATCGTGCCCGTGCCTTCGGAAAACAAATCCGGCCGTGGGTCGCGGCCGACATAGCGCACCGGGATTTCCTCGGCATTGTCGGTGATCACGAAGCTGAACTGCACGCCATCCAGCCCCGAAATCGATCCCTCTTTCACCAAACCGCCGAGCTGAAAATACTCCGCTTCGGAGGGGGCTTTTTCGACCAGTTGCGAGGGCGATCGGAACAGGTTGATCCCGTCGCGAAACGCGTAGCCAATCAACGCCGCCGACACGGCCAGCGCCAAGGATGCCACAATAAGCACCTGAATTCGGCGTGTTTTCTTCAGACTTTTCATCCAGCCCTCGCGACAGGTTTCGGTTTACGGGAAGACCGGCGCCAAAAGCAGACCAGCCGTCTCGTCGTTTCCGAGCATCAAGTTTGCGTTTTGCATCGCCTGACCGGACGAGCCTTTGCACAGGTTATCAAGCGCCGCGACAACGATCACCCGTCCTGCGATCCGGTCCGCCGTCACGCCGATATGAACGTAGTTGGACCCTGCAACCGAGCGTGTCGAGGGGAGTGCGCCAAAAGGTAGCACCTCGATGAAAGGCTCATCCGCGTACCGCGTGGCCAGCGCATCATAGATCGCCTGAGCTTCGCCGCGCACATAAACTGTCGCTAGGATACCACGATTAAACGGCATCAAATGCGGCGTGAATTGCACCTGCACAGGGCGTCCTGCAAGCAGGCTGAACTCTTGGTCAAACTCGCCCAAATGACGGTGCGTGCCACCGGCAGAATAGGGATGCGTGCCACCTGACAGCTCGGCATGGAGAAGATTTTCCTTGAGCGACCGCCCCGCACCCGAAACACCCGCCTTGAGATCCATGACGATTTCATCGAGGTCAATCACGCCCGCCTCGATCAAAGGTCGCACAACATATTGGCCTGTTGCCGCGTTGCAGCCCGTCCCTGCGACAAGTCGCGCTGCGCGAATCTCGTCGCGGTAGAATTCGGTGAGCCCGTAGACCGCTTCTTTTTGCATCTCGATGGCGGAATGCGGCTTGCCATACCATTTCTCATACTCCGCCGGATCCCGCAGCCGGAAATCGGCAGACAGATCGACGATCTTCAGCGTCGTTGGAAGATCCTTAATCACTGCCTGAGAGGTCGCATGCGGCAAGGCGCAAAATGCGAGATCAACGTTCGAGAAATCGATATCCTCGATTTTTTGCAACACTGGCAACGACATATGCCGCAAATGCGGGAAAACGTCGCCCATCGCCATTCCCGCCTTACGGTCGCCGGAAAGGGCTACGATTTCCATGCTGGGATGTGTCGCGATAAGGCGCACCAATTCCGCGCCAGTGTATCCCGACGCACCCAAAATTGCGATTTTCTGTGTCATAACTGCCCCCAATGCCGCGAAACGATGCTGATCATCTGCGCGAAATGTAATGTAAAAGCCCGCTTTTTGCCATGCTAGCCCCAGTGAGCGCCCTGCGCCCTAGGCGTTCTCGAACGTGATCGAACGCTTTAGGAATTGCGTCGCATGTTTCGACACCGCCGCCGCAGACCCAGTCGTAAGGTATTTTGACACGGTGCCCGCGCCCGTGAACTCCGGCCGCCGCGTGAGATAATCCGCGAGGCTTTCAGCAACGAGATTGGCTTGCGAATAGACTTTCACGTCCGCACCTAACGCAGCCTGAAACTCGTTTTGCAGCAACGGATAATGCGTGCATCCGAGGATCGCCGCTTCGGGCTTCGGCATCCGGCGCAAGAGCGCTTCGACATGGCTGCGCACGATTTGTTCTGCGAGAATCTCATCGCCCGCCTCGATCGCATCCACGACACCGCCGCAGGGCTGCGCCTCGACGTCCACGCCGATCGCACGATACGCCAGCTCACGCTGAAACGCGCGGCTCGCGACTGTGGCCGGGGTCGCAAACAACGCCACATGCTTCACCGCGACCTCGCGTGGAGGCGAGTTGTCGCCCCATTGGCGTTCGGTCAGCGCCTCGATCAACGGGACGAAGACCCCCAGAACCCGTTTATTCTCGGGCAGCCACATTTCTTGCATCCGCTTGAGAGCGGCCGCAGAGGCTGTGTTGCAAGCAAGGATGACGAGATCGCACCCCTCCTCCCAAAGCCGCTCCACCCCTTGGCACGTCAGCTTGTAAATATCATCCGCATCGCGCACCCCGTAGGGCGCGTTGGCGTTATCGCCGTAATAGACAAAAGCCTGTTCCGGCAAGCGTTTGACCAGCGCTTCATGCACCGTCAGCCCGCCAAGCCCACTATCGAAAACGCCTACTGCCATGCCAGCCCCCGCATGCGAGATTGATGATCCGGTCACGCCAGATCGTTCTCTCCCTCTTAGCGATCTACGTCGCGGAAATCCATCGCAGATCACGCGATATTGCGGGCTTGAACGCAGTGTCGACCGCGCGAAAATCTCGGCCCTATCGGAGGAGCGGCGCCCCACATCGACATGAGCTGGCCGTCATTCAGCGAATCATGTTGTTCATGCGCGCGGGGTGCGGCCTGCCTTTTTGTTTGTCATACGTTCAAAAAACAGGCATCCGCGCATGGCTTGCAGGCTTTCAGGTAGCGGGTGAATAAAGCCTGCACATCCGGAAACGCCCATCCCCGCAGTGCTTTTCAATGCTTTCCGGAACCATCGCAGCGCGCAATCAGCGCCGCAAAAGCAAGATCGCGGCCTGTCTTGTGACACCGATTGCTGGCGCCAAACGGCCCACCTTGCAACGGGCTGCGTAGCCCCTGCGAATTTACGGCCCGCAAACCAATGCCTTACGCATGAGGCCCAGAAAACAGCGCCATACCTCGCACGCGGCCCCCATCAAGCTTGCCCCGCGCGCCCTACGGCGCTGCACTTAAACAAAACCGCTTCTCCCCCCGACAAACACCGATAGCAAGGCCGCCTCAAGACCGCCCCCAGCCGACCAGGGCCGCAATGTGATCACATCAGATAAAAACCGCGTTGCGAGACGAAAAATTCCCGCAAAGTCATTTGTTATATCATTCAATGCTATATATTGACGGTAGCTCTTTAATTGATCGATTGTTTACCAGAAGGTGCCGTTATGGATTGGGATAAGCTGCGGATTTTTCACGCTGTCGCGGATGCGGGCTCGCTCACGCATGCGGGAGATACGCTGCACCTTTCGCAATCGGCCGTCTCGCGGCAGATCAGGTCGCTCGAAGAAAGTTTGGGAACGACCCTTTTCCACCGCCACGCACGGGGTCTTATTCTCACAGAGCAAGGCGAGCTTCTGTTTGATGCCACCTCGACGATGGCGCAAAAGCTCGACACCGCCTCCGCGCGCATCCGTGACAGCGAGGAGGAAGTTTTTGGCGAACTGAAAGTCACAACGGCCACGGGCTTTGGGACACTGTGGCTCGCGCCACGCCTCGTCAAGCTCTATGACCGCTATCCTGATCTGAAAATCGATCTGATCTTGGAGGAGCGAGTCCTCGACCTCCCCATGCGCGAAGCGGACGTGGCGATCCGGATGAAAGAGCCGTCGCAGGCCGATTTGATCCGCAAACGACTGTTGAACATCCGCATGCGTCTTTACGGCTCGAAAGAATATCTCGCGCGGAACGGCACTCCCACAACGCAGGCAGAGCTATCGACCCACCGCTTGATTTGCCAAAACCCCTCTACGCCGCAGGTGCAGGCGGGCGCTTCGCTCAGCCAACAGCTTTTGACCAATAGCGCGCCGTCTACCCTGACGATGAATAATTACTTCGGCGTTCTTCAGGGCGTCTTGAATAATATTGGCCTCGGGATTTTGCCGGACTATCTGACGGCCGATTTCCCGAATCTCGTGCGCGTTCTTCCCGATGTGGAATCTGTCGAAGTGCCTGTCTTCCTCGCCTATCCGGAGGAGCTGCGCCAATCTCGCCGAGTTTCAGTGTTCCGTGATTTCGTCCAAGAAGAAATCATGGCCTACCGCCGGCAGCAGTCGCAGGACGAGAGCAACGAATAACCACCATCTCGGCCACGTCGGGGCAATGCCTCGTCCCGCCATGTGCCCAGCGCATATCAGCAATGCGGTTTATCAAGCCGATTCCCCTTGATCGGTTCGCACACCGCCCATATATCGGGCAACGAAGCTGGTGATATGAGGAAACTCTCATCAGTTTTACCTCCCTGTTGGACTTCGGCCGAGCGAAAGCTCGGCCTTTTTTTTGGCACTCGCTATTATATCGCGCCGCCCCGCGCAGATGAGAGAGCTCCCCCAAAGGATACCCCGCCCTCCGACTTGGTGCGTCGAGGATGGAATGTGCACAGAATGTCGGCGCGGCAGATGGCACGGCAGGTGGCGCGGGGCCGCGCAAACACATCGCGCCGCAAAAGGTTCCGCAGATTCACGCGCCGCAGCTTCACATTATTGCGTTTGAACTTTCTCACGCCGCGGCGAGTTGTCTTCCCATGAACAGTCGGACGAACGAGCTACCTGCATCCTGCAGAGCCGCCGGCACTAAGATATGGAGAATAGACATGACCAAGTTCAACGCTCTCATCACCTCGACCACCCTCGCTGGCCTGATGGCCCTTTCCGGCCCGGCACTTGCGGATCAGTTCACAGATTCGGAATATCCGGCAGGCATCATGGACGCGCAAATCGGTAGCAAATTCATCGATAAAGACGAAACGTCGACCGGCATGATCCCGACGAGCGACGCAATCGAGGACGAGTATGGCCTTGTTGATGCGCAGCTTGGCGCTGCCGAGCCGGAATTTGGCGGCTCGATGGGTGAAGCAGCCATCCCCGCCGACCAGCAGTTGGCCCGCGATAAGGGCATCATCGACAATCAATCTGAGCTGGGCAAAATGGGCGCTGTAACCACGGCCGATAACGCCTCCATCGGCAGCATTGAAAGCGTGACGCCGTCGGGCGACGGTTACGATACAGTGCTGGTGAAGGTCTCGGAAACCTTGGAAACCGAAGTCTCGCAGTTTGAGATTAAAGTCCCGCAAGGCACGGCCGCTGATGGCCAGATCGAGCTTGCTTGGACGCTCTCGGATCTGTTGAGCAATCTCGAAGCACAAATCTAAGGCTAACGTTCAAGCGCCTAGCGCGATGAGCACTGCTGCGAGCGCCCCCGATTTTCGGGGGCGCTCGTCATTTTTACGCGCCTTTCGCGTAAAATGCTGGCTGCGTGACGCTGCGGCCCCTTTCCCCGAGCCCCCCGATAGCCTATGAAACCGCAAACTTCGCGCCCTTCGGAGGACTCCATGAACGAGCCGCAAATCACCCCCGACCTGATTTCCGCACACGGCCTGAAGCCCGACGAATATGCGCGGATCCTCGAAATCATCGGCCGCGAGCCGACCTTCACCGAACTCGGTATTTTCTCCGCGATGTGGAATGAGCATTGCTCCTACAAATCGTCGAAGAAATGGCTGCGCACTTTGCACACGACAGGCGACCAAGTGATCTGTGGCCCGGGTGAAAATGCGGGCGTCGTCGATATTGGCGATGGTCAGGCGATCGTCTTCAAAATGGAGAGCCACAACCATCCGTCCTATATCGAACCCCACCAAGGCGCCGCGACGGGCGTAGGCGGGATTTTGCGCGACGTATTCACCATGGGCGCGCGCCCGATTGCCGCGATGGATAGCCTTTCCTTCGGGATGCCAAGCCATCCGAAAACCAACCACATCGTTAAAGGCGTGGTTGAGGGTGTCGGATCCTACGGCAATTGCTTCGGCGTTCCGAATGTTGGCGGCGAAGTACGTTTCCACCCGTCCTACAACGGCAATTGCCTCGTGAACGCTTTCGCGGCGGGCTTGGCGGATGCGGATAAAATCTTCTACTCTGCCGCTTCGGGCGTCGGCATGCCGGTGGTGTATCTTGGCGCGAAAACCGGCCGCGATGGCGTGGGCGGCGCGACGATGGCCTCGGCAGAATTCGATGACACCATCGAGGACAAACGCCCCACCGTGCAAGTCGGCGATCCGTTCACCGAAAAATGCCTGATGGAAGCCTGCATGGAGCTGATGGCGTCGGGCTCCGTTATCTCGATTCAAGATATGGGCGCGGCGGGTTTGACCTGCTCCGCGGTGGAAATGGGCGACAAGGGTGGCTTGGGCATCAAGCTGAACTTGGAAAACGTGCCGCAGCGCGAAACCAATATGACCGCCTATGAAATGATGCTCTCGGAAAGCCAAGAGCGGATGCTCATGGTTCTCAAGCCCGAAATGGAGGCCATCGCACGCGCGATCTTCGTGAAATGGGATCTCGATTTCGCGATTGTTGGGGAAACCATTGCCGAAGACCGCTTCTTGATCTTGCACAATGGCGAAGTGAAAGCGGATCTGAAGCTTTCCGAGCTCTCCTCCTCCGCGCCCGAGTACGATCGCCCATGGGTGGAGACCCCTAAGGCCGGCGCGATGACCGATCTGCCGCACATCAGCCCGATTGAGGGCCTGAAATCGCTGATCTCCTCGCCGAACTACGCCTCCAAAGCGTGGGTCTATGAGCAATACGATACCCAAGTTATGGGCGACACGATCCGCCGTCCGGGAATGGGCGCGGGCGTCATCCGTATTCACGGCACCAATAAAGGCGTGGCTTTCACCTCGGATGTCACCCCGCGCTATGTGAAGGCGAACCCGTTTGAAGGCGGCAAACAAGCCGTTGCCGAAGCGTACCGGAACCTCACCGCAGTTGGCGCATTGCCCCTCGCTACGACAGACAACCTGAACTTCGGCAACCCTGAGAAGCCGGAGATTATGGGCCAGTTCGTCGGCGCAATTAAGGGCATCGATGCGGCTGTGCGGGCACTGAATGTGCCGATCGTTTCGGGCAATGTCTCGCTTTACAATGAAACCGACGGCGCCGGCATTTTGCCGACACCGACAATCGGCGCGATTGGTCTGATTTCGAACCTGGACGATTTGATCTCTGGCGTGCCGGCTGAAGGCCATATTGCGCTGGTCATCGGCGAGACCAAAGGCCACCTCGGCCAATCCGCGCTGGCGTTTGAGGCCTTCGGCAACGAGACAGGCGATGCACCGCACGTTGATCTCGATGCTGAATTGAAGAACGGCACCTTCTTGCGCGACAATCGCAAACTGCTGTCCTCAGCGACCGATCTCGCAGATGGCGGCCTCGCGTTGGCCGCATTCGAGATGGCACAAGAGGCTGGCGTCGGCGTCACACTGCAGTCTGACGAAATTGCCGCTTTGTTCGGTGAAGACCAAGCGCGCTACCTCGTCGCGGCCACCGAAGCGAACGCAGATGCGCTCGAGACTGCCGCACAAGCGGCAGGCGTCCCGATCGCCCGCGTTGGCCATTTTGGCGGCGATTCTGTGATGTTCGGGGGCGATACCGCCGCGTTGGACGCCCTCGCCGCGACCTATCGCACGGCTTTCGCCGCAGCGATCTCGGGCTAAGAATTGATTGGGGGCGTCCCTGCCCCCAATTCTCGCCTGCTGCTCTGCGGCGGTCCCCACGCGGAGCGTCACGCCAGCGCAGCCAGTTAAGCGCGTGCAACCCCCACCCACCCCTTGCAGCTTGCGCGACGGACACCTAGATTCATTTCAACCATTGAGGAGATGCCCATGCCGATGGAAGCCCATGACATTGAAGCCCTGATCCGCAGCGATTTCCCCGATGCGAAAATCACCATCACCGACCTTGCTGGCGATGGAAACCATTGGGCAGCGGAAGTCATCGATGCCTCGTTCAAGGGGATGAACCGCGTGCAACAACAGCGCGCCGTTTTCGCCTCATTAAAAGGGGCAATGGACGGGGCAAACGCGCCGCTCCATGCTCTTGCATTGACCACCAAAGCCCCTGAATAAACTGCGCCCCGCGCGTATTCCCGAAAGGATCACAGCGATGACCGCTATCGACCAAATCAAAGATACCGTTACGAAAAATGACGTCGTCCTGTTCATGAAGGGCACGAAAGAAATGCCGCAATGCGGTTTTTCCAGCCGCGTCGCAGGCGTGCTGAATTTCATGGGCGTCGAGTATCAAGATGTTAACGTGCTGGCCGATGCCGACATCCGTCAAGGTATCAAGGACTATTCCGACTGGCCAACGATCCCACAGCTCTACGTCAAAGGCGAGTTCGTTGGCGGCTGCGATATTATTACCGAGATGACCATCACCGGCGAACTAGACACCCTGTTTGAAGCTAACGGCGTGGCGTTCAACAAAGACGCAGCAGAGCAAATCCGCGCCGCGAACGCCTAAGGTCTGCACGAACCACAGTTTAAAAGGCGGGCCCGTGATGGAGCCCGCCTTTTTTACCGGACAACTTGCGCGACATGCGAAATGCTTACCGCTTTCCCGTCAGACGCCCCCAAAGGCCCTTGGCCTTTTTACCAGCACTGCCTGCACCTTCCTCGACATCGTCCCATGCCTCACCGATATCGTCAAAAACGGGATCGATCGACCGCTGCTTGAACTGCAAGAAGATCGCGCGGATCGTCAGCACCAAGAGCAAGAGCGTGATCAGGATAGTGATATTCACCCATGGCACGACCGTCGCGTCAGGGGATTCAACCTCTTTCAAGCCAACCGCGTTGGGGAAAATCGTAAACCATTCGTTGCGCCAACCATAATGCGTCACCATGACCCATTGCGGGTTTGCCGCGTTGGAGACCATCGATTGCGCTTGTGCCTGAAGGTTCGACGAGTTCAGCTTGAAATACGGCGGCCAGCCCCAGCCGGTATCTTCATTGCGATAGACCATGGGCTTTCCGTTCGGTTGCACCGATTGGATAAAGAAGACATCGCGATTGGTGTTCGCCGATGTACCCACATCCGCTTGCGCCCAGAAGAACGAATTCTCACCGAAATCGATCCGGCGGTTCTCCGTTCCCACGATCCGCACGACATCATGCTGCGGCAAGGTGTAGTGGAAGAAAGATAGCAACAAGATCGCGATCAACGACAGGAAAGTCCACTTTACGTATTTCATTTGCGCCTCACGCGTAATTCACGAGATAAATCAACACGCCGACCACCGTGACCGGAATGATGTAGACCAGCCAAACGAGCTTCACTCGTAGACTCTTGGCGTAGTCCGCCATGCCTTGCTCGACGAAGGCGTCACGGCCCACCCTATCTTGCGGATGCTCCCGATCCCAGTCGTTTTCAAGGTCCTCACGCCGGAGCGACCGCAGGTAAAGGCGCATGATCCAGTAGATTACCGTCAGGATCACGAGGCCGAAAACCCCTAGACGCAGTAAAGCCACCATCACTCACCCCCACTTATCGGCCCCCAAGGGCCAACCAACTCAACCGTATCGCGCACTGGCATCTGTGGCTCAGCGCCAAACAATCGCTTGCGTGCCCCAACCTTATCAATCAGATACTCTTTTTCGAGAAAATCCGCCACATAGGCACGCTTGATGTCCGGCCAGGCTGCGTAAAGCTTATAAAACAGCTCCTTATGGCAGATATACAGCGCGCGCACATCCAGCGGCGCGAGCTCAGCCAGCAACATGTTGACCTGATCCCGCAACGGGCCCTGTCGCGCGCGCAACGTGTAAAAATACGCTGGATGACGGGAATCGATCGCAGGCCACGGGCCATCGGCCTCCGCCCATCGCAAGAGCGCCGCCAAGCCGTCAAACGCTGGTGGCAAATTCGCGCCTAAGGATTGCGCGACTTTGCGAAGCTCCCTGCGTGAACCTACCTGCGCCACTCCCAGATCTGCGGCCGCGTCGACTAAAATGAAATCCATCTTTTGCCGGATGATCGCCCCCGCCTGATCGCCGCGCCCGTTTACAAGCGGCTCGACAAGGCCGTTTTGCTCCAGAAACTGGGCGATTTCGTTGCGCTGCACACCGGTTAGAACCTTGTCGACACGTAGCTGCGCCAGACGCTCGCCCATACAGATCGCAACCGCCTGAGCTGTCGAGCGAAACAGATAGACACCCCCAAAATGCGACGTCCAGTAATCCACGGACTCGACTTCGGTCGCCTGCAAGGTCAGGGGGTTGCGCGTTACGTCACCCGTTTTGCGCGACGCCTCAATGATATCGCGCATCAGATCGTCATCATGCCAGGCGGACGCCTCCGTCTGAAACCGCGCGATAAGCTGGGTCAGACGCGCCGCCTCAGCGACGTGATTGCCGGTGGTATCCGCCACGACCGACAGCCACCGGATGTTGAGGAGCCGGTTCGGATCATGAAGATCGAAGACGGAATTCTCGATCTCACCGCACATCGCATCCCGCGCGGTCAGCGAAAAGATTTGCGCCTCGTTTCGCGTGATAAACTGTCGCAAAACATCCCGCGACATGGAAAACTTCGCATCCAAAAGCGGCGCCGTTTTCTGCTCGGGCGCGAGCAAGATAAACTGCCGATTGCATCCATTTGGGTTGAGATAGAGAGGGTCTCCCAACTCATCCGCAACCTCGGGCGAAAACCCCGATATATCAATATGGAACGCCTCCAGCGCTGTCCGCCTGCCCGTCAACTGGCTCAAGGCACGGTTGTATCGTTCAACCAACGCGGGGCTCTCAACCCGAATTAAATTACCGAACATCAATCCCTTATCGATGAGGCGCCTCATCCGCGCCCCTCCAGATAGCGGCGTTTGGCCTCCTCCGCGCGGCCCATGTCACGCACCATCGCCTCAATCGCGAGGGCGTCGGATTTATCGGCATAGCGGAATTCGGAATCGGCGTAGCGGTTGATTTCCTGAACAACCATCTGTGCCGTCACGGGCTTGCGCAATTCCGCAATCATCGCGGCCTTTTCGTCATACCCCTTACGCAGGAAGAGGTCCGGCTGCTCCATCCAGTCATCCGGCAATTCGAAATCCATCGCGCGGGTTTTAACCGCGTCCGTAATGTTCTTGATGGCTCGCCCTGTGAAGCGCGGATCGGCGTCCTGAATAGCCTTGAGATACCCGCCGAGCTTCGCAATCGTATCAAGCGGCCCGATGCGACTCTCGACGTGCGCGAAGACCTTGAGCAGTTCCGGCTCATGGGGGCGCGCATGACCCTCATAGCTTTCTCGCACCGCGCGCTGGATCTCTTGCGCGGCGTAAAGCGAATGATCGCCCATTGGAATATCGTGCCGTTTACCCAGCAAAAGTGCGAGAATATCAACGTAGTCGTCGCGCGTTTGCGGGCCGTCCACCAAAAACCGTGCCCCAGCGCGCTGGCGCAGCGCATCGTCGACATTCTCGGGATAATTGGAAAACATCCCGAAGGTACAATTGCCGCGCACGACCGTATTCGCCCCTGCAAAGGCCTCCATCAATACCGCCGTAATCTCCTGCTGACCCGCCGAGCTTTGCTTATCGCCGCGCTTGCCCGCGATCTGATCGATATCGTCAATCGTCCCAAACCCGATTACGCTAGGGTCTAGAATGTTCGAAATAAACGATTTTGCGTTCTGGCCCGACTTGCCTTGATAGCTGTCGACCTGATCAATCGACAGGTTTTGATACCGGAATGCATAGCCCGCGACGTCGCAATACTCATGCAAAAGCCCCGCCATCATTTGAATCAATGTGGTCTTTCCGGTTCCCGGCTTGCCATCCCCCATGAAGGTAAAGATGAAACCGCCCAGGTCCGCAAACGGGTTCAATTTGCGCTCGAAGTCATAAGCCATCAACATTTTCGCCAGCCGCATGGCCTGATACTTCGCGATATGATTGCCAACGACTTCATGTGGTTTTTTGAACTGCATTGTCAGGCTTGTTCCGCGGGATTTTCGGGCGGGCTCGAACCCCGCAATCGGAAAATCATCCGCCGCAACGCGCCATGTCGACCCGGTGAAGGCCCCGATTCGCGCGGCCCCCATGCCGCGCATCTGCACCTTGCGCATCAACGCCTCTGCATAGGCCAGCACGACCTGCACCAATTTGATCTCGTCATCGGCAAACACCGCAAGATCTTGATCTAACTCCCAAAGTGCGCCGTGCAGCGCAAGCTGGGCATTATCCGTGAGGACTTCCTCAACGTCACCAATTTCAAGACTGCCCTCCGCCGCCAAGGGCGCGAGCAAAAACCCCGTCGCGTTCGCGAAACTCGACAACACGGCGATCGATTGCACCGCCAGCAACTCAGAAAATTCGAGCTTGCGCTCGACAGGCAAGCGCCCCTCAAAATTCGCTCGCTTCAATTCGGTCAGGCCCGATGCGTCCGCGACGGCTTCGCCAACCGCCAAAGCGATCGCCAAAGCGCGCCGCAACCCTTTTAACACCGACGCCCCCGCAACGCTCGGCAGGTCTTCGTCGCCCCCCAAGATACGGTCGCGCAACCGCACCCCCTCCGCGCGTGCGCTCGTCCGTGTCACCAAACCGGGCGTGGTTGATCTAAACCGAGGGCGCGTTCCGATCCCGGTTGAGCGTTCCGCCGCCAACGCCTCCACCGCTGTCGCCAGACGGGGCGCATGATCAAACCCCATCAGCAAAGCGCGCGCGGCCGGATACTGCGCCCGAATTGAGGCTTCGGCCAGCTCCATTTCATCCCGTCCAGCGCTCATCAGACTTTCCTTCCCAACAGGCTCTCGGCCTCACGTATATGCAATGACCCGCCCCTCGCGCCCGACGACATACTTACGTATATCGCGAAATCCCTGCGGTGCTTTTTCCGCAAGCACTTGAAACGCGCGCTGCGGCAGAATGACCGAGCGCGTCATCTTCGTTGTGCCCGTTTCCGTCCCTGAGAGCGGATCAAGCGAGAAGACTTGACGCTCCGTTTTGGAAAACCAGCCTTTTTCGATTTCCACCCCCGCAGAGGCCAGTTCCTCCAAAGTCCACGCCAGCGCCCAATCCTCCCCCGCGGGGGATTTTGCCTCATCGAGAACTTCGCGGATCGGGCCAGTTTGCAAAGTGAAGGCGCTGGAATACATCGGACCCAGATGAATACGCCGCAGCCGCTTGGGATGGAGCGCCTCGAAATCGGCATCAATCCCCTTAACGATCGTCAGCAGCTTGAGCCCCGCCGCCGCTTGAGCCAACAGGTGTGCTTGCAAGGACGCCCAGCGCCCCGCATCACGGTCCAACGGCGTGCGCGCGCTATCCTCGATCTCCATCAAATAGATGACAGGCACGTTGAGCTGCGTGTCGTAGACCGCCCAATGGATTTGATACAGCCGCCGCGCCCGCGGCCCCTCCGCCTCGCCCATCGGCGACGAGCAATGCGGATGCATTTGGGGCCAAAACAGGCCGCCTTCTTGCAATGCCGCAAAATACTTTCGCTGACTCATCGCGTATTGCTGCGCCACGGGCATCCGCCCCTGCGACAGCATCACCCGCACCATCTCCTCACGCAGGCTCGCTTCGGTTTGCGCGCCGTCAAGATGGGCGCGCGCCTGCACGGCGTCGTTCGCCATCGTCGCCAACTCTTGATAGATCGGAAAACCGCTCTCGTGCAGATCGATGGTCAGGTGCTTGGCAAACGCCCCCTCCAATCGACCCGCAATGAGATATTTCGTCGATAGCGCCGAAAAGGTCGCCGAAATGGCCGAAATATACCCCGCGATCACGGAGGTTTCCGTGCGCGAAAAGCTGCCCTCGCGCTCCATCTCGGCGGCGACAGACATCAATAGTCGCGTGATCCGGTCAAATTTCGCGAAATAGCGCCGCGCGCGGCCCTCGTCGCGTAAAACATGATGATCGTCTGTCAGTGCCGTATCGACCACGGCCTACTTCCCGTAAAGATTTTTGTCGTGTTTCTCGACAATCGCCGCAAAGCGCCGCGCAAAACGCTCATCCGCCTTGGCCTTAGCCTCCAGCACATCCCGCGCAAAAACCATCTGGCCCTCGTGGCTCTCCAGCATATCGGCCATCCGGGCATTTGTTGCTGCGCCGATCCCCGCCATCGCGGCTTGCGCTTGTTGATCCGTCTCCACGCCGATCTCGTTGATCCGATGCGCAACCTCTTGTTGCTGTGCAGTTTTCAACGACTTCGTCAGCGCGTCATAAAGGACAACGCGTTGTTTGGTATCCGTCACCAGCTTATTAACAAGTACCATCTGCGTCGCGGCTTGGTTTTGCAGGGAATCCATCCACGTCTTGCCTTGCTCGATGTAGCGTTCCAAGGTCTGGCTCTTGGCAAGTTTGACCTGCTCATCGCGCACCATCGCGTTGTGCTTGACGTTCAAATCCGCCAGTTCGGTTTCAAGTGACGTCCGCTTGGCGGCGTCCATCTCCATCGCAATCTGGTTTTCAAGCTCGATAATCGCAGGATCAAGCGCGGTGATCTCACGCCGCAGATCTTCCAATTCCTGCACGGTCATTTCGCGCTCGTCCAGCGTCGCCACCAAATTGGCCTCAACACGGGTTTTCTGATCCTCCAGAACGGCGAGTTGCCCATTCAGGAGCTTCACAATCACGTCCGATTTCGCGATGAGATCTTGCAGCTTACTCTCGATCGACGCGCTGCGGAGACGTTCCTGGCGCATTGCTTCGGATTTTCCCTTCGAGAAAATGCCGATAAAACTCTCCATCCCCGTTTTGGAACGAAGCGCGTCGAAATCCTTTGAGAAGCCGGACGTAACATCGTCGAGCCCCATAATCAGCTCCGCGATATTTCCGCTCATCGCGTCGGCGTGGGCTTGGACATCCGCGAGGGAGGCGTTCTCGATATCCAGCGCCGCGCCCTCGACATCCGTCCCGATTTTGACACGGGCGGATTCAATATGGCGGGTCAGTTCTGCGATTTTGCTTTGCGTCGTCGCCACTTGCTTGCTCGTGTCTGCAATTTGCACGTCGAGGTTGGACATCCGGCCCTCCAATGTTAATCATATTTACAATCTTGGGGCGCGATAGCGAAACAACAAGCCCTTCAGTCCCAAATGCTACCGAAAAACGAGGCGTATCGCTATCTATTTCCAAAATAACGGGTGTTGAGCGATGATCCCCCCCCACGAAGGGCCGCATCCGTGACTTGCACGGCTTTAAACGTCGATATTGTCGATCAGCCGCACATCGCCCAACCAAGCCGCCGCCAAAAGCCGCACGGGGCGCGAGAGGTCGCTCACCTCGCGTAGAGTTTCGGCATCGCGCAGCTCAAGATATTCGACTTCGCCAAACCCCGCCGCGACGATCATAGCCGTCGCCTCCTCAAGCGCCTGAGCAATCGGCACGCCCGATCTGATGCTTTGTGCCGCATGTTGCATGGCGTTTGGAAGTGCTGGCGCGCGGCTACGGTCTTGCGCAGTCAGGCGCACATTGCGCGATGACATTGCCAAACCATCGGCCTCGCGGATCGTCGGGCACGGAATGATCTTGATCGGGATATTCAGGTCACGCACAAGTCGCTGCACCACCTGCACCTGTTGCCAGTCTTTCTCTCCAAAAAACGCGCGCCCTGCCTGCGTCATCCCAAAGAGCTTACTGACCACGGTCGCAACGCCGTCAAAATGGCCGGGCCGCTTCGCCCCCTCGAGCATCTCGGAGACCCCCGCCACCGAAACAGTCGTGGCAAAGCCCTCGGGATAGACCTCCTCAGGCTGCGGCGCGAACAAGACATCAACACCTTCCGCCTCCAACAGCGCGAGATCCTGCGCTTCCGTACGCGGGTATTTCGTGAGATCTTCGGGGTTGTTAAATTGTTTGGGGTTCACGAAAATCGTGACGATGACACGATCTGATTGCGCCCGTGCGGCCCGCGCGAGGCTAAGATGCCCGTCATGCAGCGCGCCCATCGTCGGCACGACGCCGACCAAAATTCCCGATCGTTTCCAACCGGCAACCTTCTCCTGAAGCTCCGCAGCTGTGCGGATCACTTGCGTCATAGTCAATTCTCCTGGAACAAGCGGCGGCGTGCGCGCACTCGGATCAATCCGCGAAAAGGTGCTCGGCGGCGGGGAATGCACCGCTGCGGACCTCAAGCGCATAGGCCTCCACGGCCGCTTCGGAAATCTGCGCCACCTGCGCGTATCGTTTGACGAATTTCGGTTTGAAATCCGCGAAAATGCCCAGCATGTCATCGACGACAAGAACTTGCCCGTCGCACCCCGCCGAAGCCCCAATGCCAACGGTCACAATCCCGATCTCTGCTGTGATCGCGTCCGCCAATGAGGCCGGCACTTTCTCGAGCACGACAGAAAACGCACCTGCCTCCGCGACGGCGCGTGCATCCGCACGCAAGCGCTCGGCATCTGCGCCGCGCCCTTGGACTTTATACCCGCCCAGCGTGTTCACAGATTGAGGCGTCAGCCCGATATGCGCCATCACCGGAATCCCGCGCTTCACCAGAAACGCGATTGTCTCGGCCATATGCATGCCGCCCTCAAGCTTCACCGCCGCGCATCCGGTTTGAGACATGATTTTTGCCGCGTTACCAAACGCCTGCTGCGGGCTTTCCTCATACGACCCAAAGGGCATATCCACCACGACCAAGGCGCGCACCGCCCCGCGCATCACGGCCTGCCCGTGCATCACCATCATCTCCATCGTTACACCAATGGTCGATGGCATCCCGTGCAACACCATGCCCACGGAATCACCAACGAGGATCAGGTCGCAATGACTGTCCACGATCTTGGCGACAGGCGTCGTATAGGCCGTGAGGCAAACGACCTTTGACTGGCCTTTCATCGCGGCAATATCTGATGGTGTCTTGGCCCTGTTGCTGGCGCTTGCACTCATGGCTTATCCCCCCTTGCGCGGCACGAATGCCGCAAAACCCGCTCAATTCATATCCCGCAGCTTGGTCGAAAGAAAGATCTACGCAAGAAAGTTTCTCGCTTGATCCGGCGCCCATCAAAAAGGGCCCGCGAAGGCCCTTTTCAATTCATCGCTCTCGAATGCGTCCTCACGCAGGCACATCACCCGTCAGCGCCGCCTCGCGCGCGGCGTCGTCTTGCGCTGCTTGCTCTTGCATCGCGCGATCCGCGTCGATCACTTCAAATGATGCCGCCGGCACAAGATAGCCAGTCGAGAGCTCGACCATCTCGCCCTCAAGCTCCAAGCTCTCGGCCTTGGTGCGCACCTTCACCTTCGTGTTCAGCGGAACTTCGTCGAACATATCCATCACGTCTTGATTGAACAGACGGATGCACCCTGCCGATGTCGCTTTGCCGATCGAACTTGGGTCCATCGTGCCGTGGATGCGATACATGGTGTCGCGTCCGTTACGATAGAGGTAGAGCGCCCGCGCGCCGAGCGGATTATCCAACCCGCCCTTCAATCCGCCCTTGAGCGGGCCGTAAACATCCGGCTCTCGACGGATCATATTTTGCGTCGGCGTCCAGTTGGGATATTCTTCCTTGCGGCGGATCACACCCGTGCCGGAGAACCCAAGGCCCGCCTTGCCGACAGCCACGCCAAAGCGCATCGCGCGGCCTTCCTCGTAAATATGGTAGAGCACCCGCGCATAGGGATCGACGACGATCGTGCCGACCTCTTCGGGCCCGTTATAGGCAACCCAGCGGCGCTTGTTACGCTCGTTGAGGTATTTCGAGTTCACCGCTGGGACAACACGCGTGCCATCCTCGCGCGCCGCATATTCAGAAGGCACATTCGAGGACGACGGCGAAGATGTCGGTGATCCTCCCGCGCATGCCGCAACAGTCAAGACCAGAGGCACAAGCGCCATGCGACGTATCTTCATAAGTATCGTTAATTTCAAAGCAGCACCCCAGTCAGCGTCTTATTCGGCATCCCGTTTCCCTCGCCCGATCGCCCCCAGCGACTCCGGCGGGAAGCCTCCACAAGAGCCTTACCATCGCTAGGCGCGTCAAGCCCTTACGCAGTTTTGGCACGCGAATGGTGCATATGTGCCTGCATTTTACGAATGCTGGACCGCCACAAGGAACCAAACCGGATCGGGCGGCGTTTGCTATGTTGTTCCCGCCGCCGCGCGTCCGAATTCTCCTAGATTTGCCCAAAAATTAGGCGCGTGCGGGCGCGCGACTCAGGCTACGGGATGGACAAAGCCGCCGCTTTACGGTGAACCTTTTGCAAAGCTCTCAGGAGGCTCCAATGCTCGATTCGAACACCGATCTGAAATCGCTTCTCAGCGACCCATCCCTTTTGGAAACACGTGCGTATGTCGCGGGCGAATGGGTTGAGGCCGATGACGGCGCAACCTTCGACGTGCTGAACCCCGCGCGCGGCGACGTGATCTGCTCGGTGCCTGATCTGGGCCGTGCGGAAACCGCCCGTGCGATCGAGGCCGCGCGCATCGCCATGAAAGAATGGGCCGCGCGGACGGGAAAAGAGCGCAGTCAAATCATGCGCAAATGGTTCGACCTAATGATGGCGCATCAAAACGATCTGGGCCTTATCTTGACCGCCGAGATGGGCAAGCCCTTGGCAGAGGCGAAGGGCGAAGTCGCCTACGGCGCCAGCTTCATTGAATGGTTCGGCGAAGAAGCGAAACGGACCTACGGCGAAACCATCCCCGGCCATATGCGCGACAAACGTATTCAAGTGATCAAACAACCCATCGGGGTTGTCGGCTCTATCACGCCTTGGAACTTCCCCAACGCCATGATCGCGCGCAAGGCGGGGCCTGCGCTTGCCGTGGGGTGCGGTTTCGTCGCACGCCCAGCGTCAGAGACGCCTCTCTCTGCGCTGGCGATGGCTGTCTTGGGCGAACGCGCGGGGCTGCCGAAGGGCATCTTCTCCGTCGTCACATCCACCAAGGCCTCCGATATCGGCAAAGAGTTCTGCGAAAACCACACCGTTAAGAAACTGACCTTCACCGGATCGACCGGCGTCGGCAAAATTCTTCTATCGCAAGCCGCCGAGCAGGTTATGAAATGCTCCATGGAACTTGGCGGCAATGCGCCGTTCATCGTGTTCGATGATGCGGATCTCGACGAAGCCGTGAAAGGCGCGATGGCGTCGAAATTCCGGAACAATGGCCAGACCTGTGTCTGCGCAAACCGGATTTACGTGCAATCAGGTGTGTATGACGCGTTTGCCGCCAAGCTCAAAGAGGCCGTCGAGGCGCTCAATATCGGCGACGGGCTGGTTGATGGGATCGACACCGGGCCGTTGATTTCCGGCAAGGCTGTGGACAAGGTTGAGGAGCATATCAAGGATATCCTCGATCACGGCGGCACCATTTTGACGGGCGGAAAGCGCCATGCTCTGGGCGGCACGTTCTTCCAACCCACCGTCATTACCAATGTCACGCAAGGTATGAAGGTCGCGCAGGAAGAAACCTTCGGCCCGCTCGCGCCCTTGTTCAAATTTGAGACCGAAGAAGAAGTCGTGGGATACGCGAATGACACGATCTTCGGCCTTGCCTCGTATTTCTACGCGCAAAACATCGGCCGTATCACCCGCGTGCAAGAAGCACTGGAATACGGGATCGTGGGCGTCAATACAGGTATCATCTCGACTGAGTTGGCCCCGTTCGGCGGTGTCAAACAATCGGGTTTGGGCCGCGAAGGCTCGCGCCACGGCACCGAGGATTACTTGGAGATGAAATACATCTGCCTGTCGGTTTGATCGACCGCGACCTCAAAGCAAAAGGCCGTGCCACATTGGCACGACCTTCGCTTTCAAGAACGGTCCCCGATAGGGGCGCGTGATCAATTATCGTCTTCGTCGTCTTCATCCGCATCAGGCAACGAGAAGAAGCTGTCCGCGTTCGAATAATCCTTCGAGTCTTCGTCTTCCTCCGGCTCAGGTTTCGCATTGCCCAAGGTGAAGTTTTCGAGGCCCGCGATCCCCGATGGCATCCGTGGCTCGTCCGACATGCCAAGCGACTGCTCCGTCGAAACGAGTTTGCGGCGCTCGTCATCCGTCATCAGCCCGCCTTCTGCGGCCTTCTTCTTCGCGGCTTTTTGCACCTCGGCATCCAATTCGGACTGACGGCAGAGGCCCAATGCAACCGGATCGATCGGCGTGATGTTCTGGATGTTCCAGTGCGTACGCTCACGGATTGCCGCGATTGTCGGCTTGGTCGTCCCGACCAGACGCGCCACTTGCGCATCCGCCAGCTCGGGATGGAATTTCACAAGCCACAAGATCGAGGCAGGGCGATCCTGACGCTTCGACAATGGTGTGTAACGCGGGCCACGGCGCTTTTCCTCACCCGCCGCAGCAGGATTGTTCTTGAGCCGCAGCTTGAGAGACGCGTCTTTTTCCGCTTTCTCGATCTGATCAGCATCCAGCTGGTTCGAGGCAACTGGGTCAAACCCTTTCACGCCGACAGCAACATCGCCATCCGCAATCCCCTGTACTTCAAGCTCGTGCAAACCGCAGAAATCCCCGATCTGCTTGAACGTCAACGTCGTGTTATCCACGAGCCAAACGGCAGTGGCTTTCGCCATAAGCGGCTTCGTCATCGGATCTCTCCTTTACAAATCTCTCCCACGCCGAGAAAAACGGCTGCGGCTTGGGTGCTTCCCGTGCCGCTATTCCTGTTTTCAGGGGGAATTGGAGCGTCTTATACGCCCGATATTCAACGGAGGAAAGAGAAAATGCGTCAAATTAAGCGTATGCCCCGCGCCCTGCGCGCAGCTGTGATTACAGGGGCCGCCGCGCTAACCCTGCTGACCGGTTTCTCCGCCCCTGCCCGCGCTGATGGCGAGCGCGCTGGCGATTTTGATTACTACGTCATGGCGCTATCTTGGTCGGCGACATGGTGCGCCTTGACGGGGGACGCGCGCAATGATCCGCAATGCGACCCGCGGGAGGATTACTCCTTCGTCTTGCACGGGCTTTGGCCACAGTACGAATCCGGCTACCCGAGCTATTGCCGTACCTCTCATCGCGACCCCTCCCGCCAACAATCAGCCGCGATGGAAGACATCATGGGCTCTGACGGAACCGCTTGGTATCAATGGAAAAAGCATGGCCGTTGCGCAGGGCTTCCCGCCGCTGACTATTACGACGCGATGCGCGATGCTTATCGCTCGGTGACCATCCCGGAAGTTTTCACCAAGCTCACCAGAGATGTCAATTTGCCCGCCTCGGTCGTGGAGGAAGCCTTCTTGGAAACCAATCCAGCCTTATCGCGCGACATGGTGACGGTAACCTGCGCCCAAGGCCGGATCCAAGAAGTCCGCATCTGCCTGACCAAAGATTTGGCGCCGCGCACATGTGGCACAGATGTCGTTCGCGATTGCCGCATGACAGATGCACGGATGGATGCCGTCCGGTGACGCCATTCGCTCCGCGCAATACCTGCGCATAAAGAACGGCGCGCCTTTCAGCGCGCCGTCTCCCGCGTCAAGCGCGGGCCTGTCCTCGGAGCCCACCCCCGCCAGACATATTGATCCGGCCCTCTCTAAACCCGAGCCGTGACACTCGCGCGTCACGCTCATGACACTCGTGTAACTGTTTACTTTACCCGCAAGACGATCTTGCCGATGTGATCGCCCTGCTCCATCCGACGATGGGCGTCGCGCGCGTCTGCCAGATCGAACTCCTGATCCATAACGGGGCGCAAGGCGCCCGCCTCAATCATCGGCCAGACATGTTCGCGCAAAGCTGTCGCGATCTCCGCCTTGGCCGCATCCGACTGTGGCCGCAGGGTCGATCCTGTGATCGTCAGGCGCTTCATCATCACCTGCGCAAAGTTGATTTCGGCCTTCGGACTTTCCAAAAACGCGATGAACACCATCCGCGCATCCGGCGCCATTGCCTTGATGTTACGGGAAATATAGCTCCCGCCGACCATATCCAAGACGAGGTTTGCCCCGCCATGCGCGGTCAGCACCTCGACGAAATCAGCATCGCGGTAGTTGATACCATGCGCGCCCAATTCCTCCACCGCCGCCACTTTCGCCGCCGATCCGGCTGTCGCAAAAACCTCCGCTCCGAGGGATTTTGCGATCTGGATCGCGGTCGTCCCGATCCCCGAGGACCCACCATGCACAAGAAACCGCTCGCCAGATTTGAGGCCACCGCGCATCACAACATTGGACCAAACCGTAAAGCAGGTCTCGGGCAGACAGGCCGCCTCGCGCATTTCGACGCCCTTGGGAATCGGCAAGGCATGATCCGCGCGGCAAATTGCGTATTGGGCATATCCCCCGCCGGGCAAAAGCGCGCAAACCTGATCGCCCACCGACCATTGTGTAACGCCCTCGCCCACGGCCACGACGACACCGGACGCCTCAAGCCCTGGCAGGGGCGATGCGCCGGAAGGCGGCGCATAGAGGCCCGCGCGCTGCAGGCAATCGGGACGGTTCACACCAGCATAATGCACCTCGATGAGAATTTCGCCCGACGAAATCTCGGGCTTTGCTACATCGCTCAGCGTGAGCACATCTGGCCCGCCGGCCTTGCTGATCTTGATCGCTTTCATGTCCGCACGCCCTTTCTCGAAGATCCGCCCGGTAAATCACTCGGCGCAGGTTTGTTGAACTGCGCGAGAAGGTGCGGAACGAATGGCAGCTTCAGCAAGGTGCCCTTCACCTTCTCGAATTGCATCACGTTATCGATTTGCCGGTCGAGGAAGGCCCATGTGTCGGCCTTGCCCTCGCTCTCGTCACCCATCCAATACAAAACAACCGAACTATACACGGCCGAAAGCGTCATGCGTTTGGTGTGCCAGTTGTAATCCTCCGACGTATCACCCAGCGCCGACCAGATTGCATCTGCGGTGCCCCAAAGGAGTTTTCCGCCGGTGGTCGCATTTTGCGGCAAGGCAAAGATGGACGCCCCGCGCCGCACGAGTTCCGCATCCGCGCCCTCAAGCCGCAACTTGACCGCCAACGCAACTTTCTCGCGAAACTTCAATGCACTCATATCCGCCTTCGCGAGTGCAGCCTCCATCGCGCGGTCCCCCGCGAGATGATAGGCAACGGCGAGATCCACGCCCCCGCGCGGGCACAACACACGCGCCAGATCCGGATCAACCCCTAGATCCCCAACCGCCGCCTTGAATGCGGGCTCTGACCAGCCATCGAAGGGCACATGCGGCAAGATCGCCGCCAGCAGATCCTCAACCCCCGTCTCGACGCTAAACCGCGAATTGCGTATCGTTTCCATCGTGAGACTCCCAGTAGACAAAATAAATTCTCACTGCTATATGGGCGCTTCCTGCAATCTGACGCAACTCAAACTTAGGAAGGTGGTGAAAACCACATGCAGGTCAGCGTTCGCGACAATAACGTCGAACAGGCTCTTCGTGCTCTGAAGAAGAAACTTCAGCGTGAAGGCGTATTCCGTGAAATGAAGCTCAAGCAACATTTCGAGAAGCCGTCCGTGAAGAAAGCCCGTGAGAAAGCCGAAGCTGTTCGCCGTGCTCGTAAATTGGCACGGAAGAAAGCACAGCGTGAAGGCGGTCTCTAAGGCCATGCCAAAGCTGGCGGGTTCGCCCGCATCAGATCAACCCCCGAGGCCCAGCCATCGGGGGTTTTTCAACTCTCCCCCCATCGTTTTCTCTTGCGCATAGCACAACGTTCATGCCTGAAATTCGCCCAGTCATCCACATCCTAAGCCTGATCGCAGCGTCTCTGGGCGTGACAATGGCTTTCCCGATGGCATTGGATTTAGTGCGCGGAGATGCAAATTGGGCCGGCTTCTTCGAGGCGATGGTCGTGACCATCCTCGGCGCCAGCCTCACCGCAATCGCGAGCCACTCGCATCAAAAAGCCACACTCGGCCTGCGGGAGGCTTGGCTGCTCACCGCGGGGATCTGGCTGGTGTTACCCGCCGTCAGCGCCCTTCCCTTCATCTTTGGCGAACCCGATATCAGCTTCACAGATGCTTACTTCGAATCGGTTTCAGGCTTCACAACCACTGGCTCGACCGTCATCACCCACCTCGGTGACTTGCCGCAAAGTGTTCTTTTGTGGCGCGGGATGCTGAATTGGATGGGCGGCCTCGGCATCGCGTTTGTCGCGATGATTTTCCTACCCGTGATGCGCGTCGGCGGGATGCAGCTTTTCCGGACCGAAGGGTTCGATACATTTGGAAAAATTCTCCCCCGCGCGCGCGACATTGCCGTCTCGCTTCTGCAAGTTTACGCCGCGCTAACTGTCCTTTGCGCGATCAGTTTTGCGATCTGCGGGCAAAAAGCGATCGACGCGATTGTGCATGCGATGGCCTGTGTCGCAACGGGCGGGTTTTCAAACTACGATGCTAGCTTCTCGGAGCCGTCACTGCGCGGCGCATCGGAATATGTTGGCACGATTTTCATGCTGCTCTCCGCGATGCCCTTCATCCGGTTTGTTCAACTCATGCGCGGCGACGCCCGCCCGATCTGGCACGATTTGCAGGTGCGGGCGATGCTGCGGTGGTTCGGATATGCGAGCGCTGTTGTGATCTTATGGCGGCTTGTGAACTCCGACGCCGGCTTCGAACACGTGTTGCGGACCAGCCTGTTCAACATCGCCTCCATTCTCACCGGCACGGGTTTTGGCTCGGACAATGTCAGTGCGTGGGGATCATTCCCGCTGATGGTCGCCTTCACGATCGGGATGATCGGCGGATGCTCCGGATCATCCTCGGGGGCGATTTCGGTCTTCCGCTGGCAATTGTTCGGCGCAGTTCTGCGCGCGGCCATCCGGCGTCTCTATTCGCCAAACCGCATCGCCCCCGCGCAATATAACGGGCACACCCTGACCGAAGACGTTGTCCAGCCCTTGATGCTTTACTTCACTGGCTACGTTCTGGTCAGCGGGATCTCGGCAGAGGCAATTTCGATGACGGGCGTTGATTTCACCTCCGCCTTATTCGCGGTTTGGACATCCATCGGGAATATCGGCTACGGGATCGGCCCGCTCGTCAATCGCACGGGCACGATGGTCGATTTCAACGATGCCGCAACCTGGATCATGAGCCTAAACATGCTGCTCGGGCGACTCGGGTTGCTGGCGATTTTTGTCATTCTGCTGCCGCGGTTCTGGCGCGACTGACACAGCCCTTAGACCGGCAGTGCGGTTGTCTTGAACACCGTCCGCAATGCGAGCGCCGATTGCATCTGGGCGACGCCCGGCAAACGCGCGAGCTTCTGACGATGGATGCGCGCGAAATCTTCGGTGTCCTGTGCGACGACTTTTAAAATGTAGTCGGCCTGTCCCGTCATCAGGTGACATTCCAACACATCGTCGATCTTGCGCACCTCACGCTCAAACGCGTCAAGCACGTCATCCGTCTGTGCCGAAAGCGTAATTTCAACAAACACAACCATCGCGCGGTTCACCGCTTTCGCATCGAGTAACGCCACAAAATCGCGGATCACGCCGCCTTCTTCAAGCCGCTGAACCCGCCGATGGCACGCAGAAGCCGAAAGATTGACCCGTTCCGCCAACTCCGCATTCGTCACGCGGCCTTCGCGTTGCAACACCATCAGAATTCGTTTGTCTGTCGCGTCCAATTCCATAAATGCACAACTTTCTGTTACACTTCTTGGGTTTCACGCAGAATAATTCCAACATAGCGCCAGACTCCAGCGATATTTTCAAACTCTTATCATCAAAAAGGCGCGATACTTGCCTTCTAAAGCAGGGAGAACATCATGATCATCGGCTGCCCCAAAGAAATCAAACCTCAAGAATTCCGCGTCGGATTGACGCCGGCTGCTTGCGCCGAATTGAGCGCCCATGGCCACACGATTTTGATCGAGGCTGGCGCAGGGCTGGGCGCCGGTTTCGGGGATGACGATTACACCGCAGCAGGCGCGCAAGTGACCGACCTTGACGCGGTCTGGGACGCGCAGATGATCGTTAAGGTCAAAGAGCCTCAAGCTGTTGAACGGGCACGCCTGCGCGAAGACCAAGTGCTCTTCACCTATCTCCATCTCGCGCCTGACGCCGCGCAGACCCAAGACCTCCTCGCATCACGCGCCACATGCATCGCCTACGAGACGGTGATAGATCGCACTGGCGGCTTACCGCTTCTCGCGCCGATGTCGGAAGTGGCGGGCAAGCTCGCGCCGCAGGTTGGCGCTTGGGCGCTGCAAAAAGCAAATGGCGGGCGCGGCGTTTTGATGGGCGGCGTTCCCGGCGTTTTGCCCGCGACCGTCTTGGTGATTGGCGGTGGGGTTGTGGGCACGCATGCCGCGCGCGTGGCGGCGGGTATGGGCGCTGATGTCACCGTTCTGGATCGTTCCCTGCCCCGCCTGCGCCAGCTCGATGATCAATTCGGCCGCGATTTCCGCACGGGCTATGCCTCTAAGGCGTTGACTGCCGAGCTTGTCTCCGCCGCTGATATCGTCGTCGGCGCGGTCCTTATCCCTGGTGCCGCGGCGCCAAAACTCATCACGCGCGAGATGCTCGGCACGATGAAGGCCGGCGCGGTGCTTGTCGATGTCGCGATCGATCAGGGCGGATGTTTCGAGACCTCCAAGGCGACGACCCATCAAGACCCGATCTACGAGGTCGATGGAATCGTGCATTACTGCGTCGCAAATATGCCCGGCGCCGTTGCTCGCACCTCCACACTTGCGTTGGGGAACGCCACCCTCCCCTTCGTCGTGGCGCTGGCAAACAAGGGCTGGCGGGAGGCCTGCAAGGCCGATCCACATCTTGCGGCGGGACTGAATACGCACGCGGGGCATTTGACTTATGCAGCGGTCGGCGTTGCCCAGAATCTGCCCGTGATCTCGGTCGAGCAAGCGCTCGCCTTATAATCCCCCCGAACGCAAAAAGGCCCCGCACCACGGCGGGGCCTTCCGGATTTACGCGGATCTCACTTCTTGAGTTGATCGCGAATTTCCAAAAGCACATCAAGCTCCGACGGTCCCTTCGGAGCGGCAGGCTCGGCGGGCTCGGCGGGCTTCTCTGCCTGAATCTTCTTGACCGCCTTGATCAGCATGAACACGACAAACGCAATGATCAGGAAGTTGATGACGGCCGTGATGAACGCGCCGTAAGCGAATACGGCAGCCCCTGCCTCACGCGCGGCATCAAGGCTAGCGCCCGCGGGCACATCACCCGACAGAACAAGATACATATTGGTGAAATCAACGCCGCCCAGCACAAGGCCAATGATCGGATTGATCAGATCAGCCACCAGCGAGCTCACGATGGCGGTGAACGCAGCGCCAATGATGATCCCGACGGCGAGATCCATAACGTTGCCTTTGGCGATGAAGTCTTTGAACTCTTTGAGCATAACCTGTCCCATACTGATTAGTTGATTTTTTCCGATACCGAAAAGGTTAACACATTCCTAGCCCCGTATCATCCGCCTAACTTAGTGGACGCTACGTAAGCTGCGCCTCGATCAGACAAGCATATCTTTGACGACTGGGCGAATGCGCACGGGGCGAAAAAAGCCCCCTCTCCGCGATGGACAGGGGGCTTCTTTTGGTCCAGCAAATTGGCGGCGTTAGCTACGCAGTGTGCCGCCCGTCGCTTTGCTGACTTTCTCGACGATTTTGGCGCAAACGGCCTCGATCTCCGCATCGGTCAGCGTTTTGTCTTTCGGCTGCATCCGAACCGACAAAGCGATTGATTTCTTGCCAGCGCCCATTTGCGCCTCGGCCTTTTCCCCTGTGAATTGGTCAAACACGGAAACGCCTTCAATCAACGCCTTATCCGCGCCCAATGCGGCATTCACGGCCGTCAGAGAATCAACCTGCGCGTCGAGCACGAAGGCAAAGTCGCGCTCAACCGCTTGCAAGTCAGAGCGTTGCAGCGCCGCGCGCGTGGTCGATTTGGATTTGGGGAAAGGTATTGCCTCAAGCCAGATCGTGAAAGCAACAGCAGGCCCCTTAATCCCCATCTCACGCAGCACTTTCGGGTGCACCTCGCCAAAGGCGCAAAGCGCTTTAGGGCCGAGCCCCATCACACCAGACCGGCCCGGATGCCACCAGCCCGCGACCTTGCGATTGATCTGCACCTTTGCGGGCGCGCCGATGGCCGCCAGAACGGCCTCGGCATCGGCCTTTGCGTCATAGAGATCGACAGGGCGCCGCGAGCCGAACGGATCGCGCGGCGCGGTGGAGCCAACCAAAAGACCTGTCGCTTGCAAATGCTGATCGCCCGGCTCGCCGCCATGGAACGCGGGGCCAACCTCGAACAGCGCCATATCGGCAAAGCCGCGCGCTTGGTTCCGCGCCGCCGCTTGCAACAGACCGGGCAGAAGGTCGGGGCGCAGATGCGTCATTTCCGAGCTGATCGGGTTCTCGATCCGCGTCGCATCCTCGCCGCCGCCAAACATCACAGCGGATTTTGCGTCGATGAAACTATAGGTCACGCATTCATTGTAGCCCAACGCCGCTGTGGTGCGCCGCGCGGTTTTCTCGCGAACCTGCATCGGGGTCAGGATCGCTTTGGGCACGCCGGTCGTCTCGCGCATCATCGGCTTTCCGACAAGCTTGGTCAGGGAGGCCACCCGCGCGACCTCCTCGACCAGATCGGCCTCGCCCAAAACATCGGGCCGCCACGTCGGCACATGCGCCATGTTGCCTTCCAGCGTGAAGCCGAGCGCGGTCAAGGTCGCGCGCTGCTCCGCCTCGGGAATATCCATCCCAACCAGTGAGATAACCCGCGCCGGATCCAGCTTATACGCCCGCGACACATCCAAAGCCGCGCCGTCCTCAACAACTTCGGACGCCTCGCCACCACAGATATCAAGCACCATCTGCGTCGCCAATTCCAACCCGTCACGGGTGAACGCCGGATCAACGCCGCGCTCAAACCGATACCGCGCATCGGAGTTGATTTTCAGCGCGCGGCCCGCGGTCGCAATCGTGATCGGATCCCAAAACGCGCTTTCCAGGAATACGTCTACCGTATCGTCTTGCGCGCCAGATACCGCGCCACCCATGATCCCGGCGAGGCTTTCCACCCCGTTATCATCAACAATCACCATCTGACCTGCGCGCAGGGAGTAGGTTTTGTCATCCAGCGCCACGAACTCCTCGCCGCCAACTGCCGGCACAATCCGCAGATCGCCGGCGACCTTCGAAGCATCAAACACATGCAAAGGACGGTTCAGATCGAAGGTGAACAGGTTGGTAATGTCGACAAGAGCCGAGATCGGACGCAAGCCAATCGCCTTGAGACGTCGCTGCAGCCACTCGGGGCTGGGTCCGTTTTTGACGCCGCGAATAACCCGCCCCGTGAAATGCGGACAACCCTTCGCCTTCAGCGCGGGATCAATCGCCACGCCAATCGGGCTTTTGAACGTGCCCGCGACGGGGACCACATTGAGAGGCTTAAGCGTCCCCACGCCCCGCGCCGCCAGATCGCGCGCAACGCCGCGCACGCCCAAAGCATCGGGCCGGTTCGGCGTGATCGCAATCTCGATCATCGGGTCCACCGTCTCGGGACGGTTCTCGGCCAGCCAATCAACGAACTTCTCGCCAACCTCGCCCGAGGGCAGCTCGATGATGCCGTTATGCTCGTCCGACAGCTCCAATTCGCGCTCGGATGCCATCATCCCATGGCTTTCAACGCCGCGAATTTTGCCGATGCCCAGCGTGGTATCAATGCCCGGCACATAATCGCCCGGCTTGCACAGAACCACCGTGATCCCTTCGCGGGCATTGGGCGCGCCGCAGACGATCTGCTTCTCGCCCTCATCCGACATCACACGACACACCCGCAGCTTATCGGCATCAGGGTGTTGTTCCGCGTGAAGAACTTTGGCAAGCGTGAAATTCGCCAGCTTCGCGGCGGGGTTCACAACCTCCTCAACCTCAAGGCCGAGATCGGTAAGGGCGTAGAGGATCTGATCGAGCGACGCATCGGTGTCGAGATGATCCTTGAGCCAGGAGAGGGTGAATTTCATGTCTGTCTCCTAGTGTTTCTTGGATGCGATATCGGCATAATCGCCCATCCGCAAAAGTTTGATTTCACGCCATAGGCGGATTGTCGGCTTGGCCGCAAAGAAAAGCGATCCGATCAGAAACAGCCACGTTCCAGCGTTCTGGAGGCTGTCATAAAAGAAAAACATCGAGCCCACGATGAAGCAGAGCGCCGCGCTGAAATCGACGATCGTGTAGCAAATCTCCGTCATCGCAACGAAGCGGCGTTGTTCTGGCGAATGATCTGCGGACGATGCCTCAAACAGTTTCATGCGCGGCTCTTATGTGGGCCGTTGCGGTAGATCACTTACTCAACCCCCCGAACACCGTCGGCAAATCGAGCGCCGCGAAACCGTAGTGGCGGAGCCAGCGCAGGTCGGACTCGAAGAAGGCGCGCAGGTCGGGGATGCCGTATTTCAGCATGGCGAGGCGGTCGATGCCGATGCCAAACGCGAAGCCTTGGTATTCGTTCGGATCAATCCCGCCCGCGGCCAGCACTTTGGGGTGCATCATGCCGGAGCCGAGGATTTCCATCCAGCCGTCGCCTTCGCCGATTTTCAACTGGCCGTTATCCCATGAGCAGCGGATATCGACCTCTGCCGAGGGCTCGGTGAAGGGGAAATGCGAGGCGCGGAAGCGCAGTTCGACGTCATCGACCTCGAAGAAGGCGCGGCAGAATTCTTCCAGCACCCATTTGAGGTTCGCCATCGAGATATCCTTGCCCAGCGCCATGCCCTCGATTTGGTGGAACATCGGCGTGTGGGTTTGGTCCATATCCATGCGGTAAACGCGGCCCGGTGCGATCACGCGGATCGGCGCGCCGCGGTCCTGCAACGCGCGGATTTGCACGGGGCTGGTGTGGGTGCGCAAAACATGCGGCGGGCGCGGATCGGCGGCGTTTCTCGCCATGAAGAACGTATCATGCTCTTGGCGGGCGGGGTGTTCGGGCGCGATATTGAGCGCGTCGAAGTTATACCAATCGGATTCGACCTGCGGGCCCTCGGCCACGGCAAAGCCCATATCGGCGAAGATCGCGGTGACCTCATCCATCACTTGGGAAATCGGGTGGATCGTGCCTTGGCGTTTAGGCCGCGACGGCAGCGTGACATCCAGCCATTCCGACGCCAGACGCGCATCAAGGGCGGCATCGGCCAGCGCCTCTTTCTTCGCGCGCAACGCGCCGTCGATCTCATCTTTGAGACGGTTGAGCGCGGCGCCGGTGGTTTGGCGCTCTTCCGGCGTCATTTTGCCCAGCTCGCGCATCTGCAACGAGATTTCGCCCTTCTTGCCCAGAGCCGCCAGCCGGATTTCCTCCAGCGATGCCTCATCCGAGGCCGCGATGATTCCGTCGAGATATTTTGCTTTGAGCAGGTCGAGCGCGTCCATGCCAATTCTCCTTGAAGGTTGCCCCGTGCTACCCACGCGCCGCCCGATTTTCAAGCGCGATCAGGCAAAAGAAAACCCCGCGCGGGCAATTAAGCCAGCACGGGGCGATTTCGGCGTAATCCGGTTGGATTAGGCAGCAACAGCTTTCGCAGCAGCCGCTTTGGCTTGCTCGACGATCGCGTTGAAGGCTTCCGGCTCGTGCACTGCGAGATCCGCGAGAACCTTACGGTCAACCTCGATACCGGCCAAAGCCAGACCGTTGATGAAGCGCGAGTAGGTCATCTCGAAATCGTATGCGCGAACAGCAGCGTTAATACGCTGGATCCACAGAGCGCGGAAGCTACGCTTACGGGCTTTACGGTCCCGCGTTGCGTATTGCATTGCCTTATCGACGGCCTGCGTAGCTGTGCGGAAGTTGCGCGAACGGGCCGAGTAGTAGCCTTTCGCTTTCTTGATGACTTTGCGGTGCGAAGCGTGGGTAACTTTACCCGATTTGACGCGTGACATGGTTCAGGCCTCCGATCAGCGGTTGTAGGGCATGTATTTTTTGACGATTTTGGCATCGCAATCAGCCAGAACCATCGTGCCCGCGGTGTCGCGGATGAACTTCGTCGAGCGCTTGATCATGCCGTGACGTTTACCAGCTGCACCAGCTTTTACTTTGCCGGAAGCCGTGAACGAAAACCGCTTTTTCGCAGCGGATTTTGTCTTCATTTTGGGCATTTCCATCTCCTCTTTCGAGTGGGGTTCTACGCGACTCGGCATGCCACTTAAGCCGGTCGCGCAACGATTAGAGCGCGCCAATTACGACAGCGCGTGACGTTTGACAAGCCCGTCAGGGAATTTACTTGATGATATCTGCAAAGACCCGCGCGAAAGTATCGGGAATCTGCGCAGGGGCGTAACCGCTTGGCTTACCCAAGAAGGCAATCAACAGCATCGCGCCGCCGATCATCAAGGCAATCGCGGCCGAACGGGGCGGGCGGCTATCAGAAAACGCGGAAACAGCGGCCGGAATGGCGAAGGCCGCAACGATCAGGCCAAAGACAAGAAAATAATCACTCTGCATAAGAAGCTCACTAAAAAGCGGCGCGACAGCCCTGCACCTCCCTCAGCGTTAACAAAAGGTAAACTTCAAATCAAGAATTGCAGACAAGGTGAGGCGCATCGCGGCCATTTGATCCCGCGCGAAGAGCCAAGCCTCCTTCACGTAAAAAGCCCCCACACAATGTGCAGGGGCCTCATTAAGCTGCTTCCCTCGCCTATGAGGCGAGATAGGCTTACTCGGGATCGGCCGAGAAGATCAGGCGCTCGTCACACGGGGCGACACGCAAGATATTCGTGGTTCCCTGAACGTTGAACGGCACACCCGCCGTCACAACGATCTGGTCGGTCTCATCGCCAAAACCATAGGCCCGCGCCGCACGCGCCGCATTGACAACCGCCGCTTTGAAACGCTCGACTTCCTCACAATGCACGTTATGCGCACCCCACGTCAGGCATAGCTTGCGCAACGTCCCGACCACAGGCGACAGCGCGATGATCGGCACACGCGGACGCTCGCGGGCTACGAGGCTCGCCGTTTTGCCGGACTGCGTGTAGCAGCAGATCGCCGCGATTTCTGTCGTCTCCGCAATTTCGCGCGCTGCCGCGACGATACCATCTGCAACCGTTTTGCGGGTTGCAGGGCGGGACGCCTCGATCACCTGACGGTAGGTCGGATCGCTCTCGACGCTCATCGCGACGGAATTCATCGTCGAGACAGCCTCGATCGGATACCGACCGGCGGCCAATTCTGCCGACAGCATGATCGCATCAGCGCCTTCATAAATCGCGGTGGCGACATCAGACACTTCCGCGCGTGTCGGCATCGGGCTTTCGATCATGCTCTCGAGCATCTGAGTCGCGACGATGACCGGCTTACCGGCAGCGCGGCACTTGCGGATCAAGCGCTTCTGGATCGGCGGGACTGAGTGCACGGGAAGCTCCACGCCCAAATCGCCACGTGCCACCATGATCGCGTTGGACACGGCCAAAATCTCGTCGAAGGATTCCACCGCTTGCGGCTTTTCAATCTTCGACACGATCGACGCGCGCCCTGCGGCAAGCTCTTTCGCCTCAAGGACATCCTCTGGGCGCTGCACGAAGGACAACGCCAGCCAATCCACACCGATCGAGCACGCAAATTCCAGATCCGCGCGATCTTTATCCGAGAGCGCGGCGAGCGGAAGCAACACATCCGGCACGTTCACGCCCTTACGGTTGGAGATTGTGCCGCCGATGGTGACAACGCAATGCGCGAAATCGGCGCCGCAATCCTCGACCACAACGCGGATTTTACCGTCGTTGATCAAAAGGCTCGCGCCTGGCTTGAGCGCCGCGAAGATTTCAGGATGCGGCAGTTGCACACGCGTTGCATCCCCCTCAGCCGGATCAAGATCAAATCGGATCTTATCCCCTTCGGCCAGATCATGCTCGCCTGCGGCAAACACGCCAACGCGCAGCTTAGGCCCTTGCAAATCGGCCAAAACGGCGATCGGCCGACCTGTATCGACTTCGATCTGGCGAATAATGTCATAGCGCTCTTTTTGCTCGGCATGTGTGCCGTGACTTATATTGAGCCGGAACACATCTGCCCCTGCTTCAAACAGCGCGCGAATTGTCTCATAATCACTGGAAGCTGGGCCCAACGTAGCCACAATCTTCACGTTCCGAAGGCGTCTCATATTGCCTCGTCCCCTGTTGTCATTTGTTAAATTTAGTGGGCCAACCCCATATTGTCGGATATTCTCGACAAGAGCAATGCCCCATACGTTAGCGCCAACATATCCTGCCTTTCCATCCCAATGACAGCGGTTTACTAAAATAGCATGACGATTGATCTAAAACCTTCCGCCGAAACCGCCCCACCTCTCCCCCTCCCGGGGCCACATCCCGCCTATCTCGTTACAGGCCATGCGCGCCAATCACGATGGTTGGTGACATGCGATCATGCCTCCAATGCGGTGCCAGAGCCGATTGACCCGACCTTGGGAATTTCGCCGCAAGACATGGCGCGACATATCGCCTTCGATATCGGCGCGAAGGGCTTGGCGCACCGGCTCGCGCACCGGCTCGATGCGCCGGTCATCGAGTCGACCTTCTCGCGCCTCGTGATCGACCCCAATCGCGGCGAGGATGATCCGACCCTGCTCATGAAGCTCTACGACGGGACCATTATCCCCGCCAATCGCCACGCCGATGAGGCGGAGAAGCAACGCCGCCTCAACGCCCTGCACCGGCCCTATCACGCCGCCTATGAGGCGCTGGCGGCGCAGCGCCCCGACCGTGCGATCTGCGCCATCCATTCCTTCACACCCCAGTTGAAGGGACGCCCCCCGCGCCCGTGGCAAGCGGCGGTGCTTTACTCACATCGCGACACGCGCCTCGCCCTGCCTCTGATCGAGGGTTTGCGCGCAGCAGGGATTTTGACAGGCGACAACGAACCCTACTCGGGCCATCTGGATGGCGACTCCATCGACAGGCACGCGCTGCAAACGTCGCGCCCGAATGTGTTGATTGAAGTGCGCAACGATCTGATTGCCTCCGAGGACGGGCAAATTGCATGGGCGGATCTGCTCGCCCCGATTATCGAAACCGCTTTGCGCCGCGCCGGAATCTGACACCGCGAGGGGACGGCGGCGGCAGACAGCGTCGCACCACCGCCTTTCACGAAAAAGGCCGCCCGTTGAGGCGGCCTTCTAACTTTTATCATGATCTCGCGAGACGAAACGCGCCTTAGATCGCCGCCTTGAGGCTTTCCTCAAGGTAAATTTCGCGCAGACGGGTCGCAACCGGACCAGGCGCGCCGGAGCCGATCTGAGCGCCATCGACCTCGACCACCGGCATCACGAAGGCGGAGGCGGAGGTGAAGAACGCTTCATCTGCGGCCTGCGCTTCTTCAATGGTGAATGCGCGCTCTTCAACCTGCATTTGGGCCTCGGCGGCGAAACGCAAAACGGCAGCGCGGGTGATTCCGTGCAAGATGTCATGCGACAGCTCACGCGTGATAATCGTTCCACCCTTAACGATGTAGGTGTTGTTTGAAGTGCCTTCGGTTACCTTGCCATCTTCCACCAACCAAGCATCGTCAACCTTAGCGGCCTTTGCGGCCATCTTTGCCATCGACGGATAGAGAAGCTGCACAGTTTTGATATCGCGCCGTCCCCAACGCAAATCCTCGACGGAAATGACCTTGATGCCGGTCTTCGCAACAGGGCTATCGGCCAAGCCGGGCTTATTTTGCGTAAACATAACAACCGTCGGCGGGGTATCGGCCGGCGGGTAGGCAAAATCACGATCGCCCGGATTGCCGCGCGTCACTTGCAGATAGATCATGCCCTCGACGATGTCGTTGCGCGACACCAACTCGCGGTGCACAGCCAGTAACTCTTCGGTCGACATCGGCTGCGCCATGTCCAGCTCTTTCAGGCTGCGTTCCAAACGGATAGCATGGCCTTGAAAATCAACCAGCTTGCCGTCGAGCACCGACGTCACCTCATAAACCCCGTCCGCCATGAGGAACCCGCGATCGAAAATCGAGACGGTCGCCTCTTCTTCGGGCAGGTAGGCTCCGTTCACATAAACTGTCCGGCTCATCGCTTTCTCCTCTTAGCCCCAAAGCTCTGCTACGGGGGGGTAAACCATTCCCTCTGCGTATCGCAAAGGCGCATCTCGGTCTTGTGCCAACAAAAGCGGGCCGTCAAGATCCACAAATCCGGCACCTTGCGCAACAATGAGGGCGGGCGCCATCGCAAGGCTGGACCCGACCATACAGCCAACCATAATCCCAAAGCCCTGCTGCACCGCCGCATCGCGCAACAAAAGGGCCTCCGTCAGGCCGCCGGTTTTATCGAGCTTGATGTTGATGAAATCATATTTCCCCGCCATGCCCTCCAAAGACGCACGATCGTGACAGCTCTCATCCGCACAGATCGGAACAGGGCGCGCGATCCCGCGCAGCCCCTCATCCGCACCGGCAGGCAAGGGCTGTTCAACCAGCACCACGCCAAGACGCTGCAAGTGCGGCGCCAAATCGAGATACGTCGCGACGTCCCACCCTTCATTGGCATCGACCAAAATCTTTGACTGCGGCGCGCCGCGACGCACCGCCTCCAGTCGCGCCATATCATCCGCGGTGCCCAGCTTGATCTTCAAAATCGGACGGTCAGCATGGCGCGCGGCAGCGGCCTGCATCCGCTCGGGCGTATCGAGCGACAAGGTATAGCACGTCACCTCAGGCTGCGGGGCGGGCCAACCCGCCATTTCCCATACCCGCTTGCCAAGCGTCTTTGCCTCAAGATCCCACAGCGCGCAATCAACCGCATTGCGCGCCGCTCCGGACGGCAGCGCCTCTTGCAAATCCATGCGCGTGATATCGGCGGGCAGTCCTTCGATCTGCGCAATGACGCTCTCGATACTCTCGTTGTAGCGCGCGTAGGGCACAGCCTCGCCCTGCCCCGTTACACCACCGCGCGTCACCCGCGCCGTAACAACCGCCGCCTCAGTTTTTGACCCGCGCGAGATCGTGAAAACCTCCGCCAGCTTGAACCGCTCCGCCTCTACCGAAATCATCGCCCGCCCTTTCTCAAACGCTGACGGGCCGTTGCCGACCCGTCAAATATCTTACAAGATCATCACACACAGATCAGATCGCCGCTAGCGCATCCACCAGCTTTCCTGCGCCAAAGCGGAACGGGTCCGTGGCAGGCAGCCCCATCTCGGCTTCTAGCTTCGCGAGATACTCAAGAGCATCCGCCTCTGCCATCGCCTGTGTGTTGACCGAAATGCCGACAACCTGACACGCCGGATTTGCAACTTTTGCCAACCCGAGCGCCGTATCACGCAACGACGCCAGATCCGGCAGCTTGTACCCTGGCAGGCCGCGCATATGCGTCCGCACGGGTTCATGGCACAGCACCAACGCATCAGGCTGGCCACCGTGGATCAATGCCAAGGTCACGCCGGAATAGCTGACGTGGAACAAGCTGCCCTGCCCTTCAATCAAATCCCAGTGGTCCGCATCATTATTTGGCGTCAGCCATTCAACCGATCCGGCCATGAAGTCGGCAATAACAGCATCCAGCGGAACCCCGTCACCGGTGATCAAAATACCCGTCTGTCCCGTCGCGCGGAAGCTCGCGGCCATGCCGCGCTCGCGCATCTCACGCTCCATACAAAGCGCGGTGTACATTTTGCCGACCGAACAATCCGTGCCGACCGCCAGCATCCGCTTGCCGGTGCGCTTCTCGCCATTCGCAATTGGATAGGCCACGGTCGGAACGCGCACATCGTGCAACGAGCGACCGCAAGCCTGCGCAACCGCGACCAAGTCCGCCTCGTCGCGCAGAAGATTGTGGAGACCGGAAGCGAGATCAAAGCCCTCCTCCAATGCCGCAACCAGCACCTTCTTCCACGCGGGGCTAATGACCCCGCCGCGATTCGCGACACCGATCACCAGCGTTTTGCAGCCCGCGGCCTTGGCCGCTGCCAAGTCCATGTCCGGCAGACCCATGTCCGCCTTGCAGCCTTCCATACGGAATTGACCCAGAGCGAACTCGGGACGCCAATCCTTAATCCCTTGCGCCACCTTCGCGGCCAAACCATCAGGGGCGTCGCCCAAAAACAGCAGATACGGTGTCTCGATCATCGCGCCTCTCCTATGCGTCAGCATGTCTTACCTTACCTTAACAAACTCGCGGGGGATTTCTTACGGAGTTAAGGCGCATACACGTCCATTTTCCGAATAATATTTTGAACTAAGCAGCATTGGCGCAAGATTTTGGCAGAGTATGCGAAATTATAGGCGATTATCTCTCACCGATCAGCACCGCAATCAGCCCAAATGCTGCGCCTGCATGTTGCAGTTGCGAAATAACTTGAAATCTATCGCGCAATATTATAATCAAAGCGCGCATCATATTGACACATAATTGCAAGGTGACCCATGAGCTTCCGCATTCAGCCGACACCCGTTGCCCGCCCTAATCGTTGCCAACTCTTTGGGCCGGGCTCGAATACGAAGCTCTTTACGAAGATGGCCGCCTCTGCCGCAGATGTCGTTAATCTCGACCTCGAAGATTCGGTCGCCCCGTCTGATAAGCCGCAGGCGCGGCGCAACATCATCGCCGCATCGCATGAGATCGATTGGGGCAACAAATATCTGTCCGTGCGGATCAACGCGCTGGACACGCCTTATTGGTATCGCGACGTTGTGGAGCTGCTTGAAGAGGGTTCCGAGCGGATCGATCAGATCATGATCCCGAAAGTCGGATGCGCGGCAGACGTTTACGCCGTGGACGCGCTCATTTCCGCAATTGAGGCCGCGAAAGGGCGCAACAAGCGCGTATCGCTGGAGGTCATCATCGAATCCGCCGCCGGCCTCGCACATGTCGAAGAAATTGCCGCCGCCTCGCCGCGCCTGCAGGCGATGAGCCTTGGCGCCGCCGATTTCGCCGCCTCGATGGGCATGGCCACAACTGGCATCGGCGGGACGCAAGAGAACTACTATATGTTGCGCGACGGCGTGAAGCACTGGTCCGATCCTTGGCACTGGGCACAAACCGCGATCGTGGCCGCATGCCGCACGCATGGAATTTTGCCCGTCGATGGCCCGTTCGGTGATTTTTCGGATGATGAGGGCTTCCGCGCGCAGGCTTTGCGATCCGCGACACTTGGTATGGTTGGTAAATGGGCCATCCACCCGAAACAAATTGCGCTTGCAAATGAAGTATTTACGCCCTCCGAAGCCGCAGTTGCGGAGGCCCGCGAAATCTTGAGCGCGATGGAGAAGGCCAAATCGGAAGGTCAAGGCGCGACGGTCTATAAAGGACGTCTTGTCGACATTGCTTCAATTAGACAAGCCGAAGTGATTGTCAGACAGTCCGAAATGATTAACACTTGAGCAAGAAAGAAACGAATCACCTGAGTCGCGGCGCGTCCGCCTCAGATGTCGTGATCCCGGAGCGGTAGGGAGGGGAGGCCCGACTGCATGAGGGATATCAGGGACGCCCCGGCCCCACCGCCGGGGCGTTTCCTTGTTCAAAACCCCGTAACCAGCCCCAAACAGGCTCCTGAGTTGCATTTCCCGCCAACCCGTTTCATATAGCAACCATTCCCAATCGGAGTGCGTCATGACCTATCTCGAATTCGAAAAACCTCTCGCTGAAATCGAAGGCAAAGCTGAAGAGCTTCGCGCGATGGCCCGCAAATCCGAGGGGATGGATGTCGGGAAAGAAGCAGCCGCCCTCGACAAAAAAGCCGCCGATATGTTGCGCGATCTTTACAAAGATCTGACGCCTTGGCGCAAATGTCAGGTCGCGCGCCACGCCGACCGGCCGCATTGCAAAGACTATATCGAGACGCTTTTCACCGAATTTACGCCCCTCGCAGGCGATCGTAACTTCGCCGATGATCACGCCATCATGGGCGGCCTGGCTCGCCTCGATGACAAGCCTGTCATGGTGATTGGCCATGAAAAAGGCCACGATACGGCCTCGCGCATCGCCCGCAACTTCGGCATGGCGCGGCCCGAAGGATACCGAAAAGCGATTCGCTTGATGGATATGGCCGATCGTTTCGGGATTCCCGTTATCACCTTGATCGACACGCCCGGCGCCTACCCCGGCAAGGGCGCAGAGGAACGCGGACAAGCAGAAGCCATCGCGCGCTCGACTGAGAAATGCCTCCAGATCGGCGTGCCCTTGGTCACTGTTGTGATCGGCGAAGGTGGCTCAGGTGGCGCCGTTGCCTTCGCGGGCAGCGACCAGATCGCCATGCTCGAGCATTCCGTTTACTCGGTGATTTCGCCCGAAGGCTGCGCGTCGATCTTGTGGAAAGATGCGGAGAAAATGCGCGAGGCTGCCGAAGCTCTGCGCCTGACTGCGCAAGACCTCAAGAAATTGGGCGTCATCGATCGCATCATCAAAGAGCCCTTGGGCGGCGCGCAACGCGGACGCGAGGCGGCCATCGCCTCGGTGGGCTCCGAGCTCGCGCTGATGCTGTCCGAATTGGAGGGCACCTCGCGCAAGGATCTTATCGCGAACCGCCGCAAGAAATTCCTCGCGATGGGATCCAAAGGCCTCGCGGCCTGATCCAGTCCCGTCAGAATGCACGACCTCCCCGCCCGAGCTTGCCTCCGGCGGGGATTTTTATGCGTGCGCAGATCAGTTATCAGGGTTTGAGCGTGCGGCCGCGCTTGCCGCGCAGCACCGCCACGCCTATAAGGCAGCCATGATCATTCTTGCCGTCTTGCCTGCGCGCCGCGCTGGATCGCACGAATTACCAGCCCGGCGCTCTGACGCGTCAGGGTTGCCGGGACTGTTGCGCGCCGCTTCCGGCCGCGCCCTCCTCTTTTGCTCATCGCTTCATGAACATCTGGGCCGCCGCTTTTTCGCCGCCCGAAGACCAAGGATCACCGAATGTCCGCCGAGACTACCAACACGACCGCGCCCGATTATCGCGACACCGTCTTTTTGCCTGAAACCGATTTCGCAATGCGCGCAGGCCTGCCATTGCGCGAGCCCGAGTGGCTTGCCCGTTGGGAACGCCTCGATGTGTATGGCCAACTGCGCGCGAAAGCAGCAGGCCGGACACCCTTCACCCTACACGACGGCCCTCCCTACGCGAACGGGCATCTGCACATTGGTCATGCGCTGAACAAAACAATCAAAGATATGATCGTGCGCTCGCATCAAATGATGGGCCATGACGCGCGCTATGTCCCCGGTTGGGATTGCCACGGCCTGCCGATTGAGTGGAAAATCGAGGAACAGTACCGCGCTAAGGGCCTGAACAAGGATGACGTAGATATCGTTGATTTCCGGCAGGAATGCCGCAAGTTCGCGGAAGGCTGGGTCGATATCCAGCGTGAAGAATTCAAGCGTCTCGGCGTCGCGGGGAACTGGGCCGATCCCTATTTGACGATGAACTATCACGCCGAAGCCGTCATCGCGGAGGAATTCATGAAATTCCTGATGAACGGCACGCTCTACCAAGGCTCCAAACCGGTGATGTGGTCGCCCGTCGAGAAAACCGCCCTCGCGGAGGCGGAGGTCGAGTATCACGATCACACGTCGCATACGATCTGGGTTCGCTTCAAACCGCTGTCCGGCCTCGACGGGGCGTCGGTTGTGATCTGGACGACAACGCCTTGGACAATCCCGCAAAACCGCGCCGTCGCCTTCAACCCGACGATCAGCTACGCAATGTTCCGTATTGACGCCGCCGCGGAGAATGCGACGGCCGTTGTGGGAGAGACGCTGATCCTCGCGGATGCTTTGGTGGACGGCGTGATGACGCAAGCGAAGGTCACCGAATTCACCCGCGTGCGCGATGTCTCCGCCGCCGAACTCGAGGGCGTGATGCTCGCCCACCCGTATCGCGGCATCGCGGATGGCCAAGGCGAGTGGGATTTCGATGTCCCGCTTTTGCCAGGCGACCACGTGACCGATGAGGCCGGCACCGGTTTCGTGCACACTGCGCCGTCGCACGGCGATGACGACTACCAACTCGGCCTGAAATTCAAACTCCCGATGACGTATAACATCGAACCCGATGGCAGCTACCGCAAGGATCTGCCCCTCTTTGCAGGCCAGCATGTCGTCACGCCGGATGGCAAAGAAGGTCCGGCAAATGTCAGCAATATCAAAGCGCTGCACGGCGCGGGCGCGCTGTTGGCCAAAGGCAAGGTGAAACACTCCTACCCGCATTCGTGGCGGTCCAAAGCGCCGGTGATCTTCCGCAATACGCCGCAATGGTTCGCGGCGATTGATGCGAAGATGGATGATGGCATGGGCGAATACGGCGATACGATCCGCCAACGCGCCCTCAAATCCATCGAAGATCTGGTGCAATTCACACCTGTTTCGGGCAAAAACCGCCTGCATTCGATGATCGCCCAGCGCCCCGATTGGGTGCTCTCGCGCCAACGCGCTTGGGGTGTTCCGCTGACGTGCTTCGTCAAGACGGGCGCACGCCCGACGGATCCGGACTTCCTGCTCCGCAATGCCGACCTGAACGCGCGGATCACTGCGGCGTTCGAGCAAAGCGGAGCGGACATCTGGTACACGGACGGCTTCAAAGAAAAGATGCTGGACGGGATCGCAGACCCCGCCGCCTATACCCAAGTGTTCGACGTACTCGATGTTTGGTTCGATTCCGGCTCGACCCATGCCTTCGTTCTGCGCGATCGTGCTGACGGATCGGAAGATGGCATCGCAGACGTCTATATGGAAGGCACCGACCAACACCGTGGTTGGTTCCATTCGTCCTTGCTGCAAGCCTGCGCCACCAAGGGGCGTGCCCCCTATCGAGGCGTTGTCACGCATGGTTTCACGCTGGATGAGAAGGGCATGAAAATGTCCAAATCCCTCGGCAACACCGTCGTGCCAGCCGAGATCATCAAAGATTACGGCGCGGACATCTTGCGTCTGTGGGTCGCACAGGCCGACTACACGAACGATCAACGCATCGGGAAAGAAATCCTCAAAGGCACGGCCGACAGCTATCGCCGCCTGCGCAACACGATGCGCTATCTGCTCGGCGCGCTCAAAGGGTTCGACGAAGCAGAACGCTTGCCGTTCGATCAAATGCCGGAACTGGAGCAATGGGTATTGCACCGCCTCACCGAGCTGGATCACACCGTCCGCACCGGCTTCAAAGCCTATGACTTCCAAGGCGTATTCCAAGCCCTGTTCAACTTCTGCACGGTCGAGATGTCGGCATTCTACTTCGACGTGCGTAAGGATGTCCTCTATTGCGATGCGAGCAACTCCGTACAACGTCGCGCCGCGCGCACCGTAATGGATATCTTGTTCCACCGCCTGACAACGTGGCTCGCGCCGATCCTCGTCTTCACGATGGAAGATGTGTGGCTCTCGCGCTTCCCCGATGACGAGGCGACCTCGGTCCACTTGCAGGACTTCGCCGAAACGCCTGCCCAATGGGCAAATGCCGCACTGGCGAAGAAATGGGACGGCATCCGCCGCGCGCGTCGCACCGTGACCGCAGCACTGGAAATCCAGCGCACCGCGAAAGTCATCGGAGCATCGCTGGAAGCTGCGCCGATCGTCTATATCGACGACGCAGATCTGGCAGGCTCGCTTGCCTCCGTGCCTTTCAAGGACCTGTGCATCACCTCCGCGCTCACCCTGACTACGGACCCTGCCCCTTCGGAGGCGTTCCGTCTGCCGGAGGTGGCCGGCGTTGCCGTCGTCTTCGAGATGGCCGAGGGCGAGAAATGCGAGCGGTGTTGGAAAATCCTGCCCGACGTCGGCACGCACAGCCATGCGAAGACCTGCAAACGCTGCAACGACGCGCTCGGCTAAACCGCTGAAGAAGGTTAGGGGTGCCCTTGGGCGCCCCTTTTCTGATTATCCAAGTGGCGGATCATGACACTCACAGTCTTCCTCGCGACCCTATGCGCCGCGTTTTTTCACGCCCTTTGGAACGCCTTTCTCCGAACAAAGGGCTCTAAAATCTCTGCAATGACGCGCTTGTCGCTGTTCGAAATCCCGATCGGGCTCATGGTTGTCGCGGTTCTTCCAATGCCCAATCTCGCCGCGTGGCCTTGGGTTCTGGCGGCGGGTTGCGTTCATTTCATTTACAAAAGCTTCCTCGCCTTGGCTTATGAGCAAGGCGACCTCTCACGCGTCTATCCCATCGCCCGCGGCGCGGCGCCGATGGCGGTTGCGCTGTTTAGTGCGGCGTTTCTGGCCGATCAGATCGCGCCTCAAGGCTACGCCGGGATCGTGGTTCTCGGCTTGGGCATTTTGCTCATGGCGCGGGGTATTTTCACCGATGGCGAAAGCCGCCGCCTCCTTCCCTTCGCGCTTGGCTCCGCTGCCGCAACCGCCGTCTACACTGTGGTTGACGGGATGGGTGCGCGTATCGCTGGTGACGCGGTGGCCTATATCGGTTGGACATACATCATCGACGGCATTTTATTCGCAGGCGGGATGACCTTATGGCGAGGCACCGCTTGCCTTCGGGCTGCGCGGCGCGATTGGTTACTTGCCTGCGCAGGGTCCATCGCGTCATTTATCGCCTATGCCACCTCAATTTGGGCGATGACGCAGGCCCCCATCGCCGTGGTCGCCGCCCTTCGGGAAACCTCGATCCTGTTCGCCGTTTTGATCGGGTGGCTGTGGTTCGGGGAACGGATGTCGCGCAACAAGGCCATCGCCGCCCTATTGATCGTCGCAGGCGTGATTATCACCCGCCTCTGACCGATCAGCCCTCGCGATTTGTCAGGGGAATGATCTGCTGCACGATGCCGACCAAAACCAGATAGACCGACGTCACCATCAGACCCCAGTGCGCCCAGCTCGCGATGTTAAAATCGACCCAAGCAGCCCAGCCCGCAAAACCCGTCCAAGCGATTGCCATTGGCAATGACACGGTGCGCCAACGCATCGTGCGCGTAGGGTGGATAAATTTGAGCGGAGTGAACATCGCAACGCACAGCCCCAAGACAACCGCCAGCACCACACCGTGGCCGGGTTGGAGCGCAAACAAGACAAGGACGAGCATATTCCAGCACGCGGGAAAGCCCGCAAAGGAATTATCCTTGGTTTTCATGCGCGTATCCGAAAAATAGACCACGCTTGCATAGATAATCGCGACAATCGCGAGCCAGCCGGCCCATCCCTCCAGCATGCCCGATTTGAACAGCGCATAGGCGGGAATGAAGACGTAGGTGAGATAATCGATGATGAGATCCATCAAGACCCCGTCGTAAGTTGGCCAGTTCCGCTTGACGTCATAGCGGCGCGCCAACGGCCCATCGATCCCGTCGACAACAAGCGCCACGACAAGCCACAGGAACATCAGATCCCATTTTTCCTCGACCGCCGCCAGCATAGCCAGCATCGAAAGCACTGCACCTGTCGCAGTGAGAAGATGAACAAGAAGGGCTTTAATACGCAATGTCATGTCGTGTTCATGCCGCAAACGGCATCCGCTGGCAATGCTTGTGCAACGCGCCCTCTACTCCGTCGCACGACACCAAAGGGCCTGTATACCGCAAGAGCACTAGGTTACCTGCCTCTAAAAAGGCAGGCACCTTTCGTGTTTTCAGGTTGCGCGTTTCGCCCTTAAGAGGTCAGCGAGGTGCCATCCTCCGCCTCGGTCAGGCTCTCAAACAGCGCGTTGAACATCGACTCTGCGTCGGTTCCGCTCGCGTTCGAAGGCGGGGGTGGGGGCGGCGGTGGGGGCGGCGCGTCCTTGCGATCCGCTTTGTCGGTCGAAGTCGTCTCCTCGGTCGAAGCCGCTGAGGTTTGCGATTGCAGCGCCATGATCGACGAGGCACCAGAAAGAGACACTTGCATGGGATACTCCAGATTAACCCGCATTCGAGCGGTAGCATCACCATAGAACCGATGTATTAGCGCCCCGTTCACCGACGTGTAGCGTTTAAAATACCAGCTATTTTATCCCTCAAGCGCGCGGGTGCGAGGCGCGGTAGACTTCGAGCAATCTGCCTGCATCGACCCCGGTGTATATCTGCGTCGTTGAAACGGAGGCATGACCCAATAACTCTTGAATCGCGCGCAGATCTCCCCCCGCCGCCAGAAGATGCGTCGCGAAAGAATGACGCAGCGCATGGGGTGTGGCGGTTGCGGGCAGGCCCAATCGCATCCGCGCCTGCGCCATCGCTCCCGCGATCATTCGAGGGTTCAACGCCCCACCGCGCGCGCCCAGAAACAGCGCCTCCGTCGGGCCGACGTCAAACGGGCACTGTCGCAGATACTCGGCAACCGCGTCGCGTGCGGCGGGAAGAACAGGCACGATGCGTTCTTTCTTACCCTTACCAATGATCCGCAAAACCTCAGGCAGCGGCGCTTGACCGCGAACCAGCCCCAGCGCCTCGGAAATCCGCAAGCCGCACCCGTATAGCAAGGTCAGCACAGCCGCATCCCGCGCCGCGATCCAAGGCTCCATCGCTTGGGTGTCCACCTCCGAAATCATCGCCCGCGCGGCCTCTTGCGTCAGGGGGCGGGGCAAAGACCGCGTGTATTTGGGCGCGCGCGCCGATAAAACATGGGTAGGGTCAAAATCCTCACGCTGCGCAAGCCAGCGAATGAAGCTTTTGATCGACGAAAGCCGGCGCGCCAATGATCGCGCGCCGAGGCCCCGCGCCCGCTCATGCGCCATGAAGGCGCGCATGTCGGATTGCGAGACTGATTGAAACGCGCCCAACCCCAGTCCCGCGCCGTGGTGGTTCGATAAAAAGCCCAGAAAGCTCGAGATATCCGTCCGATAAGCCGTCAATGTATGATCGGACGCATCATCGAGGCCACGCAGATGATCCAGATATGTTGCGAGCGCCGCACTTAAGGCAGGGGAAAACCCCAATGCCATTACGATAGATACCGCTGCATCGCGCGCTCAAAAACGCCGGCGAAGAAGGTCAACAGATCGGTGCCCTGCGCCGGCTTGAACTGATGCGGATCTTCCGCCCCCATCACCAACAAGCCCGGCAGACGCCCCTTCCCCAGATCGAGCGCCATAAGGGCCTCCGAGCGGACCCAACTCGCAGCCTCGCCGTAAATCGCATCGGATTGCGGCAGGGTTTGGCGCAAGATCACTTGGCGCGGCGGCGTTGTGCGGCCAGCCCGCATGTATTCATCGATAAACCCCGGCTCGGCGACGCACAGCACATCGCCCAAGGATCGCAACGCCGGATCGTCATCGGAATTGAGGCTCTCCAGCACCAAGCGCACGCTGTCCACGCGCAATATCTCCGCGACATCCCCACTCAAGACGCGCAAGAACTCCTCGAACTCAACAGGCTCCAACAGGCGCGTAATTGCCCGGTGGATCTGGTTCGTGCCGGCCAGATTTTCATAGGCGGCGGCAATCACCGAGCGGTGCGCATCCTCAAGCCGGTCCAAGCGTTTTTCAAGTCGGTCCATCGCAACCCCGCGCAGATCGACGATATTGGCGCCCATCGCGCGCTCGTTTGCGGCCACCAGTGCACGCATGAGGTCGTGATCCTCCAAGATCATCTCGGGGTCGGAAATAATCTTGTCGCGCAGCTGCGCGGCGAGTGCTGTGTCGGTCATGCCTGAAATCTCGATCTTATCATTTTGAGCAACTATACCGCGATACGGATCGAAATGCAGCCCCCTTCCACGCTGCCCGATGTCACGACTTGATAACCGCTGACAGGGATGCCACACCCGACGCCAAAGCATAACAGACAGCCCCCAACGACGGGTGACAAGCCACCGCCCTGACGGACGCAAGACAGGAGCTAGAATGCAGGCCGCTCTGACCGAGGCTGGATATTTCGAGGAAGGCCAATTGGTCGCGGTCCTCACCGCTGAACCGATTGGCCGTCCGTTGGACTACCGCGCGCCTGAGGGGGGCTGCGCGCTCGGCGCTTATGTCGAGGTGCCGCTTGGCCCGCGCAAAGTGATGGGCGTCGTTTGGGGCGCGGGTGAAGGCGGTTACGATCTGGCCAAGGTGCGTCGCGTGATCCGCGTTTTGGATGTCGCGCCGATGCGCGAGGAGATGCAGCAGTTTTTGGTCCGCGCGGGAGATTACACCCTCACCCCCCTGCCCTTGATGCTCCGGCTGGCAACCCGCGCGCCGGGGCTTGCCGATGCGCCCGGATCGCGAAAAATCTACCGGTTGGGAACCGCCGCACCGTCGCGGATGACGGAAGCGCGCGGCAAGGTTATTGAGGTGTTACGCGCATACGGCGGGGTCGGCTTTTATCTGACGGAACTTGCCAAGCTCGCAGGCGTCACGCCGCAAGTCGTGAAAGGTATGGTTGCTTCGGGCGCCGTTGACGAAATCGACCAGCCTCGCGATCTCCCCTTCCCTCCCTTGGATGCAAATCGTCCGGGCAAAGAGCTCTCGGAAGATCAGTCAAACGCCGCCGCACAGCTGCGAACTGCGCTCCTGACAGGCGCTTACGGGACAACGCTTTTGAAAGGCGTAACGGGGTCGGGGAAGACGGAAGTCTATCTGGAAGCCGTCGCCGATTGCCTGCGACAGGGGCGTCAGGCATTGGTCTTACTGCCGGAAATTGCGCTGACTGCGGAATTTCTGGATCGGGTTGAGGCCCGCTTTGGCGCAAGGCCGGGCGAATGGCATTCGGGCGCCTCTATGTCCGAGCGTCGCCGCCTGTGGCGGATGTGTGGTGAGGGCGGTGTGCAATTGGTTGTCGGCGCGAGATCGGCGCTGTTTTTGCCGTTCCGTGACCTGGGTTTGATCGTGATCGATGAAGAACACGACACCTCCTACAAGCAAGAGGAAGGTGTGATGTATTCTGCGCGCGATATGGCCGTGTTGCGCGCGTCCTTCGCCTCTGCGCAAGTCGTTCTGGCCTCCGCGACTCCCTCGCTCGAGACATGGGTCAATGCCGAAGCGGGCAAATACCAGCGGATCAATCTTGCCGCCCGGTTTGGCGCATCGGAATTGCCCGAAATGGCGGCGATCGACATGCGCGCCGAGCAGTTGCAACCCAACAACTGGATCTCGCCCTCGCTCGCCAGCGAGGTGCGCGCACGACTAGCGGAGGGCGAACAATCGATGTTGTTTCTCAACCGCCGTGGGTATGCGCCCACCACAGTTTGCCGCGCATGCGGGCATCAGATCGGTTGCGATCATTGCGATGCGCGCATGGTCGAACACCGCTTTCTCAAACGCCTCGTCTGCCATCAATGCGGCGAGAGCAAACCGGTCCCCGACGTCTGCCCCGAATGCAAGGCCGAGGGCAAACTCGCGCCAATCGGCCCGGGGGTGGAACGGCTGGCGGAAGAGGTGTCCGAACGGTTCCCTGATGCGAAAATGGCCGTGCTGTCGTCAGATCTGTTTTCTTCGGCGCGCGCCCTGAAAGAGGCGATTCACAATATTGCCGCGGGCGGCGCTGATATCATCATCGGCACGCAGATCGTGGCGAAGGGGCATAACTTCCCGCTCCTGACGCTTGTCGGTGTCATCGACGCGGATCTTGGCTTGATGGGCAGCGATATGCGCGCGGCCGAGCGTACCTTCCAGCTGATGCGGCAGGTCGCAGGCCGCGCGGGCCGCGCCGAACGGCCGGGCCGCGCGCTGCTGCAAACCCACCAGCCTGAGCACCCTGTGATCCGCGCCATTTTGAGCGGGAATGAGGAAGATTTCTGGCGCGCGGAAGCGGAAGGGCGCCGCGCGGAGGGTGTGCCCCCGTTCGGCAAAATGGCTGGGCTGATCTTGTCCGGTCCTGAGCCGAAACCGCTGTTTGACCTTGGAGAAACACTGGCGCGCAGCGCCGGGCCCCTGCGCGCAATCAACGCGGAAGTTTACGGCCCCGCCCCCGCCCCGATCGCGCGTGTGCGCGGCAAACACCGCGTCAGAATGCTGATTAAAGCGCCCAAAGGCGCGGCGCTGCAACCGGCCATTAAAGCGTGGCTCGCCCCGTTGAAAATTCCAAACTCAATCCGCATTGCTGTAGATATCGACCCGCAGAGTTTCTGGTAACATCGAACCGCACGACGCAGATTAAACGCCAATTGCCAGAATGCTGCACAAGGGATACAGGTTTTCGCATGATCATTTCAAAACGCACCTACACCCTTGAAGAGGCACGTGCCCTGCCTCGCTGGCGCCGCCCCGATACGTTGCTGTACGTGATGGCAGCGGCGATGCCGATTGCCTTTGCAACATGGTCGGCCCTGCTCAATAACTTTGTGATCGAGGCGGCAGGCTTTACTGGGAAAGAGATCGGCTGGCTCCATTCAATCCGCGAAATTCCCGGATTGCTGGCGATCGGGGTGATCGTGTTGCTCTGGGCGATGCGCGAACAGGTTTTGGTGCTCGCGTCTCTCTTTTTGCTCGGCGTAGCGACAGCCATCACCGCAGCCTTCCCGAGCTTCGGCGGCTTGATGATCGTTACCTTCCTATCCTCTGTCGGCTTCCATTATTACGAGACAGTCAACCAATCCCTGCAGCTGCAATGGATCGACAAATCCCGCGCGCCCCAAACACTTGGCCGCATTGTGGCGGTCGGCTCAGGGGCCTCGCTGGCCGCCTATCTTTTGCTGATGCTGACGTGGAAGACCCTCGATCTCAGCTATATGACGGTCTACGCGATTTCGGGCGGGACGACGGCGCTCATCGCGATCGCTTGTGCGCTTTTATGGCCAAGTTTCCAATCGCCGGAGCCGCAACTCAAGACATTCGTCCTGCGCAAACGCTATTGGCTCTATTACGCGATGCAGATGATGGCGGGCGCACGGCGGCAGATTTTCGTTGTCTTCGCGGCGTTCATGATGGTCGAGAAATACGGCTTCGAAGTGCATGAGATCACAGGGCTGTTCGTGATCAACTTCTTCGTCAACATGCTGGCAGCACCGCTCATCGGGCGAGCCGTGGGCCGGTTTGGCGAACAAGCCGCGCTGGTGTTTGAATACTCGGGCCTGATTTTGGTCTTCCTCGCATATGGCGGGCTCTATATCTACAACTGGCCTGTATGGGTGGCCGGCGCGCTGTACGTGTTGGATCACCTGTTCTTCGCGATGGCCTTCGCCCAGCGTACCTATTTCCAGAAAATCGCGGATGCAGGCGATATCGCCCCGACGGCCGCCGTCGCCTTTACCATCAATCACATCGCGGCCGTGTTCCTGCCGGCGCTTTTGGGCTATCTATGGCTGACCTCCCCGGTGTCTGTGTTCGGCCTTGCCGCGGGCATGGCGTTTATTTCGTTGCTTTTGGCCCTGCTCATCCCGCGTCACCCCGAAAAAGGCAACGAGACCCGCGTCACCATGGCACTTGAACGGATCGGGCTACGGGCATAACCCCGCCCCGAAGGAGCCAGTCATGACAACACCCCCAACCCTGCCGCCGCGCTTCGAAATCACAGAAGCGGAGATCGAACAGGTCGTCGCGGCCTTCTACGCCAGGGTGCGCGCGCATCACCTGTTGGGGCCAATTTTTGGTGCCAAGGTCGAGGATTGGGAAAGCCATGAAGCAAAAATTGCGCGTTTTTGGAAGGGCGCGATTTTGCATCAATCCGGATATGAAGGCAGCCCGATGATGGCCCACCGCCGCGCCGGAAATGTCGAGGCGGGACATTTCCCGATCTGGCTCGGCCTGTTCGACGATACCTTGCGTCGCGAACTTGACCCGCTGCAAGCGGCCGGTTGGTCTGCGTTAGCGCATCGCATCGGGCAAGGACTACGCCAAGGTGTCGAAGATATCGGCCGCGCGAAAGGCGAAGTGCCGCGGTTCACATGAGGCTTAGCTCTCGGGCGTTTTGCTTCGGCCGAACAGGCCCGCCAAACCACGGCTGACCACCTGCGTCACACGCGGTTTGGGCAGCGCCTTGAACGGCATCGGTCGACAAACCTCCATCGCCGCCACCCCGACGCGCGCCGTCAAAGCCCCGTTGACAACCCCCTCGCCAAAGCGCCGCGAGACTTTCGACAATACACCCCCACCCGCAACCGTCTCGATAAAATCGTCGCCCACCGCGACAGCGCCCGTGGCGACCAAATGCGTCAGAACCGAACGCGCTAAACGCCATGCGCCAAACACTCCCGCGCGGCCTCCGTAAATCTCACCCAAACGCCGGATCATCCGAACATTCGACGTCAGCGCCGCGAAAACATCCGCCAAAGCCAGCGGTACAAGCGCCGTCACAGTCGCAACCTGACGCGCGGCGGCTTCGATTTCACGGCGCGCAGCCTGATCGAGCGGCGCCATCAACTCCGCCTCGGCAAGATCCAACAACGTTTCCGCGTCAAGGATTTCGCCCTCGCGCTCCCGCAGGCGCGCGAGCCCCCAAGCCTGTTCAGGCGCCTTTGCATATAGACCGGCAACCTTAGCAACCGCTTTGCGGGCGCTGGCCAAATCCGTGACCGACCGCACATCCTTTTGCACGCGGTCAAGCCGACCTAGCCGCGCATAGCCCGCCAACTCGCGCAGGATCATCACGGTGCAGGCGATTATAAACAAAGCCGTCAAAAACGCCCCGAGCCAACCAATTACCGGATTGGACGCGATCAACGCATCCAAGGCACGCCATGCCGATACCGACAGGATGAAGGTCAGCAATGCCACAAGTGAGCGCCAGAAGAAGCGGCTCACACCAGACGCGGGTTTGCTTGCGAGACGCGCCGCAATTTGCATGGCGCGCCCCTCCGAAACCGGCCTTTCCAAATCCGGAACAGGTGGCGCATCCGAAGGACTTGGATGTGGGCGATCCTGTGCATCGACTTCAACCATGACGGGTCCACGCCGTGGTGCGGATTGCGGTTTGGGGTCGGGTTGATCACTCACAGCTTATCTCCGATCAAAAATTGTGCGGCGCGATCCAGACGGATATGTGGCGGCCCCTCATGCGGGCGTAGCGTGATCGGCGCGGGGGCGAACCCCATGATCCCGTAATCCCCGTCCAACCAGCGTTGCGCCCCCGAGCGCGCAGGCGCCAGAAGTTGCGCAGGATCGGCGGGCAACTCCCCCGGATACAAAACCGCGGAACGACCGTCGAGGAGCTTGCCCCGCACTGCGGGCAACGGCCCGTCTTTATGCGGCAAATCTTCCTCCGTCGTCGTACGCAGGCTGGCGATCGACATCGCCTGCGTTGCGGCACCCGCGAAATCAGCCCTATCGCGCGCCTCGCGCAAAAGAGCTTCCGTTATCGCGGTCAGGCGCGGATGCTGCGTGTGATGGAGGTGATCCGCTTTCGTCGCCGCGAAGAGGATCTTCTCAATCCTTTTCCGCCCAAGCAGCGCGCCCAGAAAACCGGTTTGGCCCGGGCGGAACGCCGTCAAAATGGCCCCCATGGCGCGTCGTAAATCCTCCAGCGCTTCGGGCCCCGAATGCACCGCGCCAAGCACATCGACCAAAACAACCTGCCGGTCGATTTTTGCGAAATGGTCTCGGAAAAACGGCTTTACGATCTGCGACTTATACGCCTCAAACCGGCGCTCAAACTCACGCGCCAGCGAGCCGCGCGGCGCGGCGCCCTCGGGCAGCGGCGCGAAGGTGAGTGCCGGCGATCCTGCCATTTCACCGGGCAGGATGAACCGCCCCGGTGAGCAATCCGAAAACCCCGCCGCCCGCGAAGCATGGAGATGCGCGGTAAATGCGGCGGCCAAGCTCTGCGCGTCAGGCTCGTTCAATGCCTCTGCGGGCGCGTGAGCGGCCAGCGTCGCAAGATATTCGGGCCCCATCGGGCGACGCGGCAAGCGCGCGAGCGCCGCCTTGGACCAGTCACGGAAGGACAGCTCCAACAGACCAAGATCCAACAACCACTCGCCCGGATAATCAACGATATCGAGATGCAACGTGCGCGGGCCACGGATTGCGCCGAGAAGGCCCGAGGGCTGGATACGGAATGACAGGCGCAACTCCGAGATCGTGCGCGTCCCCTCCGGCCAATGCGGCTCGGGGCCGGTCAAAGCCGCCAGCATAGTCTCAAATTCGAAGCGCGGGACGGTGTCATCGGGTTGCGGCTGCAAGAATGCGGCCTGCACTTGGGCAGCGCCCGTCAAAGCGGGCATCCGGCCGCGATCCATCAGATTGGCAATCAGCGAGGTGATAAAAACCGTTTTGCCCGCCCGCGACAGGCCCGTCACCCCCAACCGGATCACCGGATCGAACAAAGCCTCTGAGGCGGAATCGATGCGGTTTTCGATCCCGCGTAGAAGATCGTCCGTCAAACTGCCAATACCCACCTTCGTCCCTCGCCTTAGCCCTTGCCACAAACATAAGCATCCTGCCGCCCCGCGGCTAGGGGCAAGCCGTCTTCGCGCGCGGATCTCGATATGGGCCTAGCACCTCGCCCGCGCCAACGTCGCGCTCGATTGAGCAATTGCGAAACTCCGCGCGGGGCGCTAGGCAAAGGCATGCCTAGATATGCTTTCAAAATCGAGTACCACGGCGCGGCCTTCGCAGGTTGGCAACGCCAAGCGGATCAACCCTCCGTGCAAGGCGCGATCGAGGCTGCCTTGGCTCGCCTAGACCCCCGCGACCACACCATTGCAGCCGCCGGCCGCACCGATGCAGGTGTTCACGCGACAGCGCAGGTTGCCCATGCCGATCTGGAGAAGGACTGGGACCCGTTCCGCTTATCCGAGGCGCTAAACTTCCATCTGCGTCCGGCGCAGGTGGCCATCGTCGCCTGTGCCCGCGTCGCAGAGGACTTCCACGCGCGCTTTACCGCGATCGAGCGGCGCTACATGTTTCGTCTCGCGCAGCGTCGCGCGCCGATGGTGCATGACCGTGGCCTCGTATGGGCGGTGCAAAACCCTCTCGATATAGAGGCCATGCGCGCGGGGGCCGCGCATCTGATTGGCCATCATGATTACACGACGTTTCGCTCCACGATGTGCCAAGCCGCCTCGCCGGTGAAATCAATCGACGAGATCCGGATCGAGGAAGTGCCTGTGCAAAATGGCCGCGAGTACCGCTTTTACCTTCGGGCGCGGTCGTTCTTGCACAATCAGGTGCGCTCCATTGTTGGCACAGTCGAGCGCGTCGGGGCTGGCGCGTGGCACCCTGAGCGCGTGCGTGAAGTGTTAGAGGCCTGCGACCGCGCCGCATGCGGGCCGGTCTGCCCTCCGCAAGGCCTCTATCTCGCAGGGGTCGGATATGGCAACGCCGACCCTTTCGAAACGCCCTCTAGCTCACTCTGATGGAAGGTCGGTGACGCGGCTGCGCCGTTTCTTATCCGCAGACGTCACCTGAACAGGCAAAGCCGAGGCGGGCAAGTTCTGCGGGTGGTATTCCGGCACAGCACGGGCGAGAGCCGTCAAGACGCCCTGCTCGGACCCTTCCGCAATCGCCGCCCGCAGCGCGCGCAAAGATCCCGCCATTTCCAATTCGGAGAGGCCGTGCTCGCGAACGCGGATGATCTTGGGATGTGCGGTGCTTTGGCCGCCCGTCCCCATCATCAGCTCCTCATGCAGCTTTTCTCCCGGACGCAGCCCTGTGCAAATAACCTCGATATCCCCATCGGGGTTCAACTCGTCGCGCACCGAAAATCCGGCGGCATGTATCAAACGGTAGGCCAGATCGCGGATCAAAACGGGCTGCCCCATATCCAGAACGTAAACCTCGCCGCCCTCCGCAAAAGATCCCGCGACCATCACAAGCCGCGCGGCCTCCTCGATCGTCATGAAATAACGCGTGACGTTCAGATCCGTCAGCGTAACCGGACCACCTCGGGCGATCTGCTCTTGGAATAACGGAATCACCGAGCCCGACGAGCCAAGAACATTCCCGAACCGAACAATCGAGAAGATCGTGTCCGTCGCGCGCGCGGCCATATCTTGCACGATCAGCTCCGCGAACCGCTTAGATGCGCCCATCACATTGCCCGGCCGCACAGCTTTGTCGGACGAAACGAGGACGAAACGCTTCACCTTCGCCTCATGCGCTTTCGCGACAAGAACCGATGTCCCCAACGCGTTATTCGCTAGGCCAACCCGGATATTCGTCTCCACGATTGGCACATGTTTATAGGCGGCCGCGTGCAGCACCGCATCGATACTGTGGCCGGCCAAAACCTGTTCAACCAGCACCTCATCCGTGATGCTGCCCAACACGGCCACAAGCTCGATGCCCGCCTCTTGCGCAAGCACCACAATCTCGGAGTGGATATTGTAAAGCGCCAGTTCAGAGAGATCGAACAAAACCAGCTTGCGGGGCCGGCACCGGAGTATCTGTCTGCACAGCTCTTGCCCGATAGATCCGCCCGCGCCCGTAATCAGGACCGACCCGCCCGTGTAATCCGCAAGCGAGCCGCTGATCTCATCATGCAAATGCCCTCGCGACAGGAAGGCCGCCGGACCCGCAGGCGTCAGTTTATCAAGAAGCGCATCATCGCCCGTCAAACGCGCAAAAGCAGGCAATGTCTGGATTTCGACCCGCAACCGCCCGAGCCGTTGCGACAGATACGTCTGCTTATGCGTCGACAAGCTGGGCATCGCGATGATCACACGGTTGATCCCGTATTCCTTCACAACCCGCGCAACCCGCGCGCCCGAATAGACCGGCAACCCTTCGACGTTCAGCCCGTCGAGCGTCGCGTTATCATCGAGAAACGCATAGGCGATAATACCGGGTTGCTGGCGCAGCGCCTGCGCCAATGCCATACCCGTGCGCCCCGCCCCATAAATCGCGACCCGCGTGACGCCCGCCGATCTGCGGTAGATTGCCAGCAAGACTTGCAACATCAAACGCCGCGCACCGAGATAGACAACGAGGAACACCAACGCGAACAGGGGGTGGAACCCCGGCGCGAAGGGAAGCTCCAACACCCCCGCGACCGCTGACGACGCGAGCCCCATACTCACCGCCAAGGCGGCAGACCGTAAAACAGCCTTTTCCTGAAACTCTTTCAGGCGCACATGCCACAACCCGAGCACGAACAGCATTACTGCGGCAATCCCAACCAACGCCGGCAGCGCTTCCCAATTCCGGTTCAAGTGTTCGATCGGCGCCAACGACGAAAACTGGATCATCAACGCGACGCAAAACGCGATGGGAACCACCAACAGGTCGGCAGAAAGAAGAATTAAGTTCTTCTGGGAGCGGGTAAATTTAAGGATAGACCCAAACATTCCAGCACCAATCAAGCGGCGTTGCCGCGCTATTCCAAATGTGACGAGGCCGCGAGTGCCGAGCACCCCGAACTATTCCGAGGCTGCTCTTTTCCGCATACGACGACTAACATGGCAACGCAAGCAAACCGCGAATCCGCGGGCGTAAAACCGCCAAAATGAGGCAAAAACCACCCCTAAAAGCACTTACGGGCGGCACAACACGTCAGGTCAGCTTCGAATGAAGCGGAAGATCTGCGATGCAAGCCAGCCCGAGAACGCCGCGAGCGCCAGTGCCATCAACCCGTAGAGCCAAGGTTGTTCACGCGAGGCGACAAACAGCCAGCGCTCCAGACCAACCTTGCGCACATAAATCGCGGCGCGGCTTCGGTCGATGACCTCCCCATCGCGCAGCAAGAATATCCGCGCCTTATAGTCACCCTCGGTCAGGCTCGCGGGTAGATCGAAATCGACGCGAAAGAGGGTGTCTTGCTGAAGTTCCACTGTATTCTCGGCAAGGGAAAACAAGCCCTCCGCTTCGCGTATCCGCAACAGCGCCTCGGTGAAGGGGCGCGCGTCCTCAACCTCGAGCGGCCCTGCGAACGCGCGCATGGCATAGCGCGCGGTGATGCGCTCTTGCGTATCCTCAGCGGCGGAAAGGATCGTATCAATCGGCGCCGAGCTCGCCACAGCGTAATAGGTCGGCACCGCCGCAACCCCAACGGCCTGCGTGTTGATCCAAATCCCCATCTCGCGCGATTTCTTCCGGATCGTCAGCGGAGCACTCGGCCCCTCAAGCGTCACGATCACGCCAAGCTTGCTATCGGGCAACGGCGCGGTGCGTTTGACTGCGCCGTAGATCATAATGGCAGACCCGTCGAAATTCGCGTGGATGCCAACGGTTTCTTGCGACAGGCCCGCGACAACGGTCTCCGCTCCGATGTCTGCGGGCGCGATTTCGCTACCGGTCTGCGCCAAAAGCTCCACAGGAGACGCCTCATCCGCAGATTGCGCATAAGCGGGCAAAGCAAGACCGACCAACCAGATCGAGAAAACGGGCATGAGACCGCGTATCATTGCCCTGCCCCCTCTTGCTGCAGCGAGAATAGATCATCGGGCGTCAGCAACAGATCCAATCCGATTTGCACCGCAACCCCGATCACCATCAACGCAAGCAAGATCCGCAACTGCTCCGCCTTGAGCTTCGCCCCCAAGCGCGAGCCGATCTGCGCCCCCACGACCCCGCCGATAATCAGCATCATCGCCAGCAACACATCAACCGACTGGTTGGTGATCGCGTGCATGAAAGTGGTGAACGCCGTGACAAAGATAATTTGGAACAGCGATGTCCCGATCACAACCTTCGTCGGCATCCCCAGCAAATAGATCATCGCAGGGACCATGATAAAGCCCCCGCCCACGCCCATAATCGCCGCAAGAACGCCCACAACCAATCCGACGAGCAGCGGCGGGATCACCGAAATATACAAGCCGGACGCGCGGAACTTTAGCTTAAAAGGCAGGTTGTGCGCCCAGCTATGCGTGTGCAATTTACGCCGCGCGGCCCCCGGTTTGCGCGCCCGCGTCAGGCTGCGGACGCTCTCTTGAAACATCAAAAGACCAATCGAGCCGAGAAAAATTACGTAAGACAGCTGCACGACGAGGTCGATCTGCCCCAACTCGGTCAACAGGTTGAACACCCACACGCCCAGCCCCGAGCCGATCATCCCGCCCACGAGCAAAACAAGCCCCATCGGCACATCGACCGCCTTGCGCTTGAACTGCGCCAAAACGCCCGACACGGAGGATGCAACGACCTGGTTTGCACCAGTGGCCACCGCAACGCCCGGGGGAATGCCGATAAAAAACAAAAGCGGCGTAATCAAAAAGCCGCCGCCGACACCAAATAGCCCCGACAACACCCCCACCAGACCGCCAATCCCCAAAAGGCTATAAGCGCTCACCGATACTTCAGCGATGGGGAGGTAAATTTGCATTTTGCAGGCCCGTGACACCAGTTAGCCCACAGTGGCCCGTTGCAAGAGCCGTGTCAAACAGCTCCTGCCGGCGGGTCGGGCCACGGGACCGGAATTCATCCCTGCGCGCGTAAGAACCGCCGCAAGATGCGTTCGAGCTTGGCAGCGCCAAGGGGCGCCATCGCCTTGGTGTGCTCGTGGCTGATGGATTCAGATGACAGGCCCGCGCCCATATTCGTCATAACAGACACTGCCGCCACGCGCAGGCCAAAGAACCGCGCAAGGATCACTTCGGGGACGGTCGACATGCCGACGGCATCCGCTCCGAAGATCTTTGCCGCGCGAATTTCCGCAGGCGTCTCGAAGCACGGGCCCGCAAACCAGCAATAGACGCCCTCTTTGAGATCAATCCCCTCATCGCGCGCAGCCTGCGCCAACTCCGCGCGCATTCCGGCGTCATGCGCCTCAGACAGCGGCACGAACCGCGCATCCGTCGGCTCACCAATCAAGGGGTTACTGCCAGAGAAGTTGATGTGATCATTGAGCAGCATCAGATCCCCCGGTGGGATATCATCGCGCAACGATCCCGCGGCATTCGTCAGCAAGAGCTGCTCGCAGCCAAGGCCCTTCAGGACCTCCAAAGGGACGCGCATCTCGGCCGGGTTGCCGCGTTCATAATAATGCGCACGCCCGCCGAACACCGCGACCCGCACGCCTTCCAACGTGCCGATCACCAGCTTTGGATTGTGCCCCGAAACACTGGCGTGGGGGAAACCGTCAAGCTCGGAATAGTCAATCGAGACGCCCTCGACGGCCTCCGCCAAATGCCCGAGGCCCGAGCCAAGAACCAAACCGATGCGCGGCGGGGTGTCACCCGCGCGCGCTTGAATCAGACTGACGAGATCAGCGCTCTTTGACATAAGGTTCTCCTCCTGCGCGCGGCGCGTAAGCGCGGCCCATGAGCCCCGCGAGAACGACCACGGTCAAAATATATGGCAACGCGTCAAGGAATGGCACCGGCACAGACACATGCGCGAGCCGCTCCACGACATCGGGACGCAGGGCGAGCGCCTGCAAGAACCCGAAGAACATCGTCGCGCCCAGCGCGTTGAGCGGCTTCCATTTGGCGAAAATCAACGCAGCGAGTGCGATATACCCGCGCCCCGCCGTCATTTCCTTGCCAAAGCCTGCCTGCAAGCCGGTCGACATATACGCCCCCGCCAAGCCACATAAAACGCCGGTGATCATCACCGCCGCGTAACGCATCCGGACCACAGAGATCCCGGCGGTATCAACGGCGGCTGGGTTTTCGCCAACCGCGCGCAGGCGCAGGCCAAAGCGCGTGCGATAGAGCACCCACCACGTCACAGGCACCAATGCCAGCGCCGTGTAAACAAGGATGGAGTCTCCCGAAAGAACCGTCGAGTAGAGCGGACCAATCACCGGAACCGACGCGATCTGCTCGGAGAACGGCAGCGAGATCGGCGCGAACCGCGCGCCGCCCGACAAAGGCGGCGTCCGCCCACCTTGATGGAACAGCGACTGGGCGATCAACACCGTCAAACCGGAGGCGAGGAAGTTTAGCGCCACGCCGGAAATCAGTTGGTTTCCGCGGAAGGTAATCGACGCCAAACCGTGCAACAGCGAGAACAGCAGCGATCCGAAAATCCCTGCGAGCAAGCCAATCCACACCGATCCCGTCAGGGCCGCGACCGCCGCCGAGGCCATGGCCGCGACGAGCATCTTCCCCTCAAGGCCGATATCGAAAATCCCGGCCCGTTCGGAGAACAGGCCCGCAAGACAGGCCAACAACAATGGCGTGCCAAGGCGCAGCGTTGAATCAAGAATTGCAATGAGTTCGACATAAGTCATGCGCGTGCCCTCACCAGACCGAAGGCCCATTTCACAAACATCCGCATCATCCCGTCCAAAGCGCCCGTGAACAAAATCACAAGCCCCTGAATAACGATCCGCAGCTCGATCGGGATGTTCGTCCAAAGTCCGAGCTCCGCCCCGCCTTGGTAGAGGAATCCGAACAACAACGCCGCAATCGCCACCCCAACCGGATGGTTGCGCCCCATAAGCGCCACCGCGATCCCGATGAATCCGGCGCCCTCAGACGCGTTCAGCACGAGCCGTTCGCTTTCCCCCATAACATTGTTGATCGCCATCATCCCCGCCAGAGCGCCGGAAATCAGCATCGAGATCATAATGACCTTCGTGGGCGAGATGCCCGCGTAAATCGCGGCCGATTCCGATTTCCCGAAGGCGCGGATCTCGTAGCCCAAACGCGACCGGAACAGCAAAAGCCAAACCGCAAAACAGGCCACAACCGCAATGAAGAACGAGATATTTGCCGGCGTCTGCGCATCGAACAGGTTGCCCAACACTGGCACATCCGCAAGGCTAGGCAACTTAGCCCCCTCGGGGAAGCGCGCCGAGGCGGGCTCGCCCGCGCCGATCGGGCGCAAGACATCCGTCAGGAAAAACACCAGAACCGACGCCGCGACATAGTTGAACATGATGGTCGTGATCACGATGTGGCTGCCAAACCGCGCTTGCAGCCAAGCAGGGATCGCCGCCCAAGCCGCACCAAAGAGCGCGGCGCCGAGGGTTGCGGCCAAAAGCGCAACCGTCCAATGCGGCCATGGCAACGCAAGACACACGAGCGCAACGCCCAAACCGCCCAACTGCGCCTGACCTTCGCCACCGATGTTGAACTGCGAGGCATGATAAGCCACCGTCACCGCAAGACCGGTAAAAATGAACGATGTCGTGTAATAGAGCGTATAGCCCCAGCCGTATGACGAGCCGAGCGCGCCATCGACCATCACCTTGATCGCCTCAACCGGATCACCGCCGATTGCCAGAATAACGCCTCCGGAAATCAGGAATGCGGTCACAAGGCTCAAGACGGGGATCAATACCACGTCAGCCCACTTCGGGATCTGATCCATTACCCTTCTACCCCCGCCATCAACAAGCCTAGCTCGCGCTCATTGGTGGTCTTTGGATCACGTTCGCCCATGATCTTCCCGTCAAACATCACGAGAATTCTGTCCGAAAGTGACATAATTTCATCAAGCTCCACCGAAACCAGCAAGATAGCGGCCCCTGCATCGCGCAGCTCCACGATGCGGCGGTGGATGAATTCGATTGCGCCAATATCGACGCCCCGCGTCGGCTGCCCCACAAGCAAGAGCGCCGGATTGCGCTCGATCTCGCGTGCGAGCACGATCTTTTGCTGGTTTCCGCCGGAGAAATGCTTAGCCGCGAGATCTGCAATGGGCGGGCGCACGTCGAACCGTTCCATTTTCGCGGCCGTGTCGGCCTTCAGCGCGGCGTTATCCATCAGCAGGCCCGAGCGGTAAGCGGGATCGTCCTGATAGCCGAAGGCCGTGTTTTCCCAAGCAGCAAAATCCATAATCAGGCCGAGCGCCTGACGGTCTTCGGGCACGTGGGCGATGCCGCGCTTGCGCCGCGATCGACCGTCCGAATGCTTACCGGTCAGATCAATTTCCACGCCATTTACACGGATTTTCCCCGTCGCTTTCTGGAAACCTCCCAGAACTTGCAACAATTCCGATTGGCCATTGCCTGCCACGCCCGCGATACCCAAAATCTCGCCCGCGCGAATGGTCAGAGAGATCTCCTTCACCCGCTCGACCTTATCCTCATCGACGACCTTGAGACGTTCGACGCTCAGCACTTCTGCGCCAGGCTGGGCTGTCTCTTTGGGAACATTGAGCAGGACTTTGCGCCCCACCATCAGCTCCGCCAAAGCTTCGGGCGACGTCTCCGATGTGCTGACCGTAGCAGTCATCTCGCCGCGGCGCATCACCGACACCGTATTGGTGATGTCCATGATCTCGCGCAGCTTGTGCGTGATGACGATAATCGTCTTACCCTGCGCGCGTAGATTTCCGAGAATCCGGAACAAGTGATCCGCCTCTGCGGGGGTCAGCACCCCCGTCGGCTCGTCCAGAATCAGAATGTCGGCGTTGCGGTAGAGCGCCTTTAGAATTTCGACGCGTTGCTGGTGGCCGACGGAAAGATCCTCGATCAACGCATCGGGGTCGACATCCAATTCATATTCATCAGACAGTTCCGCCAGAACCCGCCGCGCTTTCGCCAGCGACGGCCGCAGCAAAGCACCATCTTCCGCACCCAGAATGATATTCTCAAGCACGGTAAAATTCTGAACCAGTTTAAAGTGTTGGAACACCATCCCGATGCCGGCGCGAATTGCCGCTTGGCTATCGGGGATTTGCGTGAGTTGCCCGTGAATGAAAATCTCACCGGCGTCCGCTTTATAAAACCCGTAGAGGATCGACATCAAAGTCGATTTCCCTGCGCCATTCTCGCCAATGATCCCGTGGATTGTCCCTGGAAGAACGCGGATCGAGATGTTCTTATTCGCCTGAACCGGCCCGAAAGCCTTTGAGATACCGCGCAGCTCGATGGCTGGCGCGGCATCCTTGGAAGCGGTGCGGGCGGCAGTTTCCTGCCGCCCCTGTGTCGCGCGCGTCACCATGGATTATTCAACAGGGCAAGTGCTGTCGGTTTGATAATCATGCACCTTGATAGCGCCCGATTTGATGCCCTCAGCCGCTGCGTCAACAGCCGCCTTCATCTCCTCGGAAACCAGTGGTGCGTTATTGTCATCCATCGCGTAATCAACGCCACCCGATGCCAGATCCATGACCTTCACGCCGCTGGAGACGCCAGCCTCAGCCGAGAACGCGTCAAACACCGCATTGTCGACACGCTTGGTCATCGAAGTCAAAACCTTACCCGGATGCATGAAGTTCTGGTTGCTATCCACGCCGATCGACAGGATGTTTTCATCCGCTGCGGTCTGCAACACGCCGATGCCGGTGCCCCCCGCGGCCGCATAAACAACGTCCGCGCCTTGCGCGATTTGCGCGCGGGTCAACTCGGCGCCCTTCACCGGATCGTTCCATGCAGACGGCGTGCTGCCGGTCATGTTCTGAACGATTTTCGCATCAGGGTTTGCCGCTTTCACGCCCTGAACATAACCGCAGGCGAACTTACGGATCAATGGAACGTCCATCCCGCCGATGAAGCCAACTGTTCCGGTTTCCGAAGCCTTCGCCGCCATCACGCCAACGAGATACGAGCCTTGCTCTTCGGTGAAAACAACCGATTGCACGTTCGGCTGATCGACGACCATATCGATGATCACGAATTGCGTCTCAGGATAGTCCGGTGCGACCGTGTTGAGGACATCGGCAATTGCAAAGCCGGTCATCACGATCGGGTTCGATCCTTGCTGGGCAAGGCGGCGCAGGGCTTGCTCGCGCTGCGCTTCGGATTGCAGTTCCAACTCTTTATAGGTGCCGCCGGTTTCGGTTTTCCAACGCTCTGCGCCAACATAGGCCGCTTCGTTGAAGCTCTTGTCGAACTTGCCGCCGAGATCAAAAATGAGCGCTGGTTCTGCAAGGCCCGCACCTGCGGTAAGCGCAAGCGTTGCCGCCGCGCCAAGGAATTGTTTCATCAGGGTCATGAGTATCTCCCGGTCAATCGTGATCTGCCTGCATGGTTATAATCCACGCGAAGCACTATTGGCGAGCCGTTAAGGCGCCCGCATCCCGACTGAATTAGGGCCCGAGTTTGACCATGTGGTCAATAGTGGAAATGGCCTATCGTCAGGCAGATAGCGGGTTACGTTCGGGAAAACGCCCAAGTCATGATCACTGCATCCTCACTTTGCCTGTCAGGATGGCGGTAATAGCCCCGGCGCAGCCCCGACTCCGCCCAACCGGACGCGCGGTAGAGCGCGCGCGCGGGCGCATTGCCCGCCGCAACTTCCAAAAACGCGCGGTCACTCTCACCCAAATGCGAGAGGAATTTCGCGAGCAACGCACGCCCCATGCCGCGCCGGCGCGCCGCAGGATCCACCGCTAGTGTCAGGAGTTCCGCCTCACCCGCGATCAAGCGCCCGACGACAAATCCTTGCGACGTCGCTTCGCAAAAAACGCCGCGCATCGACATCAGATCCGCGAACTCTGCCGCGGCCCAAGGGCGCGGAACAGTGAACGATGCCGCATGGATCCTCGCCATCTGGTCCATTGTAAGGACACAGCCTCCGGCCTCGCCTTCCGGCTTGGCGATCAAGGCAGGATCACCGGTGGCGGGTCGGACGGCGGAGCGGCATCGGCGGCCCGCAGATACAGCGGCGCAGGCCGTAGCTGGGGCGTAAGGCGGCGCGCCTCGGCAAGCCGCGCAATCGCCTCCGCGATCGGCATCCCGCGATCCTCGTTGATATTCATCGCATCGCTCGCCAAAGCATAGGCGGATTCCGAGGCGGTTCCTGTCAACGCGAACCCCTCCACAAGCGCGGCGGCCTCAGCCAACGGCAAAAGCTGTGGCGCTTCGCCCGCAGGCTCCGCCTCGCGGAAGATCTGGAGATAAACGTCGCCGCGGCGCGCATCCTCAACGACCGCAAGCGGGCGCGGCAGCCCGTAGGCGCGGGCCTCAAAAAGACTGACCCCGACAGCAGGAACCCCCAACGATAAAGCAAGCCCACGCGCCGCCGAAACCGCAATACGGACCCCTGTGAAATTTCCCGGGCCCGTCCCGACCCCAATCACCGCGAGATCGGACCATGTCAGGCCATGCGCGTCGAGCATCTCGATCATCATCGGCATCAAACGCTCGGCTTGCCCCTTGCCCATCTCCTCCAAGCGGGAGTCCAGCAGCTCGCCATCGCGCAACAAAGCGGCCGCGCAATGCGCGGCCGATGTGTCAAACCCGAGGCAATAAATCTCAGACGGCAACGGGACGCACCTCTGTCACCTCTGGAATGTAATGCCGCAAGAGGTTCTCAATCCCCATTTTCAGGGTCAGCGTCGACGACGGGCAACCGGCACAAGCACCTTGCATGTGCAGGTAAACAACGCCTCGCTCAAACCCGTGGAACGTGATGTCACCGCCATCTTGGGCCACCGCAGGGCGGACGCGCGTGTCGAGCAGCTCTTTAATCTGCGACACAATCGCCCCATCTTCGCCGGTATGCTCGGCATGGCCGCTTTTTGGGGCGCCTTCGCCTTCAATCGCCGCCTGACCGGATTGGAAATGTTCCATGATCGCGCCCAAAACGGCGGGCTTGATATGATCCCAATCCGTCGCTGCGTCTTTCGTGACGGTCACGAAATCCGACCCGAGGAAAACGCCCGTCACACCCGACACACGAAACACCCGCGATGCGAGCGGCGAGGTTTGCGCGGCATCGGCATTCGTGAAATCTGCCGTGCCCATTTCCAAAACGGTCAAACCGGGAAGGAATTTAAGTGTCGCAGGATTCGGGGTCGTTTCGGTCTGGATAAACATATGCGCCTCCTTGGCTTGGCACCGATATGCGCTTTGTGACCAAATTCGTCAAGTTTACCACAGGCGAAGATGGTCACTTTCCTGCGCAATGCCAAAGCGGCCACCGGTGTTCAGGTGATCATCTCCAGCCGCTCTTTCGACATCTCCCCCGGAACAATCGTCATCGGGCAAGGCAGCGACCCCGAATTGCGCGAGAGTTGGCTGACCAATGGGCCGGGGCCGGATTTATCGGTGCCCGCCCCCAGAACGAGAACCCCGATCGTCGGGTCTTTCGCAATCACGTCCAAAATCTCCGTGAGCGGTTCGCCTTCGCGGATCTCCAATGTGGGATCAACGCCCTGACGATCGCGCATCCATTTGGCGAAGACCTCGAAATGGGCCTCAATCCGCTCACGCGCCTCCTCGCGCATGATTTCGGCAACCCCCATCCAGTGCTGATATTCCTCAGGCGGTATGACAGAAACAATCGTCACACCAGCGCCCGTGTTTGAGGCCCGCATCGCGGCAAAGCGCATCGCGTTCAGGCATTCACGTGTATCATCAAGCACGACCAAAAACTTACGCATGGGTCCTCCTATTCGCGCGGAGTGTCGCGCGAAACTGACGCGCTGGCAATGCGCTTTGCAACGCCCCTCGCGCGGCGGCGTTACGGCAAAGGGGCCACGTCAAGCCTCAGGCTCCTCCGTCGGCGCAAGCGTCAGCGCCGCAACCCCGCGCGGCAGATCCTCAATCGACAGGGGGCCAGACGGGCGCCCAAGCCGGTTTCGCACAACCCAAAGCAGACGATTTTCCGCCCGCGTGATGGCGACATAGGCGAGGCGCTTCCAAAGGGGGATCCCCGCCTCCATCCGGCCAACACGGGCTGCCGCGAAAATATCGGGCGCGAAGACCTGCACCGAATCCCACTGGCTCCCTTGTGCTTTGTGGATCGTCACCGCCGCCCCGTGCAAAAACGCCGCCCCCATCCGCGCGGCGTAGGGGATGAACGGCTCCTCCTCATCAGGCAATTCGATTTTCACGATCGACGCGGCCGAGAGACGCGGGTCCTCCGCTCCCATGACATGAAGGCGCGAGAACCCCGGCTTTTTGCCGGGCCCAAGGTAAATCACCTGCGCGCCCTTGATGAGGCCGCGGGCCTCAAGATCGATCCGTTTTTTGCGGTGTTTGAGCGGCAATTCGATCCCGTCGCACACCAACGGCTCACCGGGCAAAAGCGCATCCACAGGCGCGCCATGCGCCGCACGAAACGCCGCGATCAATTTGATCCGCGTCACGTTACGCCAAACCAAAACAGGCGAGCGCGCCATCAAATCGGATTCCACCCGTTCGGCCCAAACCACGCGAGGATCACGTTTTGACGCCTCCTCGACCATCCGCTCAAACCGGTCAAACGTCAGAGAATCGTCCGCCAAAGCATGAGCGAGATCGAGGATCGGGTTATCGCCCGATTGCCGGTGGATGCGGTGCAACCGGCAGGTCTGCGCCTCGGGGAGGGTTTCGAACACCATCTGACCCGACTGGTTCACGGGCGCCAACTGGGCCGGATCGCCAAACATCACCAAGGTCGGGAAAATTTCGCGCAGATCGTCATATTGGCGCGAATCGAGCATCGACGCCTCGTCGACAAAGCCGATGTCGAGAGGATCTTCGCGGCGCTTCCACCCCTGAATAAAATCAGATCCCCGCAAACCCGCCGTCGCCAAAGCCCCCGGAATGGATTTATGCAGATCGTAGAATGCTTTTGCGCGATCAAGCGCCTCCTCTAACAGGTCTTCGATCTTGGGACGTTCGCCCTGCCCTGCCAGCCACTCCGCGATGCGCTCATACTGCGGATCATAAACGGGCGTGTATAAAATACGGTGGATCGTCGTCGCCGGAACCCCGCGCGATCGTAGCACCGAGGCCGCCTTGTTTGTGGGCGCGAGGATCGCCAAAGTCCGCTTTTCTTTGCGCTTACGCCCTTCCCAATCGCCCGAGACGACTTCGACGCCCGCCTGCTCAAGCGACTTGTAAAGTTCCGCCAATAGCATGGTCTTGCCCGACCCCGCCTTGCCGATCACCGACAGCACCTGATTTCCGCCGCCCTCGCCTGTGAAATCGCCGGAGGTGATATCGATGCCCGCCGCTTCCAACGCTGTGGCCACGCGGTCCCAAGCCTCTGCCTGATCCTCCGAAAAGGTAAAGGCAGGGGCGGCAGGTTTCGGGCGCTGGTCGGCAAAGAGATCGCTCATGCTGTCTTAGTATTCGGGAGCGCCGTCGGGGGCAATGACCATGCGGCGCTCCGAAAAAGCAAAGGCGCGCTTTTGGCTGGAACGCGGGGCCATAGCCCATGGGAGCATCGGTGGCGCGGGGGGGGCACAGGATCACAGTTGCATCGCCGCGCCATCGCGCTAGAACACCTATATGAACACAGCGCCGCATTCATCCACGCCTGAATTGGCCTCCCTGCCGGCTCTTGAGACGCTGATCGCCTGCCCATATTGCGATGCCTTGCTGGAGGTCACCCCGCTGGCCGAGGATGAACGCGCGGCTTGCGTCCGCTGCGGCACGGTATTGATCGCGCCGCGGATCTACTCTTTTTTGCACGTCATCGCGCTCTCGTTCACCGCGATGATCTTGATGGTCGGCGCCGTGTTTTTTCCGTTCCTGAAAATCTCGGCCAGCGGGCTATCGCATGAAAGTTCCTTGTTCGGGGCGGCCCTCGCCTTTTCGGACGGGCTGTTGTTGCCCCTTGCCGTGGCTTTGATGGCCAGCATCGTGGCGGTGCCTGTGCTGCGGTTTGCGGCAATCATCTATACGCTCGCGCCGCTGGCCAACGGGCGCCCGCCTTGGCGCCACGCCGCCCGCACATTCCGCCTTGCGGAAGAATTGGAGCCTTGGGCGATGGCCGAGATTTTTGTCATCGGGACAGCCGTCGCTTTGGTAAAGGTCGCAGGGCTTGCCACCGTCTCATTCGGGGCGGCGTTCTGGGCACTGTGCGCGCTGATTATTGTGACCGCGTTGAAAAACTCATTCCTCTCGGAAGGCGCGATCTGGGCAGAGCTGGGCGCCAACCGCGCCGAGATTGAGGGCGACGCATGAAATCGGGCGCATCGGTTCTGACCGCCTCTCGTGCAGGGGTCGTGGGGTGCAAACATTGCGGCCGTGTCTTGCCGCGCGAGACCGAAATCTGCACACGTTGCGGTTCGGTGATCGAGCCCCCCTCAACCGCCAGCCTACAAAAAGTCTGGGCATGGTTCGCGGCAGGGTTGGTGATGTATGTCCCCGCCAATGTTTTGCCGATGCTCGTCACCTCCACATTAAACGGCACGCAGGCCAGCACCATTTTGGGCGGTGTCATCGAACTGATGCTCCACGGAAGTTGGGGCGTCGCCTCCATCGTCTTCATCGCGTCGATCATGATTCCGGTCGCGAAATTCATGGCAATCGCCTATCTTGCGCTCTCCGTCGGCACAGAGCGCCGCGCGGGCGGACATCGCCACCTCGTTCTTTACGAGATCGTCGAATTTATCGGACGTTGGTCAATGATCGATGTCTTTGTCGTCGCGATCCTGTCTGCCTTGGTGCAGCTCGGGTTTGTGGCCTCTATCCATCCGGGACCGGCGGCGGCATCTTTCGCGCTTTCGGTTGCCTTCACAATGCTTTCCGCCCAAAGCTTTGATCCACGCCTGATCTGGCGTGGACCAGAAGATCGCGAGACCCAATGACCACTGACCATACCCCGCAAAACCGCACAGATGCGGACAAACCTGCCGAGATGATCCGGACAAAGGCACCGCGGCCGATCTGGTCGCGGCTGTCCGTCGTGTGGATGGTGCCTTTGGTTGCGCTATTGGTGACGCTTGGGATCGCGTGGAAAAGCTACTCCGATCGCGGCGAGCTGATCCAGATCGAGTTCGCGGATGCGACAGGCATCGCGCCGGGCGAAACCGCGTTGAAATTCCGCGAGATTCAGGTGGGCAAGGTTGAAACGGTCGGGTTCTCGGCCGATCTCACCAAGGTCATCGTCGCCGTGCGGGTGGATAAAGAGGTCGCTCCCTTTATCGATGCAGACGCCTCTTTCTGGCTGGTGCGGCCTGAGGTCTCGGCTCAAGGGATTTCCAATCTCGGGACGGTGCTATCGGGCACATATATTGAGGGCGCATGGGATTCCGAGACGGGCGAAGACGCCGACCGCTTCGCCGGATTAGACCGCGCACCGATTGATACTGGGCGCGGGAATGGCACTTGGGTGACCCTCGCCGCAGAAGATGGCGGCGGTTTGAGCGAAGGCGCGCCAATTATCTTCCGCGGCATTCCGGTGGGGCGGATCGCGAACCCCCGCTTGGCCGATGGCGGCACGGGCGTTGTGGTGGATGCGTTCATCGAAGCCCCCCATGACGAACGCCTCACCACTGCGACGCGCTTTTGGGATACGTCGGGCTTTTCACTTTCGGTGGGGCCATCGGGCGTGAACGTCGATGTCCGGTCGCTGGCGTCTTTGGTGCAAGGCGGGATCGAGTTCTCAACCTACACAGCTGGCGGCGCCCCTGTGCAAAGCGGTCAGGAGTTCCGGCTGTTTTCTTCCGCCGAAGAAGCTCAAACCTCGATCTTCGATAACAATCTAGCCTCGCAAGTGAACTTCACCCTACTGTTCGACGAGGCCGTGCAAGGTCTCTCTGTTGGCACGCCGGTGCAATTCCGCGGCGTTGAGGCAGGCGAGGTCAGCGATATCTCCGTCAGGGTGGCCAATACCGAAGACGGCGAACAGGTCGTCCGCCAACAGATCGTCATCGCAATCGCGCCCGGCAGGCTGGGCATGTGGGAGGGGTCCGATGCGGAATCGGTCGCGGAATTCCTATCCGTGGAGGTCGATGACGGCTTGCGGGCCCGTATCGCCGGCACGGGCCTTCTGGGCCAAAATATCATCATCGAACTGATCGATATCGAAAACGCCCTGCCTGAGAAACTCGATCTGACGGCCATGCCTTACCCGACGATCCCTGTCGGCCCACCGACAAATACCGATCTTTCGGCATCGGCGGAGGGGCTGTTCACACGGGTGAACAACCTGCCCATCGAGGAGCTTCTCGAGAGCGCCATTAAAATGATGGATTCCGTGTCCGGCGTTGCGGGCAACCCCAACACGATGGAGATTCCGACGGAGCTCTCGGGCCTGCTGGCCGAGCTGCGCACCACGGTGGCGGAGCTGAACGAGGGGAACGCCGGCGAGAAAACCGTCACCGCAATCGAAGCCCTAACCACAGCCGCGAATGAAACGGTTGAGGCGTTTGACGGATTGCCCGCAATGGTGACCGAGATGGAGAAAGTCGCCGCGAATGCCGCCGAAATACCGCTGAAGGATATCGGTGCGCAGATTGACGGGCTGCTGGGCGACATCCGGCGGATGATCGGCTCGGAAGATGCTGAAAAGCTCCCCCGCGCGCTGGCGGATACGCTCAACGAGGCTGCGGTCTTGCTCAGAGAATTGCGCGAGGGTGGTGCTGCTGAGAATCTGAACTCCGCGCTCGCCTCGGCGGGCGATGCGGCGGATGCGGTCGCGCAAGGCACCGACCGCCTGCCAGAGATCTCCGCGCGTCTCGAGACGCTTATCAATCGCGCAGACGGGCTTGTTGCCTCTTATGGCGAACGCTCGGCCTTTAATGCGACATTGCTGGATGCGATGCGCGAACTTAAACGCGCTACGGCGTCCTTCGGGGCACTCGCGCGCACCATCGAACGCAATCCGCGCGCCTTTATCTTGGGCCGGTGAGGAGGAATGATGACCCGATTTGCGATGCTGATCTTGCCATTGGCACTGATCGCCTGCTCGAACCCCGAAGCGACGGGCCGCTATCTCATTGAAACGCCAACCGTCGCTAAGACCTTGCCAAACCGGCTCGGATCAGTCGAGCTGCGCGAGGTCAGCTTGCCAGATTACGCGGCAGGGCAAGAGGTGTCGTGGCAAACGGCCGATGGCGCCGTGCGTTCAAACCCCGATCAAGTTTGGGCCGATGCGCAACCACGCGCCGTCACCCTCGCCCTTGCGCGGCAAATCTCGGGCCTCTCCGGCGCAACGGTGATCGCCGAGCCTTGGCCCTTGGCAGAGGCCCCAAGCCGCCGCCTGGAGGTCCGCGTCGAGCAAATCCTCGCCCGTGCGGACGGCCAATTCCGATTGGCAGGCCAGTATTTCGTGACGCCTGATCTGGGTGGGCGCGGGGCAGACGTTGTGCGCCGGTTTGATATCTCGGTGCCGATTGGCACCCAAGGGGAGGCAGATCCGCAAGACCCCGCCCTGATCGCCAAAGCGCAGGCCGCCGCCCTTCAGGTACTGGCCCAGCAAATCGCGCAGTTGCAATAAAATGACCCCGCGCAGATGATCTGCGCGGGGTTTTTCTTGGAGCACGCCGCGAGGATGTTTGCGCGAGGCCTCCATATCCCTGCCATCCGTCGAGGGCAGGATTTCAAGCTGCGTGACACGGGGCCCCCGCGCGCGCAGGCCGTCTCACCCCTTGGTGGGGCCAGCCGCTAGCGCATCCTCGAAGGTCCGCAATCCGGTGCGTGGCGATTGTACGAGCACGGCCATATTCCCCGGCTTGTGTTGGTTACGCAGCATTTTGATATGCGCATCGGGGATCTCCGCCCAAGGGAAAACTTCCGACATGCACGGATCGATCCGGCGCTCCAGCATCATCCGGTTCGCCGCCGCCGCTTGCTTGAGATGCGCGAAATGCGAGCCCTGCAGGCGCTTTTGATGCATCCACATATACCGGACGTCAAAGGTGCAATTGAATCCGGTGGTGCCCGCGCAGATCACAACCATGCCGCCCTTTTTGCAAACGAGGGACGACACGGGGAATGTCGCTTCCCCTGGATGCTCGAAGACCATATCGACACTGACGCCTTTGCCGGTGATGTCCCAGATCGCCTTGCCAAACCGGCGGGCCTCTTTGAGCCACGCGTTATATTCCGGCGTGTTCACTGTCGGCAATTGCCCCCAGCAATCGAAATCTTTGCGATTGATAACGCCTTTTGCGCCCAATCCCATGACGAACTCGCGCTTGTCTTCCTCCGAAATCACCCCGATTGCATTGGCCCCTGCCGCGTTGATCAACTGGATCGCGAAGGACCCCAACCCGCCAGACGCGCCCCACACCAAAACATTCTGACCGGGCTTGAGGTCATGAGGCTCATGCCCGAACAACATCCGGTAGGCCGTCGCAAGCGTCAGGGTGTAGCACGCACTTTCTTCCCACGTCAGATGCTTTGGACGGCGCATCAATTGCTGTGCTTGTGCACGGGTGAATTGCGCAAACGAGCCGTCATGTGTCTCGTAGCCCCAGATCCGCTGGCTGGGCGAAAACATCGGGTCGCCGCCGTTACATTCCTCGTCGTCGCCGTCATCCTGATTGCAATGAATCACAACCTCGTCGCCAACTTTCCAGTTTTTAACCTTGTCGCCCACCTTCCAAACGATACCCGACGCGTCAGATCCCGCGACATGGAACGGTTGCTTGTGGACGTCGAATGGCGAGATCGGCACACCGAGACCAGCCCACACACCGTTATAATTCACGCCCGCCGCCATCACGAGAACCAAAACCTCGTAGCTGTCGATCTCCCACGTATCAACGACCTCAACTTTGAAGGATTTGTCCGGTTCGCCGTGCCGATCTTGGCGGATCGCCCACGCATACATCTTTTTCGGCACATGACCGAGAGGTGGCATTTCGCCAATCTCGTAAAGATCTTTCTGCGGCGCATCGTAGGGCGCGATTTCGGTCTGTGTGTCGAGTGCCATGCCTGTCTCCCGTGCTTGTGCCGCAGCGCAGAATCGCCGCGGGTTCCCCAAAGCGTATCGCAGCGCAGCGCAATTTAGCAACTTTAATTTGATACATTGCGCAATAATGTGTCCTTACAGAATTTAACAACATGAAAATTATGGACAAAATATTGAAGTTGGCAGAAAAACGATCCGCCGCATCGCAGCGAATTGACAGCGACACAATATGTCGCATAATCATTAATCATCGGAATATTGTAACTTTCCGGACCACCAGCGGAGGCGCGCAAGATGACGCAGCAAAAGGACAAACCATGGCTGTTTCGCACCTATGCGGGCCATTCCACAGCGGAAAAATCGAACGCGCTTTACCGGAGCAACTTGGCGAAGGGGCAAACCGGCCTCTCCGTCGCCTTCGATCTGCCCACGCAAACCGGCTATGATTCGGATCATATTCTGAGCAAGGGCGAGGTCGGCAAAGTCGGCGTGCCGATCAGCCATTTGGGCGATATGCGGATGCTGTTCCGCGATATTCCGTTGGAACAGATGAATACCTCGATGACGATCAACGCCACAGCGCCTTGGTTGCTCGCGCTGTATATCGCCGTGGCGGAGGAGCAAGGGGCCGATGTCTCGAAGCTGCAAGGCACGGTGCAAAACGATCTGGTGAAGGAATATCTCTCGCGCGGGACGTATATTTGCCCGCCGAAACCGTCTTTGACGATGATCACCGATATCGCGGCCTACACCCGTGAGCACTTGCCGAAATGGAACCCGATGAACGTGTGCTCCTACCATTTGCAGGAAGCGGGCGCGACGCCGGAGCAGGAGCTGGCCTTTGCCTTGGCAACCGGCATCGCGGTGCTGGATGATCTCAAAGGCAAGGTGCCGGCGGAGGGTTTCCCTGCGATGGTCGGGCGGATTTCGTTCTTCGTGAATGCGGGTATCCGGTTCGTCACCGAGATGTGCAAAATGCGCGCCTTTACCGAGCTGTGGGACGAGATTTGCCGCGATCGTTACGGCATCGAGGAGGAGAAATACCGCCGCTTCCGCTACGGGGTGCAGGTCAATAGCCTTGGCCTGACCGAGCAGCAGCCGGAGAATAACGTCTACCGGATTTTGATCGAGATGCTGGCGGTCACGCTTTCCAAGAATGCCCGCGCCCGCGCCGTGCAATTGCCCGCGTGGAATGAGGCGCTCGGGCTGCCGCGGCCATGGGATCAACAATGGTCGCTGCGGATGCAGCAGATCATGGCGTACGAGACCGATCTTCTGGAATTCGGCGATCTGTTTGAGGGCAATGCCAATGTCACCGCCAAAGTCGAGGAGCTGAAGGACGGCGCGCGGGCGGAATTGGCGACGCTAGATGCGATGGGCGGCGCGATTGCGGCGATTGATTACATGAAGGCGCGTTTGGTGGAGAGTAACGCCGCGCGGATTGGTCGGATTGAGGGCAATGAGACGGTTGTGGTGGGCGTCAACCGGTGGCAGCAAGGCGAGCCGTCGCCTTTGACGGCGGGGGATGGCGGGATCATGGTCGTCGATCCGGCCGTTGAGGCGGATCAGATCGCGCGGCTCAATGATTGGCGCGAAGGCCGCGACGGGGTGGCGGTTGAGGCCGCGCTGACCGCTCTAAAAGCGGCGGCGAAGGCGGGCGAAAATGTGATGCCCGCATCGATTGCGGCCGCAAAGGCGGGGGCGACCACGGGCGAATGGGCGGGCGTCATGCGCGCGGTTCATGGCCAGTATCGCGGCCCGACAGGCGTCTCGCAATCCGTGTCGAATAATGTCGCGGGCTTGGACGAAATTCGTGAGGCGGTCGATGCGGCCTCCGCGAAACTGGGCCGCCGGTTGAAATTCCTGATGGGGAAGCCGGGCTTGGATGGCCATTCCAACGGCGCGGAGCAGATCGCCTTCCGCGCCCGCGATTGCGGCATGGATATCACCTATGACGGCATTCGTTTGACGCCCGAGGAGATCGTCACGAAGGCGATTGACGAGAACGCCCATGTCGTCGGCCTGTCGATCCTGTCAGGGTCGCATTTACCGCTCATCGACGAGTTGATGGGGCGGATGAAAGCAGCCTCTATGGATCATATTCCGGTTTTGGTCGGGGGCATCATCCCCGATGATGATGCCGCGCGCCTGCGCGCGATGGGCGTCGCACGCGTATACACACCGAAAGACTTTGAGCTTAACCGGATCATGTTCGACATCGTCGAGTTGGCGACAAACGACTGAACGTGGCGCGCCCTTAGCTGCGGTGCGCCTCAATTCCGCTCGCGGCGGCGTTTTTCAAAACGGTCAGCGCCGCCTGAACTTTCGGCGTGCGGTGCAAATCCACATGGGTGACCAACCACAACGGGAAGGACCATTCCGGCTTCGGGGCCATCACCTCAATGAAGCCCTCGCGGGAATATCCGCCGAGCATCGGTAGGAAACCAAGGCCGATGCCCCCTGCAATGGCCGCGACCTGCGCCTCGAACTCGTTCGTCCGAAACACAATCCGTTCCGCGGACACCCTCTCCAACAACCATCGGACCCACGGCGCGCGCGTCTCGACATTCTCCGCACCGACGAAGCGGTGATTTTGGAGATCCGCCTCGCTCTTTGGCATCCCGTTACGGTCGATATATTCGGCCGATGCATACATCGCCACACGGCGCTCGATGAACGGCTGCACGACGTTATCGGGCTCCGTCGGACGGTTCCCCGCCCGGATGGCAACATGCGCCTCACCGTATTCCAAACGGAAGACCCGCAAATCGGTAATATAGCGCAAGATAAGGCCGGGATGTTCCACCGCGAGATTTTGCATGGCGGGGGTCACGATGTCCGATAGCATCGGCAGGGACGTCACGATCAAATCGCCCGACACTTCCTCACCGGCGCCTGCGATCCGCGCGGAGAGCTGGGCGAACTGGTCTTCTGTGGCCTGCCCAACCGCAAGCAGATAGCGACCGGCCTCGGTTGGCGTGTAGCCGCGCGGGTGTCGCTGGAACAGCTTGGCGCTCAGCCGCAACTCGAGGGCATCGATGTGCCGAATGACGGTTGCATGGTGAACCCCCAAAACCTCCGCCGCGCCCGAAACTGTCCCCACCCGCGCAACTTGAAACGCCGTGCGAATCTCATCCCAATTTTCAAAGCCCATCACTGTGCACCTGTGAACAAATTTCGTGCGATTATGGGCGTTGTGTTTGTCTATGCAATAGCGATTTTGGGCCGCAATACGATTGCACTCACCTGAAAGAACCAGACATGACAAAAATTCTTCGAATTGATAGCTCGATTAAAGGCCCAATGTCGGTAACGCGCAAGCTTACCGATAAAGTGGTCGCTCATCTCGGCGGAGACGTAACGTTGCGTGACGCAACCACGATTCCCCTGATTGACGGTGCGTGGATCGGCGCCGCTTACACGCCCAAAGCCGATCGCAGCGAGGCTCAGAAGGAAACCCTCGCGCTGTCAGACGCGCTCATCACGGAAATTAAGGCGGCGGATGTGCTTGTTATTGGTGCGCCTGTCTATAATTTCGGCGTGACGGGGCCACTTAAGGCTTGGATCGATCAGATCTGTCGCGTGGGCGAGACCTTCGCCTATTCCGAAACCGGACCGAAAGGCTTGATCACACCCAAGCGCGTCATCATAGCCTATGCGTCGGGCGGCGTACCGCTGGGGTCTGCTGTGGATATGGCGACAACCTATCTCACGCAGGTGCTCTCCTTCATCGGCCTGACGGATGTGACCTTTATCGCGGCCGAAGGTGTGGCGCAGGGTGAAGAAGAAGCCATCGCCCGCGCGGACGCGCAAATTGCGCGCTTGGCGGCGTAAGCCAATCTCACCGCTTGGCATAAGAATAAAAGGCGCCTTGGTTGACACCTTGGCGCTTTTTGCGTAAACAACGCCAGATTCCCGAAGGTCTAATGCCTTCGGTCCCCGCATGACGCAGGGATCGCCACCAGTCAGCGCGTTGCGCCCACTGGTGCAAATTTCGTTTGCGCTGGTCCATCCAGCCATCTTTTCGCGTCGGCACTGCTGACACATTCAACGCCGGAGATCCGGTTCGCCTCTGGAGGCCCGATATGTTCGAGAACCTTTCAGAACGCCTTGGCGGTGTTTTTGAACGCCTGACCAAACAGGGCGCGCTGTCGGAAGCTGACGTTCAGGCCGCGCTGCGGGAAGTGCGCGTTGCGTTGCTCGAGGCGGATGTGTCGCTTCCTGTCGCGCGCAGCTTCATCAAAGCCGTTGAGGCAAAAGCGACCGGCGCCGCCGTCACCAAATCCATCACGCCCGGTCAACAGGTCGTCAAGATCGTGCATGACGAGCTGATCGCGGTTCTTGGCGGCGACGAAGACCCGATGAAGGTCGACAATCCGCCCGCGCCGATCTTGATGGTCGGCCTGCAAGGCTCGGGTAAGACGACGACAACCGCGAAGCTCGCTCGCCGCTTTAAAGAGCGCGACGGCAAGCGTGTGCTGATGGCGTCGCTCGACACCCAGCGCCCTGCCGCGATGGAGCAATTGGCGATTTTGGGTGGCCAGATCGGCGTCGACACGCTGCCGATCGTCAAAGGCGAAAGCGCGGTTCAAATTGCCAAGCGCGCCAAGCAACAGGCGAGTTTGGGCGGCTATGATATTTACCTGCTCGATACCGCAGGGCGCCTGCATATCGACGAAGTTCTCATGGACGAAGTCCAGCAGGTTCGGGACGTTGCAAATCCACGCGAGACGTTGCTCGTGGTCGACGGCCTCACCGGTCAGGACGCGGTAAATGTCGCGACCGAGTTCGACGGCAAAGTCGGGATTTCCGGCGTTGTCCTGACCCGGATGGACGGTGACGGGCGCGGCGGCGCGGCGCTATCCATGCGCGCGATTACCGGCAAGCCGATCCGTTTCGTCGGCCTCGGTGAGAAGATGGATGCGCTCGAGACCTTCGAAGCGCAGCGCGTCGCAGGCCGTATCCTTGGCATGGGCGATATCGTAGCCCTCGTCGAGAAGGCGCAAGAGACCTTCGAGGCCGAGCAGGCCGAGCGGATGATGAAGCGGTTCCAAAAGGGCCTCTTCAACATGAACGACATGAAATCCCAGCTCGAGCAGATGCAAAAGATGGGCGGCATGCAGGGTGTCATGGGGATGATGCCGGGCATGGGCAAGATGGCCAAGCAGGCCGAAGAAGCCGGTTTCAACGATCAGTCTGTGCGCCGCCAGATCGCGCTTATTCAGTCGATGACCAAAAAGGAACGCGCCCGTCCGGAGCTTTTGCAAGCGAGCCGTAAAAAGCGGATTGCTGCGGGCGCAGGTTTGGAAGTGTCCGAACTCAACCGTCTTTTGAAAATGCACCGCCAAATGGCCGATACGATGAAGAAAATCGGCAAGATGGGTAAGGGCGGGATGCTCAAGCAGGCGATGGCCGCGATGCAGGGCAAAGGCGGCGGGTTGCCAGCCGCTGGCGAAATGGACCCCGCGAAAATGGAAGCCGCCGCAAAGCAATTGGGCCAGATGTCCGGCATGGGCAAACTGCCTGGCTTGGGCGGCATGGGCGGGCTCTCAGGGCTTGGTGGCCTTGGCGGCTTTGGCAAGAAGAAGTGAGGCATCATGGCTGATCCAACTTCCCGCGCCGCAGCGCTGCTTAAAGAACACCGCGACAGCATCGACCGTCTCGATGCCATTCTCGTCTACACATTGGCCGAGCGTTTTTCGCAAACTCAGGCTGTCGGTAAACTCAAAGCCGAACACGATCTGCCCCCGTCCGATCCAAACCGTGAAGCGACCCAAATCGCACGGTTGGAACGTATGGCGCAGGAGGCTGGGCTCGACCCAACCTTCGCAAAGAAATTTCTTAATTTCGTAATCTCGGAAGTCATCCGGCATCACGAACAATTCCAGAAATAACCCGAAGACACTATTCGCGGGGCCCTGCCCTGCTTCAGACCAAACTAGGAGAACTTACAATGTCCATGAAAATCCGTCTCGCCCGTGGTGGTTCTAAAAAGCGCCCGCACTACGCAATCGTTGCAACCGACTCGCGTATGCCACGCGATGGCCGCTTCTTGGAAAAGCTCGGCACATATAACCCACTCCTCGCAAAAGACAGCGAAGATCGTGTGAAAATGGACGTCGAGCGCGTTCAGTACTGGATCGCAAAAGGCGCACAGCCGACCGACCGCGTTGCACGTTTCTTGGAAGCTGCTGGCCTCGCACCAAAGGCAGAGCGCAAGAACATGAAGAAAGCCGTTCCAGGCGCGAAAGCGACCAAACGCGCTGCTGAGAAAGCTGCAAAAGCGGCTGCACCGGCTGAGGAATAATCCTCGCTTGAGGTGTAACCTCATTGCTATGATAAGAGGTCCGGACGTTCGCGTCCGGACTTTGCCACATCTATTGGCCCGCAACAGCATTCCGCTCGGGCCGTGTTAAGGGATCGCAGTATGACCAAACCGGACCGGACCTGCGTCGGCGCCATCGCAGGCGCTTTTGGCGTGAAAGGTGATGTGCGCCTCAAGAGCTTTTGCTCCACTCCCGAGGATATTTTCGATTATCAGCCGCTGTGGTCCGAGGATGGGTCACGCAGCTTCACGATCCAGCCCGCCCGCCAGATGGCCGGAGGGATCGGCGTGCGCATGACAGGCGTGACGACGAAGGAAGAGGCGGATCTCCTCAAAGGGCTCACGCTTTGGGTGGACCGAGATAAGCTGCCAAGCCTTCCGGATGATGAATTTTACCACGCCGATTTAATCGGGCTGGAAGCTGTCGATACGGGCGGCGCGATTTTGGGACGGGTGCGCGCGGTGCATAACCACGGGGCGGGTGACATCATCGAGATCGTCGGCACCTCGGCGCTGCTTTTGCCCTTCACCCGCGAGGCGGTCCCGACGGTGGACCTGACGGCGGGACGCATCGTCGTTGACCCGCCGGAAGACCTCGTATGAGCGGTGACGAGCGCGCGCCAGACGCGCCGCGCGGCGTGCCCTCCTCAGGCAGCCAGAAGATGACCACAAGCGAGATCATCGAACAGGCCACGCCGCGCTTGGGCGGGCTCAAATCGCATGGCCGGCTTTCGGCATCGGCCTCCCTCAAGCCACGTGATCTGATGGCCGAGGCCCCCAAACTGGCTGACACTTGGACGGCGAAAATCGTGACGTTGTTTCCCGATGCATTCCCGGGTGTTTTGGGCCTCTCGCTCACTGGTAAGGCCCTTTCAGACGGGTTATGGGCGCTTGAAACGATCGACCTCCGCCCGTTCGGGATCGGCAAGCATCGCAACGTCGACGACACGCCCGCTGGCGGCGGTGCGGGGATGGTGTTGCGCGCGGATGTTGTTGGCGCGGCGCTTGATCACGCACGCATCGGCACCCCGAAAGATCGCGCGCGTTGGCCCGTGATTTACATGTCGCCGCGCGGCAAACCCCTGACGCAAGCGATGGCGCAGCGCTACTCCAGCGCCGAAGGGATGACGATCCTGTGTGGCCGTTTTGAGGGCGTGGACGAGCGCGCGTTGGAACATTTCGGGGTGGAGGAGGTCTCAATTGGAGATTTTGTCCTTACTGGCGGCGAGATTGCAGCTCAGGTCTTGATCGACGCGACAGTTCGCCTTATACCCCGCGTGCTTGGGAATCAGGCGTCCACGGAGGAGGAATCCTTCTCTCACGGGCTTCTGGAGCATCCCCAATATACGAAACCCGCTCTCTGGGAAGGCCGCGCGATACCGGAAACGCTTCAATCCGGACATCACGCGAAAATAGCCGACTGGCGACGGAGCATGGCCGAAAGGCTAACAAAAGAACGACGACCTGATCTCTGGCGGGCTTGGTGTGAAGATCACAACAGGGACCCGAATGAAGACCGAGAGCTCTGAGGCGTTTCACTTCACGGGAAAAACCGTGAGCATTTGAAAGGACTTAGCGATGAACCTGATCGCGCAGATCGAGGCGGAGCAAATCGCCGCTCTCGGCAAGACTATTCCGGATTTCAAGGCCGGCGACACTGTTCGCATCGGCTATAAAGTGACCGAGGGCACCCGCTCGCGCGTCCAGATGTACGAAGGCGTTTGCATCGCACGTAAAGGCGGCGCGACGATCGCGGCGTCGATCACCGTGCGTAAAATCTCCTTCGGCGAAGGCGTGGAACGTGTGTTCCCGCTCTACTCGACCAACATCGATTCGATCGAAGTTGTGCGTCGTGGCCGTGTCCGTCGTGCGAAGCTGTACTACCTGCGCACACGTCGCGGTAAGTCGGCACGTATTGCCGAAGTCACCAACTACAAACCCAAAGCCTAAGGAGCGGTCCTATGCGTGCGGATATCCATCCCGATTACCACTTCATCACTGTGAAGATGACCGACGGCTCCACCTATCAGGTGCGCTCGACTTGGGGCAAAGACGGCGACCAGATGTCGCTCGAAATCGACCCGCTTGCACACCCTGCATGGAACGGTGGCGCATCGCGCCTCATGGACACCGGCGGCCGCGTGTCGAAGTTCAAAAACAAATACGCAGGTCTGGGCTTCTAAGTCTCACTTGCGCAAATATGAGAGGCCCGCCCATTTGGCGGGCCTTTTCTTTTGCCACGCCGTTATCTTACGGCACGAGATGACGCGACCCGCCTTGAAAAACACGCCACCAAAATGCGCCCTCTTGCGCGCACGCGCTTCCTTCGGTAGCCCGAGCATCCTATAGTCCGCCTGCGCCCGTAAAGAGGCGCACATGCAAACGGATCGCAGCAGAACTGATCGAGGGAAAAACGTGGCGCATATCATCGTTGTCGGCAATGAAAAGGGTGGCTCGGGAAAATCGACCACCTCGATGCACGTGGCCACGGCACTTGCACGGATGGGATACCGTGTCGGCGCATTGGATCTTGATCTGCGTCAGCGCAGCTTTGGCCGCTATATCGAGAACCGTCTCGCTTTCATGGCTCGTGAGGGGCTCGATCTTCCGGTGCCCGATTACCGCATCTTGCCCGAGGCCGATCCGGCCGCGCTCGAGCCCGGAGAAAACCCTTACGACCAGCGGATTTCAACCGCCGTCGCAGAGCTGGAACCGATTTCCGATTTCATCATCATCGACTGCCCCGGCTCGCATACACGGTTGAGCCAGGTCGCCCATTCGCTCGCCGATACGCTCGTGACGCCGCTCAACGACAGTTTCATCGACTTCGATCTTCTTGCGCGGATTGATCCTGAAACGTCGAAAGTGGTTGGCCCGTCCATCTACTCCGAGATGGTTTGGGCCGCGCGACAGCTGCGGGCGAAAGCGGGCCTCAAGCCAATCGATTGGATTGTGCTGCGCAATCGTCTGGGCGCACAGCAGATGCACAACAAAAAGAAGGTCGGGGCGGCTTTGGAGCAGCTCTCCAAGCGCATCGGTTTCCGCGTGGCACCTGGGTTTTCTGAACGCGTTATCTTCCGCGAACTGTTTCCACGCGGGTTGACCTTGCTGGACCTGAAAGATGTCGGCGTTGAGAGCTTGAACATCTCGAACGTTGCCGCACGTCAAGAATTGCGCGACCTTATGCGCGAGCTTGATCTGCCGAATGTCGAAGTGAACTTCTAAGCTTCTGACCCGACCCGTCCATCGCCCCCCCCCCCTAAACTGAAAAAGCGGAAGCCGGTGGCCTCCGCTTTTTTGTATTTTGGATGTGCTTGCGATTACAGCTTTCCGAACGACCAGAAGAACGTCTCGCCCGAGCTATCATCGACGCCGTCGTTGTCGGTGCTCACCCATGCCGTGCCGTCAGCGGCAATCGCCAGACCCTCGACCTTGTCGACCACGTAGCCGTTTTGGGCTTTTAGATCCGGGATCAAGTCGCGCACTTCTTCCTTTAATACGACCGGTAAATCACCACCCAGTGCGGCAGGCACCAGTTCACTCAGCGCCACTCGGAAAATCTTTTTAACCTTTGCAGCGTCACCGATCTGGTTGTCACGCTCGACGATATACATCATCTCGCGATGCGCCACGATATCGGACAGCCCCATCCACCCCGCATCTGCGGTTTCAAGCGGATAGTGCACCGCGCCCCATTCCTCCGTTTCAAGGTTGTAGGACACCAGCTTGACCATCCCCGCCGGATCATCGCCCCATTCACGCTGAACCGCCATCCAAAGCGTGTCACCGACCTTGGTCACGCCCTCAAATCCGAAGCGCTTTTCCCCTGCGAGCAGCTCCGCTGGCAGGCCGATCTCTTCCGCGATCTCGCCATCCGCCGTCACGTGGTAAATCGCATGCGGCACAAGAACCGCGCTATTGCCCTCGGACGCGAGCCAGAAGCCGCCCTCCCCATCAACCGTGATCCCTTCGAGGTCCAGCTTCTGCGCCGGCATCCCCGCGCGGGTGATCCGAAGCGCGTTGACGATGTTTGCGGGAGAGACATTCGTATCGATCGTGAATATCGTCGGCTGATACCCGTAGAAGCTATCGTTAACGGCATAGACGATTCCGTCTTCGCCCGCGACCATGCCCGAAATCGCCCCCCATCCGATCAAGGTCTCCGCGCCTTTGGAGGTCACCTGCGGATAGGCGGCAAGGGCATCTTGGTACTCATAGATCATAACATGGCTGCGGACGCCGCCATCTTCGATAAGATCGGCCTCATTGGCCGTGACAAACAAATTCCGCTCGGGAATAGCGATTGCACCCTCCGGCGCGATCCCCGATGGAAGGATCTGGTGAAGCCTCGGCGCGGCCACGTCGGTCACGTCATAGACGCCGACGACTGAGGCGCGCTCGGCCAGAATGAACGCAAAAGGTGTTCCGTTGAAGCTGGCGAATTCCATGCCTTCTGGCTCAATCCCTTTGGCGTCCGAACGCTTGTCGGGATAGTGCCCCGTCTCGATCACGGCATGTTCAAAGCTGTTGCCCGCCTCGAACACTTCCTGACCGGACTTGTCGAAAATCGTCCATCCTCGCGAGCCGCCATCCATATCCCCTTCATTGGCGATGGCGAAATGGGTCTCGTCGAGCCATTGCACACCGTCCGGTTCGCGCAAGACACCCGTTTGAGATTGGGTGAAGGTAAGCGCGCCGCGCTCATCCGTCATATCAATCTCGGTGAGATCCACTTGACCCGCCGAGAAATGGGATTGGATCGTGCCGTCGCGATTGACCACAACGATGTGGTTATTCTCTTGCAAGGTCACAACGATCTCGCCCAGCGCGTTGATGTCGACGAACTCCGGCTCTGGGTCTTCGGGAGAAATCTCCGCGAGGCCGAGCATCTCAACCTTGGTCATCGCGGTGCAATCGGGGGCGCCGTCCTTCACATCGATGAGCATCAAGTAGCCCGCAGGTGCTTGCCCGACACGGCCATCTCCGGCCTCCTCGTCACGCTCGTTTTCGATCGCGACGGCAAGGAAGCTTCCGTCCTTCGCGACTGCGGTGCTATCGGGCTGTCCCCCTAGATCACATGCTGCGATCTCGGACTTGGTGGCGATATCAAAAGCCTTGAGCATCCCCGACGGCGCCGTGTAGCTCTCGGAGGTATTTACCCCCACAAACGCAGTCGTCCCGATGATCGAGACCGCTGTCGGCTCACCGCCGACATCAATATTGCCCAGCGCTTGGGGCGCTTTAGGGTCGGTGATGTCGATCAACCCGACAACGCCCAGCGGGCTGTCGGAATAGGCGAGGGTCATGCCATCGGACGAGGCGGCGATAATCTCTGACGATGAGGGCGCGCTGGCCTCTGCGTTATTATGATAGGTCGCGAAGCTTGCGATGCGATTGAAATTCATCTCCGCCATGGCCGCGTTGGCGGTGAGGCCGAGGATGGAGGTCATGCAGGCGAGTTTGAGAGACATCTTGGCCCTTCCCGAGGCAATTGTGATCGCGGGAGCTTTGAACCACGTCGTAACACCTGCATGACCGCAAGACGGCATTTGCATGAAACCCGTTGTCGCTTCGAGAGAGCTTAACTATCTCCTTGTTCCGAAACCCAGTCCTGCTACTTTCGAGGCAAAGATATCAGGGATATTCATGACCGATCATCCGATTGCCCATCTGCTCGCCCGTGTCGCGCTGAACGATCGCGCGGCCTTCGCCCAGCTCTATTCCGAGACCAGCGCGAAACTTTTTGCCATCTGCCTTCGTATTCTTAAAGACAAACGAGATGCGGAGGATGCGTTGCAAGAGATTTACATCCGAGTCTGGCACAGGGCCGCAGGGTTCGATGCAACAGCGGGCAGCCCTTTGGGGTGGCTCAATGCGGTTGCACGCAACCATGCTATTGATCGCCTTCGGGCGCGCAAGCCCGGATCGTTGCCCGACGGGATGGATATCGCCGAAGCAATCGCAAATTCCGGCCCGACCCCCGAGGAGGCCGCAATGACAGCCTCTGACGGGCGCCGCATTGATGGTTGCTTGAGCGAGCTTGACCTTGACCGAGCCGACGCCATCCGGCGGGCCTATGTAGAGGGCGAAAGCTATCTCGAACTCGCGGAGCGCTTTAGCGTTCCCCTCAATACCATGCGCAGCTGGCTCCGCCGGAGTTTGCTGTCCCTGCGGGAGTGCCTGAGCCGATGACCCGTTTAACATCTCAAGACCGCGCCGAAGTCGCCGAATACGTGCTGGGCGTGATGCCTAAAGACGAACGTCCCGCAATGACCGCGCGGATCATGCGCGACGCCGATTTCGCGCGCGAGGCGAAATATTGGGAAGCGACGCTTGATCCCTTGTCCGATGAGGTCGCGCCGCTGGCGCCGCCCAACCGTGTCTGGCGCGGGGTCGAGCGACGGTTGTTCAAACCTGCCGCGATGTCGGTATGGCGCTGGTTCGGTCCGGCTCTTGGGGGGGCGCTCGCCGTTTTGGCGGTGGTCGGCTTCCTTCGCTCACCGGATGCGGGCCCGGTTTGGGTCGCGGATATGGCGACGCCGGAGGGTCTTCGCCTTGCCGCGCTTTATGATGAGGACAAAGGCGAAATGCGCGTGTCGATGGCGGGGATCTCATTGCCAAACGACCGTGACGTGGAGCTTTGGCTGATCGCGGGCGAGCGAGCGCCGATTTCGCTCGGCGTTATGCCGCGCACTGGACAGGCCGCCATGCCAATCCCGGCCGATCTGCGTGATCTGGTCGCGGGCGCGACGATGGCGATCTCGGATGAACCTCTGGGCGGCTCGCCGACAGGGCAGGCAACGGGCCCCGTCCTGGCAGTCGCGCCGATGGTGCGGATTTAAGACCTTATCCGCGCGGAAACATTTGAAAATTTACGGTCACGCTGCAACTTATTCGCGGCGTGACGCGTCTCATTGCGTAACGGTTAACGAGGGGACGACATGCGGCAACGTGTAGCAATTATCGGAAGCGGAATTTCAGGGCTTGGAGCGGCTTGGATTCTGGGCCGTCATCATGATGTCACCGTGTTCGAATCCGAGGCCCGCGCGGGTGGCCACGCGCGAACCGCCGAGGCCTTCGGTACAGCAGTCGACACCGGATTTATCGTCTGCAACCGCCGGACCTACCCGCTGTTTATCCCGATGCTTGAACATCTTGGCGTTCCGTTGATCCCGACAGATATGTCGTTCTCCGCCTCGCTCGGCCAAGGCGACTACGAGTATGGCACCCGCACCCTGCCCGCCCTCTTTGCGCAATGGCGCCGCCTGCTTGATCCTTCGCATTGGCGTATGCTGCGCGATACGATGGCGTTTTTCAAAGGAGCCACGGCTTACAAAGACAGTCACTTGACCCTCGGTGAGATGGTTGAGGATATGGGCCTTGGCCGCGCGTTCAGGGATCGGTTTCTACTCCCCATTTCGGGTGCGATCTGGTCCACGCCGACGCGCGGCATGCTGGATTTCCCCGCCGCCCCCTTCGTACAGTTCTTCGACAATCACGGTTTGCTGACGGTGGCGAGCCATCCGCAATGGTTTACCGTCGAGGGTGGCTCGCGGCGGTACGTCGAGGCCTTGATCAAGGATAGCAATGCCCAGATCCGCCTTGCGGATCCGGTTAGCCGCGTCATTCGGAACGCCGACGGGGTGCATGTGCAGTCGGCCTCCGGCGCGCATATTTTCGACCGTGTCGTTTTCGCGACCCATGCGCCGCAAGCGCTTGCATTGATCGACGCACCGAGCCCGCAAGAACATGAGGTGCTAGGCGCTTTCCGCACCCAAGCAAACCGCGTCGTGCTGCATTCCGACAAACGGTTCTTGCCGCAACGAAAGGCCGCTTGGTCGGCATGGAATTACGTCACGGATGCGCGCGATCCTTTGTCAGACGCCCCTGTGAGCTTATCATACTGGATGAACCTGCTGCAATCGCTTGAAACGCCGCAGCCTTTGATCGTGACCCTCAACCCAGAGCGCGACCCTGAAGCGATCCATGATGAGACTTGGCTCTCGCATCCGCAATTCGACGCCGCAAGCCATGCCGCCCAAGCGCTCCTGCCGTCAATTCAGGGCGCGGACCGTCTTTATTTTGCGGGCGCATGGACGCGTTACGGGTTTCACGAAGATGGCCTCCTCTCGGCGCTGCGCGTCGCGCAAGCGATGGGGCATGACTGGCCGCTCGGAGCGGATCCATGGGCGTGACGACAACAGATCTGTGGTCTGGCGCGCTGATTGATGCTAAAATATGGCACGCGCGCTCAAGCAAGACCGCGCGGCGCGAGTTCACCTATCACGCGACCTATGCCGCGGTCGTTCCCGAACACATTGACGCGCAGATCGGCCCGATTGCGGTAGACCGTGCCGCATTATGGCAAATTCGCCGCGCGGATTATGGAGCGAAAGGCGAAAGCCTGCGGAGCTTTGCGGATCGCATCATCGGCCGTTCCGATCTGGACTTGTCGATTGTGACCTTGCCGCGCAGCCCGTTGCACGGGTTCAATCCGGTGTCGTTCTGGCTTGCGCGCGCGGCGAATGGGGATCTGATCGCGGTTATCGCGGAAGTGTCCAACACCTTTAATGAGCGCCACATCTATCTCGTGCGGCACCCCGACATGCGCGCGATCACCCGATCGTGTCGCATTTCGGGCGAAAAGCTGTTTCATGTCTCGCCCTTCCTGCCGCGCGAAGGACGTTACGAGTTTCGCTTTGACACAAGCCAAGGGCGCTTTGGCGCTTGGGTTGATTGGAGCAATGACACAACCACGCTGCAAACATCGCTCACAGGGCGCACTCGGCCATTGACCGCGAGCACGGTCCGGCGCGCCGCCATAACTGCGCCGTTGCAATCTGCGCGCATTATGGCGTTGATCCATTGGCAAGCCTTGAAACTCTTTGCCCAGCGCTACCGTTTCTATTCCAAGCCCGCCCCGATCACCCCAAATCTCTCCTCAGCAGAAAGTTCCACGCATGTTTCCCCAGACGCTGACTAAACCTCTACAGACAAGGTTCCTCACCACGCTGGACGGCATTACGCATGGCACATTGACCCTGACCACGCCCGACGGCCAAGTCCGGCACTTTGGCGGCAAGAGCGCAGGGCCGGAGGCGGCGCTGATCATCCACGACTGGCGTATGGTTCCCGCCATTGCTGCAAAAGGCGATATCGGCCTGACGGAAGCTTACCGAGACGGCTGGTGTGACACGCCCGATCTGACGGCGCTGTTGACGCTCGCGCTGGCGAACGAGGCGACGCTGGATCGGTATCTCCACGGGCATCCCGTGCAGGCCATGCTGATCCGGATGATTTATTTCATGAACCGCAACACCCGCAAAGGTTCGCGGCGCAATATCTCCGCGCATTACGATCTGGGCAATGACTTTTACAAGCTCTGGCTTGATGAGACGATGACATATTCCTCCGCGATTTATGCGGATGGCGACACCGACCTCGCGCGCGCACAAACGCGCAAATATGATCGCATTATTGACAATCTCAACGGCTCGTCAGGCCGGTTGCTGGAAATCGGGTGTGGTTGGGGCGGGTTCGCAGAACGCGCCCTCGCGCGCGGTGATTTCGCGCCCAAAGGGCTGACCCTATCAACCGAGCAAGCCGACTTTGCGCGCGCGCGACTGGGGCGGGGGGCAGATATTGCCTTGCAAGATTACCGTGATGAAAAAGGCCGCTACGATCATATCGTTTCGATTGAAATGTTCGAAGCGGTCGGCGAGCGCTACTGGCCGACCTATTTCGGCAAGGTGAAGGAAAACCTCGCGCCGAACGGCCGCGCGGTGGTGCAGACGATCACCGTGGGCGAGGCGCATTTCGATCGCTATCGCAACGGCGCAGATATGATCCGATCGTTCATCTTCCCGGGCGGGATGCTGCCCGCGCCGTCGAAATTCGCAAGCGCCGCCGAGACAGCAGGCCTGCGCGTCGAAGATGGATTCGGGTTCGGGATGGATTACGCGCGCACGCTGCAAGACTGGCTTGACCGTTTTGAAGCCCGCCTGACAGAGGTCCGCGCGCTCGGATTTGACGAAGCGTTCATCCGCGTGTGGCGTTTCTATCTCGCGGCTTGCATCGCGGGGTTCAAGACGGGCCGGACGGATGTCATGCAATACCGGCTTGCCCATGTCTGATCTGTCGCAAGAACGTATCTGGATCATTGGCGCGAGTTCTGGCATCGGCGCCGCCGTCGCGAAGGCCTATGCCAAAAGGGGAGCAAGCCTGATCCTGTCAGCCCGCTCGCAAGGGCCTTTGCAGGCCCTCGCGGATGAGATCGGTGCAACGGCCCTCGCCTGCGATGTCGGTGAGCGGGCGACGATCGAGGAGGCCACGGCACAGATCGCACAATCTGGCCCGCTGGACCGGATCATCCATTTGGCCGCGCTGTATGATCCCGGTGCGATTGCAGAGCTTGACCACGAAAAAGCGGCGCAGCTTGTTCAAGTCAATCTGATGGGCACGTTTCATATCGCCCAACTCGCGCCCTCTTTGCTGCGCGAAGGCGGGCAACTCGCACTATGCGGATCGGTGGCGGGGTACATCGGTTTGCCGAAGGGACAAATTTACTCGGCGACGAAAGCGGCCGTCATCAATCTCACCGAAAGCCTCCGAGCCGAACGCAAGGATCGTGATATCCGGCTGATATCGCCCGGGTTTGTCAGCACGCCGATGACGGCCAAAAATGATTTTGACATGCCCGCCGTGATCACGCCGGACGCCGCCGCCACGGCGATCGTTCGCGGCCTGGATGGCTCAGGGTTCGAAGTGCATTTTCCACGCCGACTGACGCTTGCTCTCAAGCTACTCCGGCTTCTTCCCTACCGTATCTCTTTGGCGCTGACCAAACGCATTGTTTGATCCCCACCCCGCACATCAAAGTGCCACCTGACGACATTCGGAAAGGCAACATCATGTCCATTTCAGCTCCGCACCGCAGCATTGCAACCGCAGTCGCCCTTTGGGGCGCCATGGTTGTATCCGCCCACGCGGAGCCTGTTCCCGATGTAACTTTCCCCTCAATTGACGGCGGCGAGATCGCGACGAAGGACTGGCGCGGGCATCCCGTGCTCGTCGTTAATACGGCATCGCTTTGCGGCTTTGCGGGACAGTTGGAAGACATGCAGGCCCTACACGAGGAGCTTGGCCCCAAGGGGCTGATCGTTCTGGCAGTGCCTTCAAACGACTTCAATCAGGAGCTGGAGGATGCGGCCACAGTCAAAGAGTATTGCAGTTTGGAATACGGCGTGACCTTGCCGATGACCGATATCGTATCGGTTGCAAAAGGCGACGTTCACCCGTTCTATCAGTGGCTTAAGGCCAGTGAAGGGTTCGTGCCGAAATGGAATTTTTATAAAGTCCTGATCGATGCAAATGGCGAGGTGGTAGAGACGTACTCCTCAGTCACGGCGCCCGATGCGCAGGCTTTGCGCCGTGATATCGACGCTGCCTTCTAACGTCGCGGGGGGCCTTCTAACGTCGCGGGTCGGTTTGAGACGCGCGCCAAATCCCGCGCCCGTCTCAAACAACTCATGCCTGCGTCGTCACCATCCGTGTCACCACAACACCCGCCCATGCCGAGAACCCCGTCAGCAGGCCGCCCCACAACGTATCCGCGACAACTTGCGCAGGCGACCAAGCTTTCAGCGTGGCATAGTTCGTAAACTCATACGTCCCGTAGCACATGAGCCCCAAAAGAGCGCCATTCATGAACACGCGCAGCAAATCTCCGTCACGCAATGCGGGCCAGCTCACGAACCATAACACCCCCGCGACATAGGCAAGATAAAACGCCGCCGCGGGGCCAACGCGCATCTGTTCAGGGTAGAGATCCGCAATGTGCCGATCAAAGAGCGGCTTGATGAAAAAGCTGATCCCCACCGCGTCGATGGCGAGGAAGATGAACGTCGTGACGAGGTAGAGAATAATCAGGGTCATAGCGCGCTCCTATCTGTCTTTTCACAAGTCTAGGGCGCGAGATCGATCTGTCACGCGCATTCAGTGCCGCAAGCCGCGCATCCGGACAATCTGCTGTAAAGTCATCATCGGTGAAACGGTTTGGAAAATATCACGGATCATCCCGAAATCGGCTCTGATCCCTGCCACCCACCCCGATTTTTCGGCCTTGAGCGGGCTGCGCACCCCGTCCCAACGAACGACCCCGACGCGCGCCGCGTTCTCTATCCAAATCTTATTGAGCCAAACCTCACAGCCAAATCGCGCCATCGCGTCAAGCTCGTGCAACCGCCCCGAAACCCAGTCGCGCGGCAAGACACGCTCCCCCGAGATGTAATCGAGCCCCAATGCCCGCCACGGGCGCGGTGCGTTCCCGCGCAGGCTGATAGAGACATCCGCGCGGGCGGCCAGAACAGGCTCGAGCAGTCGCGTGATCGCATCCGCATCAAGCCCTTGGAGATCAGCGTCCAACATCAACAAAAGCTCTCCGCGCGCCGCGCCGATACCGGCGGCCAACGCCCGCGCCTTGCCCCCATTGCGCGGCTGGCAGATGACGTGCGCGCCGAGACTCTGCGCGATCTGCGCAGTCGCATCGCCCGAGCCGTCGTCAACGACGATGACTTCCGAAATCAAGGGATGCGTGACGGCCGCTTGCAATACCGCCGCGATTCGCGCCGCCTCGTTGAACGCCGGGATCACGCAGCTGACCTTGCGCACTTGGGTGCAAGCCGATTGGTCCGAGGTTAAATCGCCCATCTGGATCTCCGTTTCCAAACCCATACCGCGACAATCGCGCCACCGATCCCCGCCCCAAACCAAACGCCGCGCGCGAGCCAAAGTTCAATCTGCGTGTGGGTTATTCGCGCCGACATCTGGCCCAGCCAATACCCCAACCCAAGCAAAGCGGCACTTTTTGGCAGCGTTGCGAGTAGATTCCATCCCAAGAATGACCACAGATTCATCCGCGCAGCCCCCGCCGCGAGCAACGCGATCACCCCCAAACTATGCGTCATCTTTGCGAGGACCAAGGTGCGCCCGCCGCGGGCCTCAAAGTGATGCGCGAGGCCCGCGAGCCGCGCCGCGCTGATCCGATCGCGCCAGCGACGTGGGAGGCAGGACGGAACAATTTTTGGACCTGCGCGGCCCAAGGCGTAAAACAATGCATCCCCAATGAGGTCGCCAACGATGACCACAAAAGCTATAGTCCACAGGCTGATCTCCATCGCGGAGGCGAGACTGCCTGCCAGAACCGTGACAATCGGCCCCTCAATGACCGCCAGCGGGGCGAGTAAGCTTAGCCCGTGCCCCTTGAGCAGCCCGATCACCGCCGACGCGTCAAGCACTGCTCGCCTCGGACTGAAGAACGCGCGCCCCTGCGGCCAATGGTTGCTCAGCACCAAAGCGCGGCGCCGTAACGGGCGCCATCGCCGTGCCACGCCAGACAAACCCGGGCCGAAGCCATGTGAGGCACCAGATCAAAGGCATCATCGCGTCGCGCAAGAGATAGGTGAGGCCATCGCCCGCCGCCGTGCTCACACGCCAACCCATCAAACCCGCAAAGCCGATCTCTGCGCCGTACCAGATCACCGCGAACACCAGCGCCGCCGGCGCTGCTGCGCCCATCTGCGCCCCCAAAAAAGAAGCTGCGATCAGGCCCAACACCGGCCCGTTAAGGAGTTCCAACGCGAAGATCCAGCGGAACCCGTCACGCCGCACCCGCGCCCAGCGCAACTGACGATCCCAAACACTGCGGAATGATCGGCGGCCGATAGGCTGCACGTAAGGCGTGTCAACCAAGCAAACCCGTTTGCCGCCCTCACGAACGACCTTCGTCGCGGTGACGTCCTCGGCCAGTTTGCGACCAAGTGCGCGCAAGCCCCCGATGTCCTCGAGGGTCTTGCGTTGCCAAAATAGGGTCTTTCCTTGCGCGAACCCGAAGCCGAGCGCGTCTGCGGCCAATTGCCAGCGCGCCTGATTGGTGTTGAGAAACGCGCATTCGACGCCTGCCCACACGCCCTCGGCGCGGTCCCCCAAAGGCGGCGAGGAGACTAAGCCTACGCCATCATTCCACGTGCCGATGAGATCGTAGAGATAGCTGCGCGGCAGAACCAGATTGCTATCCGCCATCGCCACCCACGGGGCATCCGTATTGATCCACCCTTTTTGAAGGTTGTTCAGCTTGGGGTTTCCCGTGATCGCATCCTCTCCGATCAACAAGCGCGCACGGACATGCGGGAAGGAGGCGATCAAGCGCTCGACCAGTTTGATCACCGGATCCGCTGGGTCTGCCGCGCAAAAAATCACTTCATAATTCGGGTAATCGATGGTGAAAGAAGAGGCCAATGTCTCGGCGTCGAACGGGTCCAACCCGCAGACGGGACGCATCAAACAAATGAACGGTGCACTTTGCGGCCGATGCGTCTGCGCCGATGTTCGTGAGCGCGCGCGCCAGATCACCAGCCCCATCGTTCCCAGATGCAGCACCAAACCAAGCGCGAGAACCGCCGTCGCACCCCAGATCAAAACGTTCATACTCATGCCCTTTCCGGCAAAGCGTCGTAGAGGCCGCTCACGACAGACACCCGCGCGGTTTCGCGTTGCAATGCAAGGAGTTGCAGACCACCGTCCGCGCGTTCGGAAACGGCTGTCAAACTATCGACCCAGTCTCCGCAGTTGGCGTAAACGCGGCCATCGCATGTTTCGAGCGCGGCGATGTGACTGTGACCACAAATCACACCATCCGCGCCTGCATCTTGGGCGCGGCGCAAAAGCTTGGCGCGGTAGCGATCCCCGAATTGCAAAAAGGCATTATATCGCGCGAGAAACCGTGCAATCAGCGTCGGGCCTTCGCACCGATCAGACAGTCGTGCATCGATCAATCGCAAGGCGGCATCGATCCGGCTTCCCAGACGTGTCATGATGTGGCTGCGCAGAATACGGCCATCCGCCACATCGCCATGCAGCACAAGATACCGCCGCCCGTCCGCGGCCTCATGGAGCGCTTGCTCGGCCACCTCGATACATCCCAGATGGTGGCCGTAATGTTTGCGAACCGCGTGATCGTGGTTGCCGGGCAGATAGACGATGCGCACTCCCGATTGGGCGCGTGCGAGTAGATCCGCCAAAATGGCATCATGGGTTGGCGACCAATGCGCCATGAGCGGGTGCCACAGGTCGAGAATATCGCCAACGAGATAGATCGTATCGGCGTGGTTTTCGGAGAGAAATGTCAGGATTTCTGTCGCCGCACAGCCGCGCGCACCGAGGTGAAAGTCCGATAAAAACAATGTCCGGTGACGGGCGCGTAGCCTGCCCTGCGGCCCGATGCCGGACTCACTACCGTTTCCTTGTCTGAAGTCGCGTGCCATTGCTCCGCCCCCTACGGCCTCGTTTGCTACGGGTCGCTTTTCCTTGACAGGCGCAGGCGTCGATTGCGTGACGGATAGGTTGCAGTTTCATGACGCGCCTAATCGCCCGATGTCGCAACATCTGGGATCAATCTTGCGCCACGAGGCTACATCGTGAGCGATGCATCAAGGCAGGCCGCGCAACACACCCGCAGCGCGCCGGCGCGGGATGGCGTTCTGGTCAAAAATGCGGAAAGACCAGTCATGAGCAAGGCTTATTTGTGCGCAGGCGCACAACACCCTGTCAGGCTTTGCGAGGCACATTCTCCTTAAATTCCTTGACACAAGAGTGCTAGATCTACCTTTTGCACACACCTGTCAGCCTGCCTGGCCTCCTCTCCAAAAGCTGCCCCCAAACGGGGCTCAAGGGACCGCAATGACCAAACGCTTTATCATCGCTATCATCGCCCTCATTGTGGTCGCCGGTGGCCTCATCGGATTCAACCTGTTCCGCGACAAGATGATCGCGGGCTTTTTCGCATCGATGAAACCACCCGTCGTGACGGTCTCGACCTCGACCGCCGCGCCGATCAAATGGGAGCCGGGCATTGAAACAATCGGCTCCGCTCTGGCGGGGCAAGGGGTCGACCTCTCGACGGAAGCGGCGGGCGTTGTTCGCGAAGTGCCGTTCTCCGCGAATGACAGGGTCGAGAAAGGCGCGCTTTTGCTCCAGATCGACGACCGTTCGGAACGCGCTGATCTGGAATCCGCGCAAGCCAGCCTCGCGCTTGCGCAAACCGAACTTGAGCGCGCAGAAGCATTGCAGAAACGCGGAGTGTCTTCCGCGAACACCTTGCAAACCGCGCAAGCCTCCGCAACGGCCGCGGAAGCCACCGTTGCCAAGCTGGAAGCTGCGATGGAAACCAAGCGCCTCACCGCACCGTTCAGCGGCACAATCGGCATTCCACAGGTTGAGCTTGGCCAGTTCGTGACAGCAGGAACGCCCTATGCGACGTTGCAAGATACCACGACAATGCGCGTTGATTTCTCGTTGACGGAACAACAAGCGCCCCTCGTCTCGGCGGGTCAGGCCGTGGTCGTGACGAGCGAGGTTGGCGATGTGTCCGCAGAAGGCAAAATCATCGGTATCGAGCCAAAGATTGATGCCAATTCGCGCCTCGTCACCATCCGTGCATCGGTCGAAAATCCGGGTGGATTGACGCCGGGCCAATTCCTGCGCGTGCGCGTTGTTTTGCCCGCAGAGGAAGGCGTGATTGCCCTGCCGCAAACGGTTGTGGCATCATCGCTTTACGGTGATTCCGTCTACATTGTCCGCGAAGATAAGGATGAAGAGGGTGAAGCAATCCTCAAGGCGCAGCAGGTGTTCGTGACCTTGGGGCGCCGTTCGGGCCCATTGGTCGAAATCGTGAAAGGCGTTGAGGCGGGCGATAAAGTTGTCAACGCCGGGCAGAATAAACTTTATTCCGGCGCAACAGTCTTGATCGACAATAGCGTCTCGCCAGACCCGCAATCGGCCTCCGCAGCGACACAAACCGAAGACACCGCGGCTGACGCGCCGGCGGCGAATTGAGGTCGGTATGAGCATTTCAGAACTCTTTATCCGCCGCCCCGTCCTGTCGACGGTTCTCGGCGCCTTCATGTTGCTCTTGGGGTTCCAAGCGATCTTTTCCCTTCCGGTGCGCCAGTATCCAGAGGTCGAAGAGACGGTTGTCACCATCACAACCGTTTACGCGGGCGCCCCGTCGGATCTGATCCAAGGCTTCGTCACCGCCCCGATCGCCGCAGCAGTCGCGACAACGGAGAATATCGATTACGTCACCTCGCAATCGACGTCATCGGCCTCGATCGTTTCGGTCAACATGAAGCTCGGATCCGACCCGGATGTCGCGCTGACCGAAGTTCTCGCAAAGGTTCAACAAGTTCGCGGTCAATTGCCGTCTGAAGCCGATGACCCCGTCATTGTCAAAGGCACGGGACAGACCTTCGCGCTCATGTATCTCGCGGCGCAAAACCCGAATATGACGCAAGAACAGATCACTGAATATCTGGATCGCGTGATCCGCCCGCGCATGTCGACAATCTCTGGCGTCGCGGAGATTCAGATTATTGGTGCGTCCGAATATGCGATGCGTGTTTGGCTTGATCCACTCAAGATGGCATCGCGCAATGTGACGGCATCCGAGGTTCTCAACGCTATTCAGGCGTCGAACTTCCTTGCTGCTCCCGGCAAGACTGAAAACGAGTATATCGCGCGCTCGATCACGCTGAAATCAACGCTGCAGACATCTGACGCGTTTGGGGCGCTGCCGCTGCGCTCGGAGGGCGATGCGGTTGTGCGCCTGCGCGATGTCGCCACAATCGAGCTGGCTGCGGCAGAGCAAGACGAGATCGTGACCTTCAACGGAACCGCGGGCACGTTTATCGGCGTCACCTCGACACCGTCCGCGAACCCGTTGGACACGGCGGCTGCGGTCGTCGCGGATTTGCCTGCGATTAACGACTCGTTGCCCGAAGGAATGCAGATCGAATTGGTTTACGATTCGACCGATACGATCTCGGCCTCCATCTCCGAGGTTTTCAAAACTTTGGAAGAAGCGGTCATCATCGTGGTGCTCGTGATTTTGCTGTTCCTCGGATCGTTCCGGTCGGTGGCGATGCCAATCATCACAATTCCGCTTTCGCTCATCGGCGTGATGTCGTTGCTGTTGGCGCTGGGTTATTCGATCAACCTGCTGACCTTGCTGGCGATGGTTCTGGCGATCGGCCTTGTGGTGGATGACGCAATTGTCGTCGTCGAAAACATCCACCGCCACATCGAGGACGGCATGGAGCCGATGCCCGCCGCGATCAAGGGCATGCAGGAGATCACCGGCCCCGTTATTGCGATGACCATCACGCTCGCCGCCGTTCTCGCGCCGCTGGGCTTTACCGGCGGCATCACGGGGGCCCTCTTCCGCGAATTCGCCTTCACTCTGGCGGGTGCGGTGATCCTCTCTGGGGTTATCGCCTTGACGATTACCCCGATGATGTCTGCGCGACTGTTGAAACATGGGGGCGCGTCGAAGTTCCAAAAGGCCGTGGACCGCTACTCCGACCGCATTTCGGCGTGGTATGGCCGCATGGTCAGCGGCTCGCTAAACTATCGCCCCGTGACACTGCTTATGATCATCGTGCTCGTCGCGACGACAGGTTTCCTGTTCCAAAAAACGTCTAGCGAGCTTGCACCCGATGAAGATCAGGGCGTCTTGTTTGCTTTCCTGAACGGCCCGCGCTACGCGACGACCGATTACACCAAGCTCTACACCGATCAGATTTCCGCCGCGACGAGCGACATCGAAGAAGTCCGCACCGAATTTTCGATTGCTGGCTTCGGCGGCGCGTCCAATTCGGGAATCTACATCTGGTCGCTGAAAGACTGGGCCGATAGATCGCGCAGCCAAGCCGAGATCCAAGCCGAGGTGCAAGGTCGCCTCGACAAGATCGCCGGTGTGCAAGGCTTCGTCTTCGCGCCCCCTACCCTGCCTGGAACGGGCGGCGGTTTGCCTATTTCGATGGTGATCCAATCGATCCACGCGCCTGACCGCGTCGCGGAAGTTGCCGAGGAGATCAAGAACAAGGCCCAGGCATCAGGCAAGTTCATCGTCGTGCAAAACTCCCTCGCGTTTGACGCACCGGAAGCGCGCGTGACAATTGACCGTGATCGCGCGGCGACGCTGAACGTCCCTGTCAGCCAGATCGGAACGACGCTTGCGCTTTTGGTTGGGGGCGGTGCGGTATCGCAATTCGATCGCGATTCCAACAGCTACGACATTATCACGCAAGTCCCGCAGGACCTCCGCGAAAACCCAGAACAGCTCGGCACCTACTTCGTGCGGGCCGCGACGGGCGAGATGGTTCCTTTGTCGTCCGTGGTGAGCATCGAGACAGGCGTCATGGCGTCCTCCATCGAGCAGTTCAACCAGCTCAACTCCGCCACGCTCACCGCGCTGCCCCTGCCGGGGCAATCGACGGGCGACGGGCTGGCCGAGTTGAAACGCATCGCGGATGAGACATTGCCCAGCGGATTCTTCATCGATTACTCGGGGCAGTCACGTTTGGAAGTCACGCAGGGCAATACGATTGTAATCGCCTTCGCTGCAGCGCTCATCGTGATTTACCTCGTGCTGGCCGCACAGTTCGAGAGCTTCCGCGATCCGCTCATCATCATGATGACGGTTCCGCTGACGATTTTCGGGGCGATTATTCCACTGAACCTCGGCCTCGGAACCCTGAACATCTATTCGCAGGTGGGATTGATCACGCTGATCGGTCTAATCACCAAGCACGGCATCTTGATGGTCGAATTCGCGAATATGCAGCGCGAAAACGGGATGTCACGTCGCGACGCCATCGTGGAATCCGCAACTGTGCGTTTGCGCCCTATCCTGATGACAACCGCCGCCATGGCGCTCGCGGTGATCCCGTTGATCCTCGCAGAGGGGGCAGGCGCGGCGGCCCGTCAGGCCATGGGAATCGTGATGTTCTTCGGTTTGATCCTTGGAACAGGGTTCACCCTTTTCGTCGTGCCGATGTTCTATACCTTCATCTCACTCTCTGACGAGAAGTGGAAAAAGGCCCAACACGCCCACACGGCGCATTAACTCCCCGCCCCCGCCGACACCTTCGGTGGGGGGATAAAACGTGAAAAACGCAGCGAGAGGATCGCTGCGTTTTTTATATATAATGCTGGACGTTTTGATCAGCTTGGCTTTGCTTGCGCCAGATAATGCAAGACAGACGGCCTCACGGTTTGCGCGCCTGTCGCGCGGGCTTCCAAGATAACCTCTTTGAGGTCCGCCAGATTGGTGCGCCGGATCAGGTGCTTGATCGGACCGATGGAGGCGGGTCGCATCGACAGATTGCGGAACCCGAGCGCCGCGAAGGTCAGCGCCTCAACGGGCCGCCCCGCGTCCTCCCCGCAAAATGACAGCGTCGTATCGGAGGCCGCGCAGCGCGCGACGATCTTTTCCAAGAAGGTCAGGAAACTGACATCCAACGTGTCGTACCGCCGCCGCACGCGTTCATTCTCGCGGTCCGCCGCAAAGAAGAACTGCTTGAGATCATTCCCGCCGATCGAGATAAAGTCGCACGACTGGAAGAACTTATCGGGCGCGAAGGCGAGCGACGGAGTCTCAAGCATCGCCCCGATGCGGATTTTGCTCGGCAATGTCCGGCCCCGACCGCCTTCGCGATCCAATTCTTTATAGAGCGCATCACGCGCGTCGTAGAATTCGTTGGGCGTGGCGATGAAGGGGAACATCACCGACAGCGGCCGCCCGTTCGCAGCCCGAATGAGTGCCTGCAACTGCATCCGCAACACACCCGGTTTATCAAGCCCCACACGGATCGCGCGCCATCCCATCGCAGGGTTAGGCTCATCCTGCGGTTTCATGTAGGGAAGGACCTTATCCGACCCGATATCAAGAGTGCGGAAGTTGACAGGTTTCGTCTGGGCTGCGTCCATCACCCGCGCGTAGAGCGCTGCGAGATCCCCGCGCGAGGGCACGCGGGTGCGCGTCAGGAATTGCAATTCCGTTCGGTAAAGACCGACGCCCTCCGCCCCCGAGCCCTCCAGCGACGGTAGGTCCGCCATCAGCCCCGCGTTCATCATCAAGCTGACCGTCTCGCCACACAGGGCCTGCGCAGGCAAATCGCGCAGGCTTGCATAACGGCTTTGGGCCTCGGCCTGCATCGCGATACCCTCGCGAAAAGCCTTCGCGACACTTTCTTCGGGCCGCAGATGGACAATCCCTTGGTCGCCGTCGACCAAAATCTGATTGCCGTTCAAGGCTTCAGTCGTGATCCGTTTGGCATTGATCACCAAGGGGATGGAAAGCGCCCGCGCCACAATCGCCGCATGCGACCCGACGGAGCCTTCTTCAAGCACCACGCCCTTAAGCTTACGCCCGTAATCGAGCAATTCGGCTGGCCCGATGTTACGCGCCACAAGCACCGGCTGGTCCGGCATCTCGGCGCCAGTGTCGTGGCCTTGCCCCGTCAAGATACGTAGCAAGCGATGCGAAAGGTCATCAAGGTCGTTCAAACGCTCGCGCAGATAGGGATCGGGCGATTGCTCCAGCTTTGAGCGGGCGAGCGATTGCTCCTTTTCGACGGCTGCCTCGGCAGACAGGCCGCGTTGGATATCTTCGCACATCCGCCGCAACCAGCCCCGTGAATGGGCAAACATCCGGTAGGTCTCAAGCACAGCGCGGTGGTCTTTGTCCAACCCCGCGCTCGCGGTCAGCATCTCGTCGATCTGATTGCGCAACGTCTCAATGGCGCCCGTCAGGCGCGCTTCTTCGGCATCAGGATCGTCGCCGACCGGATTGGTGACCACCACACGCGGCTCATGCAGCCACACGCGCCCCTCCGCGACACCTTCCTGACCGGTGCCGCCACGGATCATCAACGGGTGTCGATGCTGCGCACCGAGGGTCTCGCCCTCGTTCACAAACGCGCCGAGCTCCGTCATCTCTGCAAGAACCATCGCAACGACTTCAAGCCCGTAGACCTCATCGTCGGAATATTGCCGCGCCTCACGCGATTGCACGACCAAGACGCCGAGCTTCTCGCCAACGCGCTGGATTGGCACACCGAGGAAGGAAGAATAGATCTCCTCGCCCGTCTCGGGCATGTAGCGGAACCCTTGCTCTGCGGGTGCATTGCCGGAGTTTACGGGCCGACCGCTGCGGGCCACACGCCCCACGAGCCCCTCGCCGAGACGCATCCGCGTCTGGTGCACAGCCTCGGCCTTCAGGCCCTCGGTTGCGCAAAGCTCAAGGGTTTCTGGGTCTCGGAAAAGGTAGATCGAGCACACATGCGTGTGCATCGAATCCGCGATCAGATGGGTGATCCGGTCGAGCCGATCCTGCCCGCCCCCTGAGGTGGCGAGTGTGTCGCGAAGACGCCGCAGCAATTTACGGCTGTCACTCTCGCTTCGTTCGGTCATTCGCCCTGCCGTCCCCTCCGAACCGATCCGCAACCTCAGGTTGTCTGGCGCGTCCGCCACCACCCGATATCCGGCTCAGGTCATTCAACGGCCTGATTAGACCGCTTTTTCCAATTCAAAAGCATCATGGAGGGCCTGCACGGCCAATTCCATATATTTTCGGTCAATCAATACGGAAATTTTGATTTCCGAGGTCGAGATAACTTTGATGTTCACGTTTTCCGCTGAAAGCGCCTTAAACATCATCGCCGCCACGCCTGCATGCGACCGCATCCCGATGCCGACGACCGAAACTTTCGCAACATCGGTGTCGATAACCAGATCGTCATAGCCGATCTTGCCCGCCGCTTTCGCGTCTTCCATCGCCTTTTGCGCCCGCGCAACCTGATTGATCGGGCAGGAGAAGGTCATATCCGTGACCGCGCCCGCATGGCCTTCATAATCCCGCTCGGAGATATTTTGCACGATCATGTCGACGTTCACGCCAGCATCCGCCAAAGGCCCGAAGATCGCCGAAGCGATTCCCGGACGATCTTCGACCGTCACGAGGGTCATTTTCGCTTCATCGCGCGAATAAGCTACGCCGGAGACAACTTTCGATTCCATGAGTTCATCCTCACCGCAAACAAGGGTTCCAGAGGTTTCATCCGTATCCTCGAACGAGGATAGCACACGCAAGCGCACATTGTAGCGCATCGCCAATTCAACAGACCGCGTCTGCAAGACCTTCGCGCCCAAGGACGCCAGTTCTAGCATCTCTTCAAACGCGATCTTATCGAGCTTGCGGGCCTTTTGGCTGATCCGCGGATCGGTGGTGTAGACGCCGTCCACATCGGTATAAATATCGCAACGCTCGGCCTCAAAGGCCGCCGCGAACGCGACGGCCGTGGTGTCTGACCCGCCGCGCCCCAATGTCGTGATGCGGCCTTCGGGCGAAACGCCTTGGAAGCCAGCCACGACGGCCACGCGCATACCTTCGTCGAATTTCGTATCGAGGTTCTCACGCGGGATCGACACGAACCGCGCCGACGAATGCGCCGAGGTCGTGTTGATCGGCACCTGCCATCCCTGCCAGCTCCGCGCAGGAACGCTCATCTCTTGAAGCGTGAGCGCCATCAAGCCGGCGGTGACATTCTCGCCCGACGAAACGATTGCGTCATATTCACGCGCATCGAACAAGGGCGAGGTCTGTTCGACCCAGTTCACCAACTCGTTGGTTTTTCCCGACATCGCGGAAACGATAACGATCACATTATATCCGCGGTCCACTTCGCGTTTAACCTTCGCGGCCGCATTTTTGATGCGGTCGAGATCGGCTACCGAAGTGCCCCCAAATTTCATAACGAGAAGCGGCATGACGACCCCCCATAAGCAACCGGGAACGGCCCCGGAAAACAATCAAAAACCTGCTAACGGATGGGGGGGGCGCATGCAAGGACAATGGTTGATTTGGCGCATTTCACCAACGGCTTGGCGCAAGTTCTTGCGACCGACCGCCCGCAAAGTTCGTGAGCCCCGCATCGATTTGAGCGCGTCTTCGCCCATCACAGGAATATCGCGCGACGGTTGTGCGCACGTCACTTAACCGTCACGGCAGTGTCGCATGCCCTGCCTAGAGCAAAGCCATTAGGGAGGAGCGCGCCATGACACGTATCGAAATCGACGCCGCAGAACGCCGTGCGGAGGCCCGCGGCCTGCATACGGCCTTGCTGGAAATCCGTGAGGACATGGCGCGGCGCGCCAATCTGCGGTTCGATCAATGGCGCGGGCACATCCTGCGCCCTGAATTCCACGGCTCCGCCCGCAACCTGGCGGATTATCTGGCGTTTCGGCGGGGCGATCTGGCGCCGTTTCAGCCGCGGCTGACCGCGCTCGGGCTCTCATCGATGAGCCGTGCGGAGGCGCATGTCCGCCCCTCACTTGACGCAGTTCTTGCGGCCCTTGCGTTGATCGGGGAAGAAACAAGCGCGCAGGAGCGTGTGATCGATTTTCCGCCCACGGAGATTTTCGCTGCCGGACCGGCGCGGCTGAAAGCGCGCCGCGACGCGTTGTTTGGAGCCTGCGGGGAAAACGGGACGCGCATCATGGTGACCCTGCCTGCGCAGGCCGTCGAGACGGACCTCACACCGCAAATCATTGCGGCGGGCGCTGATTGCTTACGGATTGATTGCGGCGTTGATACGCCCGAAATTTGGGAGGCACTTGCCGCGGAGGCCGCGGGGCGCAAGATCCAGTTCGATCTGGTCGGGCCCGAAATCCGGATTTTGGACGTGCAGATTGATGCGCCACGCCTGCATCAGGGGGGGCTGTTCTACATCTCCAAATCGCTCACCGTCGGCAAAGCCCGCCGGAAACTACGCGCGCCGGAAGTCACCCTGACTTATCGGGAGGTTTTCGCCAGCCTGACTGCCGGTGCGGAGATCCGGATTGAAAACGGCAAGCTGCGTGCGCTCGTGGTTGAGGTCGAAGACGATCGCGTTCTGTGCGAGGTGCAAATGCTGCGCCCGAAAGGAATGCGGCTGAAGCCGGGACGCCGGGTAACTTTGCCGCGCGCGGATCTGGAGATACCGGCGGTGACACAACACGATCTTGAGGCCCTGCCCATCGCGATGCGTCATGCTGACATCATCGGATTCGGATTCGTGCAGACGCGTGACGATGTGGGGACCCTGATCAAGGCGATGGAGATCGAGGCAAAGGTCATCAATCGAGCCGATCTCCCCGCGATCATGCTGCGGATCGAGACGCCCAAAGCGTTGCAGAACCTGCCGGAGCTGATCGTCGCTGCGGGGGGGCGGGTGCCGGTCGGCGTGATGATCGCGCGCGCCGATCTCGCGGACGAATTCGGGTTCGAACGGCTATCGGAAATCCAGGACGAACTTCTTTGGCTGTGCGATGCCGCGGAAGTGCCTGTGGTTTGGGCGCCGCAGGTTCTTGAGGGTATGCTGGGCGACGGGCTCGTATTGCAAAGCGAGACGGCCGATGCCGCGCTTGGCCAGCGCGCCGAATGCGTGATGCTCGAAAAGGGCCCGCATATTCTTGGCACGGTAAAATATCTGCGCGCCCTGCTCACGAGGCTGGATCGCTATCAAACCAAACATTCGCCGCGCCTTGGTGCGCTCGGCCTATGGCAAGAAACACAGCAGGGCTCTACGAGCTGATGCGGCGGATCAATTCGTTTTGCGTTTGGGAATGAACGGCAAAGGCAGAACCGGCACACCGTCCTCAATCAATTTCTTTGCCTCCTCGGGGCGGGCCTCGCCGTAGATCGCGCGCGTCGGGGCCGTGCCCTCATGCATATCGCGCGCTTCCTTGGCAAAATTACTCCCGACATAGGCCGAATTCTCCTCAACCTCTTTGCGCAACCGCGCGACAGCACGCTGCATCTCGCCCTCGCGCGACATATAGGCGCCACGCGGATCCGATGACGGCGCGGGGACGGTCTCGCCCGCAGCGGCTTGAGGTGAAGAGCCTGCCGATTTGTGGCGCACTGCGGGCGCCATCAGTGTTTTCTCGACCCGCGTCGACCCACATTCCGCGCAAGAAATCATCCCGCCTGCGGCAAGCTTGTCATAAGCATCGGCAGATGCGAACCAGCTATCAAAACTGTGGCCTGCATGACATTTCAGCGCGTAGCGGATCATCGGTTTCTCCTCGCACCGTGAAATATGCGATGGGGCGCAGATTGCAAGATAGCACGATCGACGCGGGCGTGCCTCTACGCTTTGGGTTTCGCGATACGGGCGATCAGTTCCTCGCGCATCAACCCCTCATCCAATCCGCGATCCCGCGCCAGCGCTTTCAGGCCGAAATGCACCCGCGCGATCTCTTGATAATAACTGGTGAAGGAATAGTTCACCGCCGCGCCCGCAACAGCGCCCAAGACGGGAGCGGCCTGCGCGGCAAGTTTTTGCCCCAAAACGGCCGCCAGCTTCGGCGCGACCTTGGCGATCAGCCCCTGTAAACCCTGCCCCGTAATCGTGACCTTCGCGGCCACAAACGCCATATCCGCCCCGTCATCTTGCGCGAGCGGCCCCGCGCTTGCGAAGACGCGCAGACATTCCAACCGCACCTCGTCTTCATCAGGGTCGAACCCGTGTTCCTTGGCAATTCCTTGAATTGACCGCAGCAAAACCGTCACCGTGAAGGGCACCTCCGCGAGGGATGTCGCCAACCCGCCCGCGCCGCCAACGACCCCCATCGCCGTCGAAAGAGCAGTGTTCATCCAATCGGGACGATCCCCGACAACGCCCCGTGAACGCTGGGCCGCGCCGAACGCGCCTTGCAATGCACGCGCAGTCGCCCCCTCCAAACCATCGCGGACCGGCGCGGGCAGCTTGGACAGTAAAGTTTCCGCCGAGCCCCCGAGGTAGGTCATGATCTGCATGCCGACGCCGCTCGCGGCGCGGTGGCGCGCAGCCAAAGCGTTGAGTTCTTTTGTAATTTCCGGCTCCGTCACCGGCATCAAAATTTCTGGATCCGCCATCGTCGAGACTCCGCATCTTGCGCCGACTGCCAACCACGGGGACGGCATCCCCGACGCAGCCGAACAGGCCTTAGATTTAATATGGGAGGTGATCCGTCCTTTGGAAAGGGCATCGGCGAGAATGCGCCGTTTACTCGCTGAACTTAACGACGTCGCCAGTGACGCCCCGCCAAGCGTCAGGTTGCAACTCCAACCCCAGAACGCGATCAGGGTTCGTGGGGGGCGGCATGACAACACCTTCGAGTTTTTTGAACCCGAAGCGCGAATAATAGGGGGCATCGCCCACCAACAGCACACGCTCCCATCCGAGCCTGCGCGCCTCCGAGAGGCTCTCGCTCATCAAAAGCGCGCCAAGCCCTTCGCCCTGACGCGTGGGGTGGACCGCGACCGGCCCCAGCAGCAGCACACGCTTGCCCGCCACCCGCACCGGCCAATACCGGATCACCGACGCCAACACATCCCAATCATCGCGCAGCACAAGGCACAACTCTGCCACCTTCGGAACCCCGTCACGGAGCCGATAAGAAGACAACGCCGTCCGCCCAGGAGCAAAGCAAAGATCGTATAAAGCCTCGACCTCCCACCAGTCGGCCTCGGTTTCTTCCTCTAGCTGATACATCGGCCCCTCGAAAACTACTGGAATCGCGCCTAGCATGACGTCACTGTGAGGGCAAACCCGCAACGCGAAAATGACAGGCAATCCCAATGTTCTACAGACCCGAAGATGGCCATGGCCTCCCTCATAACCCTTGGAACGCGATTATCGCCCCTCGCCCTATCGCATGGATTTCGACGCGCAGCACTTTGGGCGACAATCTTGCGCCCTATTCGTTTTTCTCCGCATGTGCCTATTCACCGCCGCAACTGATGTTCGCATCGACCTCCACGAAACCTGACCGCGACACCGGCAAGGATACACTCGCGCAGATCCGTGAGACGGGCGTATTTTGCGTGAACCTTGTCACGCCCGCCCTCACGGCCCCGATGAATGCGAGCTCTGCCCCCTTGGCGGCGGGTGTGTCAGAATTCGACGTCGCGGGATTGACCCCTGCCGAATGCGAGACGATCGCCTGTCCGCGCGTGGCCGAAGCGCCCGCGTCAATCGAGTGCCGTATGACGCAAATCGTCAAACTTGAAGGCACGGCGAATTACCTGTGCACCGGTGTGGCGGTTGGTATTCACATCAGGCCAGATTGTCTGGTCGACGGCCGTTACAGCCCGCAAGACGGTTATCTCGCGCGGATGGGGTATCAAGATTACGCCGCTGTTCGCGACGTGTTTGAGCTAGAGCGACCGGAATAGGAAAGCGGCCCTCACCGCTTCAAACGCGGATCAACGCCCTCATCCGCAACGCCCGGCAGGCGGCGCGCTTGGGTGAGGGTGTAGATGCCGCTGCCGACGATGAGCACCGATCCAACAACCATCGCAAGATCGGGGCGCTCGCCGAATGCCGCCGCCCCCAAAACCAGGGCGAAGGGCAGGCGAATATAGCGGAACGGTGTCACAACAGAGATCTCCCCCACGCGCATCGCGCAGGTCAAAGACCAATAGGCCAGCACGCCCACCGCCGCGGCGAGAACAAGCAAGCCTGTGTCCTTCAGGTTCGGCACAACCGGATCGCCCGTCACCATCAATATCAGGGCGCCCACGGGAACCAGCATCGCGAAGCCGTAAATCCCGAGTTGGAAATTCGACAGAATTGGCGGCGCTTTGCGCGTGGCGAGATCACGTCCCGCGAATCCGAGCATCCCGACGAGTGCCCAGAGCGACGCAGCATCAAACCCATCCAATCCCGGCCGCAAGATGATCAACACGCCGACAAAACCGATCGCAACCGCAAGCCAACGCCGCCAGCCGACGCGCTCGCCGAACAATAGCGACGCAGCCCCAACGACAACAAGCGGCGTCGCCTGCAAAATCGCGGAAGCATTCGACAGAGGAATCAGCGCAATCGCAATCGTGTAGCCGAGCCGCCCCATGACCTCGAACGCCGCACGCAGCAGCATAACGCGACTGCGGATGGCGGGGTTGATCACTTTTTGCCCGCGGCTCACCGCCAGGGCAATGAAACCGCACATCCCCAAGAACCCGAAAGCCATCAAAGCCTCGCCCACCGGAATGCTATGCATGGCCGCCTTCAGCGTCATATCCTCAAGGGCAAATCCTGCCATCGCCGCAACCATGAAAGCCGCGCCGCGCATGTTATCTGATTGGATCATTGGGTCCTCCGCGGCGGCGACGCTAGGCGGGCCGTCGCCCGATGGCAAGGCGCGCAGATGTATCCCGCACAATCAAGGGTTTTCCTAAGCCGATCCTCGTCCTAGTCTGCGTCTGACAACGACATCTTGGAGAGAATATGGAACCGGTCATTGGCATCATCGGCGGCTCGGGCGTCTATCAGATCGACGGATTGGAAAACGCCCAGTGGCGCGCGGTCGAGACGCCCTTCGGCGCGCCCTCGGACGAGATCCTGACCGGCGAACTCAACGGGGTGAAGATGGCCTTCTTGCCACGCCACGGGCGCGGTCACGTCCACACACCGTCCACGGTCCCCTACCGCGCAAATATTGCGGCGCTCAAGGCGCTAGGCGTCACCGATATCGTTGCGCTCTCCGCTGTTGGCAGCTTGCAAGAGGCCTACGCGCCCGGCGATTTCCTGATCGTGGATCAATATATCGACCGCACATTCGCCCGCGAAAAGACCTTTTTCGGAACAGGTCTCGTAGGTCACGTCCCCTTCGCGCATCCAACATGCGCGCGTTTGGGCAAGCTGTGCGGCGAGGCCGCAAGGGGCGCGGGGGTGCGAGTGCATGACAAGGGCACGTACGTTGCGATGGAGGGGCCGCAATTCTCGACGCTCGCGGAGAGCCGCCTCTACCGCCAATGGGGCGCGGATGTGATCGGCATGACGGGGATGCCGGAGGCAAAACTCGCGCGCGAGGCAGAGATTTGCTACGCCTGCGTCGCGATGATCACAGATTATGATTGCTGGCATCCCGGACATGATGCGGTAGACGTGGCACAGGTGGTGGCGACACTGACCGCCAATTCGGGCAATGCGCGCGCGACGGTCGCGGGCATCGCGGCGCGCGTCAGCGCGCGTGACATCTGCCCTTGCGGATGCAACCGCTCGCTGGACGGAGCCATCATGACTGCGCCGTCGGCACGTGACCCAGAGATGGTGAAAGCTCTCAAATCTGTCGCGGGACGCGTGATGTAGGGAATCTATACGAGGGCGATATCAGCGGCCGCGCTTAGGCGATAAAACGGGCGCAGGGGAAAACACCTTGCGTCAAACCGTCCCCTCCCCTATGCCGCCCGCCGCGCATTCCAGTTAGGGTCGGCGTCGGGATGACGCGACAGACCTCCCCCTATCCTCGTCTTATGGCGGATCGATCGCCGAACAAAGCCACGGAGCCTCATATGAAAACCGTCAAAGATTACATCCGCACGATTGCCGACTTCCCCCATGAGGGAATCTTGTTCCGCGACGTTACGACCCTGTTTGCCGACCCGCGCGGATTTCGGATGGCGATTGACCAGTTGTTGCACCCATGGGCGGGGGAGAAAATTGATAAGATCGTCGGGCTTGAGGCGCGCGGCTTTATCCTCGGCGGCGCGATTGCGCACCAGCTCTCGAAGGGGTTTGTGCCAATTCGCAAGAAGGGCAAATTGCCCGGCCAAACGATCAGCCAAGCTTACACGCTGGAATATGGCGAGGCCGTGATGGAGATGCATGAAGATGCAATCGCGCCGGGCGAAAAGGTTTTGATCGTCGACGACCTTCTCGCAACGGGCGGAACCTGCGAGGCGGCGATTAAGCTGATTGAGCGCGTCGGCGGCGATATCGTCGGCTGTTCCTTCATCGTCGACCTGCCCGAATTGGGCGGACACAAGCGGCTTGATGCGTTGGGAATGAATGTGGCTGTGCTTTGCGACTTCGAAGGGCTTTAAATCCCTTTAACGTTAACGCTTCGTTCATTGGAATCGCGCTAACACAGAGATGCCTGATGGTTCAGGGCTACTTGCAAAACACGTGAACCTCAATCGGCGCGCCCTGCTTCCACCCCTAAGCAGGGCGCAACCGATTTCTTCCCCTAAAATCGAGCGATGTCGCCTATCAAGCCCTCAGAACAGCGCCGGGATTCATGATACCGTTTGGATCGAGCGCGGATTTCACCGCCCGCATCAAGGTGAGTTTCGCCGGATCTGTGAACCTCTCCAGATCTTCGACTTTCAACCGACCGACACCGTGCTCCGCCGAGACCGAGCCGTCGAACTGATCCACAACCTCATGCACGCAGCGTTTGATCGCAGCGCGCAGCGGATCGAATTCGGATTTTTCATGCCCTTGCGGAGGGAAGACATTGAAATGCAAATTGCCGTCGCCGACGTGACCAAAACAATTGATGCGAAACGCCCCGAGCTCCGCGATCGCTTGCGTGGCGCGCGTGATAAACGCAGGGATATCCGCCAGCGGAACGGAGATATCATGCGATGAGATCGATCCGATACGCTTGTTTGCTTGCGGTAGGTTCTCACGCATCGCCCACATCGCCTGCGCTTGTGCCGCGCTTTGCGCAACGGCTGCATCGAGCACCAACGCCTCGTCGTAAATATCTGCGAAAGCGGCCTCAGCACCAACGCCAGCAGGCAGGCCAAGCTCCATCAGAACCATCCAATCCGCCTGGCCAAGCGGCATCACACTTTGCGGGCCAACCTCGCGCAAGAAATCCAAGCCCTGTTTCGAGATCAACTCGAAGGCAGTGACATTGCCCGCCATCCTCGCCTCTGCCCGTGCCAGTAGTTCCAGGGCCGCCTGCGGCGAGCGCACCGACATCAGCGCGACGCCCGTTTCAAACGGAGGCGTCACTAGCCGCAAAGAGGCCGCCGTGATCACCCCGAGCGTCCCTTCCGAGCCGATCAGCAATCCGCGCAGGTCATAACCGGTGTTATCCTTGCGCAAGCGCTTGAGCCCGCGCAAGATGGTGCCGTCAGCCGTAACGGCCTCAACGCCCAAACACAGCTCGCGCGCATTCCCATAGCGCAGTACGTTCACGCCGCCCGCATTGGTGGACAGGCAGCCACCAATCCGCGCTGTGCCTTGCGAGGCAAGCGCAAGCGGAAACATCCGGTCTGCGTCACTAGCGGCCTCACGGCAGTTCTGAAGGGTGACACCGCCCTCCACCACCATCACGTTACCGACCGGATCGACCGAACGGACGCGGGTCATTTTCTCCAGTGACAGCAAAAGCGGCGCCGCGCCCTCTTGCATCACCTGCCCTCCGACAAGCCCTGTGCCGCCGCCAAATGGCACGACGCCGATGCGCCGCGCATTTGCCTCGCGCAATATCAGGGAGACTTGCTCGGTATCTGTCGGGCGGGCGACGCCGCCCGCAATGCCATGGTAACGCCCGCGCGGCTCAACAAGATAGCCAGTATCCGGGGCGATGACATCAATCCCAAGGCCTTGCAGATGCTGAATAAAATCTTGATCGGCGGGGTTTAGCATCGGTCTCTCCTCAAAGAAGCAATCCTCGCCCCCGCTCACCCGATATCGGTGCGACCGCGGCGATCACTGCGCAGATTGGCGTATAGCACATGGTTGCGCCAACGATTGTTGATTTGCAGATAACTCTGCGCAACGCCTTCATATTTGAAACCGGATTTCTCCAAAACGCCGCGTGAGGGGGTGTTCTCGGGAAGGCACGCGGCCTCGATCCGGCTTAGATCCATGACTTGGAACGCGTGATGGACCACCGCTGCAATGGCTTCGCGCATGTAGCCGTTGCGCGCGAAACGTTCCCCGACCCAGTAGCCCAAAGTCCCCGCCTGCGAAGGCCCGCGGCGGATATTGTCCAGTGTTACGCCGCCGATAATTTGGCGATCGGATCGGCGCACCATAAACAGCGGCAGCGCGGTGCCAGAGGATTCGGCGCGCGTCGCCCAATACACACGGTTCGTAAACGCCTTGCGCGTCAGATGGTCTGGCGCCCAGGCTGGCTCCCACGGGCTCACGAATGCGCGGCTTTCGCTGCGCAGGGACGCCCAAGCTTGCCAATCGCCATGCGCGGGAAGCCGGAGCGTGAGCCGCTCCGTCTCGATCCCGATCTTGCGGCGCCGCCCGAACATCAGGCCAGAAGCCGCTCGCGGAGGGTGTCCAGACTTGGCGCAGAGCGAACAGGACCGTAAAGCGCCAAAGCGGAGTTTTGCGACCCAACCAGCGCCTTCGCATAGTCGCGGACACGGCCCAGATCTACGGCTTCAATCTTCGCGGTCACCGTTTCAAGATCTGGCACAGATCCGTAAATGGCGATGTTGCGCGCCATACGCTCTGCGCGGCTCGACGGGCTTTCCAGCCCCATCAACATGCCGGCCTTCATCTGCGCACGCGCACGGGACACTTCGACTTCGGTCATATCGTCCGCCGCACGCTTCAACTCGTCGATCGTCAACTCGGCAAGCGACGCGATTTCGTCCTCAGATGTGCCCGCGTAGATCGTCATCATGCCGGTGTCTTCATGGGCACCAGCCTGCGCGAAAATCGAATAACACAGGCCCCGCTCCTCGCGAATTTTCTGGAACAAGCGTGAGGACATCCCGCCCCCCAGCGCTGTGGTGTAAACCTGCGCGGTGTAGAGATCGGGATCATGGAACGCGGGCGCTTCAAAACCGATCGCAAAATGGGCCTGCTCCAGAGCTTTGACCTCACGGCGCTCTGCGCCCTTCCAAGTCGCGGGCTGTGCGACTGCCGCGCTTGAGCGTTTCGCGTCAGCAAAGAGCGTTTCGGCCATTCTAACGAGCGCATCGTGATCAACAGCCCCCGCAGCCGACAGGATCATTTGGTCCGGTCCGTAATGCTCGGAGACGAACCCTGCGAAATCATCCCGGTTGAAGGATTTGACGCGCGATGCGGGGCCCAAAATCGTCCGGCCGATCGATTGATCGGGGTATGCCGCCTCTTGCAGCCAATCGAAGATAATATCATCCGGAGTATCTAGCGTTTGACCGATTTCGGACAGGATGACGTGACGCTCCACCTCGATCTCGCGTGGATCAAAGACGGGGTTCAAAACGATATCCGCGATCACTCCCAACGCCAAAGGGACATCAGCCGCCAATACGCGAGCGTAATACGCTGTCATCTCGCGAGAAGTGTAGGCGTTGATATATCCGCCAACATCTTCGATTTCCTCAGCAATCTGCAAGGCGCTCCGGGTCTTGGTGCCTTTAAACGCCATATGCTCCAAGAAATGCGCAATGCCATTTTGCTCGAGCCGCTCGTGGCGGCCGCCGGCGTTCACCCATATTCCGACAGAGGCCGAAAGCAGCCCCGGCATATGTTCAGTCACAACTCTCAGCCCATTGGGCAGCGTGGTAAATTCTACGCTCAAACGCGGCGCCTCTCTTGGATTAGCGCCTCGAGGGCGCTTAGGTCATTGGGAACGCGCGTTACGCGCTCTGGCCGATCAAACAAGTCACCCATCCGCTCTGGAAGCGCGGGCCGGATGCCTGTCGCGGCCTCAACCGCGTCGGGGAATTTGGCGGGATGCGCCGTTGCAAGGGTCACCATCGGGACGGCGCCGAGATGCTGATCTGCGACATGCACACCGATCGCGGAATGCGGGCAAAGCAACTCACCCGAGCGGACCAATTCGTCTTTGATCTGCGCGGAGGTCTGATCCTCCGAAACGCGGCCCGAAGCATAAATCTCGCGTAGAGCTTCCAACGCGCCTTGGCTGACAGTGAAGCCCCCCGTGGTTTTAAGCTCGTCCATCAGTTGAGTTACAGCCGCCCCATCTTGGCCGTAGGCCATGAACAAGGCGCGCTCGAAATTGGAGGAGATCTGGATGTCCATCGACGGCGAGATCGACGCCTTCACACCGTCCATCTCATACCGGCCAGTTGTCAGGCAGCGGTGCAATATGTCGTTCTGGTTTGTTGCGATCACCAGTTGATCGATCGGCAGCCCCATCGATTTGGCGATATACCCTGCAAAGATGTCACCGAAGTTGCCGGTTGGCACGGTAAAGCTGATCTTGCGATCGGGAGCCCCAAGCGTGACGGCGGCGGTAAAGTAGTACACCACCTGCGCCAAAACCCGCGCCCAGTTGATGGAATTCACACCCGCAAGCCCCACCGCATCGCGGAACTCGAAATGGTTGAACATGTCTTTCAGTTTGCCCTGACAATCGTCGAAATCGCCATCCAACGCCAGCGCGTGGACGTTATCCTCAATCGGGGTCGTCATCTGGCGGCGCTGCACATCGGACACGCGGCCATGCGGGAACAGGATAAACACGTCGACATTATCGAGGCCCCGGAACGCCTCGATCGCCGCCGAACCGGTATCGCCCGAGGTCGCGCCGACAATGGTGATCTTACGGCCTTCTTTCGCGAGCGCGATCTGGAACAACTGGCCAATAATCTGCATCGCAAAATCTTTGAACGCGAGCGTCGGCCCGTGGAACAACTCCAGCAAGAAGTGGTTCGGCGCGAGTTGCTTGATTGGCGCGCGGGCGGCATGGCCGAAGCCGGCATATGCTTTGGCAATCGCCTCTTTGAGCTCAGCATCCGAGAAAGTCTCACCGCAGAACGGCTGCATCACGCGGTAGGCGACGTCCTCATAGGACAGTCCAGCAAGAGCCTTGATATCGTCGTGCGACCATTGCGGGATCTGGGCGGGAACATACAAGCCGCCATCGCGCGCGAGCCCTGTGAGCATCGCTTCGCCAAAGGTCAATTCAGGCGCTTGGCCCCGTGTCGAAATATACCGCATCAATCCCTCCTAGAGATCCCTTGTCGCCTGATACGCCACGTGAACAGAAGTGTCATCCCCGCCCATACTGTCGCGAGCAAAAACCACGTGATTGCATAGCCTTTATGGTCGTTCTTTATGCCTGTAATCGTGATTGGGTTTGGATCGACTGATTGCAGATCGCCCTCAACCGCGGAGGCCACGATCAAAATCGGCTCAGTTTTCAAATGAGCCGCCATCCGCTCGACGTCCCTCGCATACCACACACCCGCCGCCAGATCAGGCTCTGGCGTGTAGCTGTCGGCCTCCTCCGGCCAATGGAGGTTCCCGCGTACAACCAAAGGCACCGCAGGACGCTCGGCGTAGCGATCAACCTCGCGCAAGAAACCGCGATCTACGAGAATGCGGCGCCCGTCACCCGTTTCGAAGGCCGAAATGACCTCATAGCCTGCGCCCTGACCTTGACGCCCCGTCAGCATCAAGATCTCCTCGCCCGTCGTCGCCCCGGGCGTCACGACGGGAAGGTATTTCAAACTCGCAGGATCCTCCGGTACGGTAGGCAGCTCAACGGGGGTATCATTGATCTGGGCGGAAATCTCAGCGAGCATCGCTTCCTTCCACGCAAGGCGCCGCAATTGCCACATCCCGAGGTTGATGAGAATCGCACAGCCAACGATGCCAAGGATCGCGGGGAATAGGTATTTTTTCATCATAGCTCCAGTGCGACAGGCTGGCCGAGTTTGAAACAAAAAAGCGCGGAGGTTGCCCCCCGCGCTTTTGGTAAACCGTCAGCTCGGGCTTATTGGCCCCAGATATAGATTGATGCGAACAGGAACAACCACACCACATCAACGAAGTGCCAGTACCATGCGGCAGTCTCGAAGCCTGTATGGTTTTCTTGCGTGAAGTGACCCTTTTGCAAGCGCACCAAGCAGACCAACAAGAAGATCGTACCGACAAGAACGTGGAAGCCGTGGAAGCCCGTCGCCATAAAGAAGTTTGCGCCGTAGATGTTGCCCGCCAAGCCGAAAGCGGCGTGCGAGTATTCATAAACTTGGAAACAAGTGAACAGCGCCCCCAACAGAACCGTCAGGATCAAGCCGTCGCGCATGTCTTTGCGGTTGTTGTCATGCACGAGCGCATGGTGCGCCCACGTCAAAGTCACACCGGACAGCAACAAGATGACGGTATTGATCAGCGGCAAATGCCAAGGATCGAAGGTTTCAATACCGGCCGGAGGCCAAACGCCATCCACTGCGGGCGAGAGCGGGCCCATCGGATACATTGCGTGTTTGAAGAACGACCAGAACCACGCGACGAAGAACATGACTTCGGACATGATGAACAGCAAGAAGCCGTATTGCAGGCCGATACGGATAACAGGTGTGTATTCCCCGTTTTCGCCTTCTGCGACAACGTCAGACCACCATCCGAACATCGAATAAAGCGTGCCGACGAGACCGGCGAGGAAGATGAAGGGCGTCATGCCTTTCATCCAGACAGCCGCGCCGCCGAGCATGATGGCGGTCGCGATCGAGCTCAAAAGCGGCCAGATCGACGGGCGCAGAATGTGGTAATCGTGGTTCTTAGCGTGTGCCATGGCTGTCCCTCAGTTGACGGTCTTGGGGTCTTGGGTCGTCAGGCTGGCCTGATCGACCGGAAGGTCGGTTTCAAAGAAAGTATAGGAGAGCGTGATGTTGCGGATATAACCGGCATCACGATCATCTACGATGGCTGGATCGACGAAGAAGGATACCGGCATCTCAACCCGTTCGCCGGGTTGCAAAACTTGCTCGGTAAAGCAGAAGCAGTCGATCTTCTCGAAGAAGTAACCCGCTTGATCGGGGCCAACGTTATAAGCTGCGGTGCCGGCAACGGGGCGATCCGAGAGATTGACGGCCTCATAGAAGGCGAGCCCTGTCTCACCGATCTTGATGGTCATCTCTTTCTCGATCGGGCCGAACTTCCAAGGCATCCCTTTTTCGACGGAGCCGATAAACCGCACGGTGACGGTTTCGTCCAAGCTGTGGTCGGGCGCCACGGTTGCGACGCGCGGCGTTCCGGCGAACCCTGTCGTGGCGCAGAACCAATTGTAGAAAGGCACAGCCGCCCATGAGGCCGCCCCCATCAACACAACCACGCCTACGAGACGCGCGAGAACTTTGTTATTTGCATTCATTGAGGGGCTCCGCTGGCCGGCGCATCTGCTGGCAGAAGAGAGTTGCGCACGGAATGATCGCTGCCTTCCAGGCTTCCACCACGGGTCACTTTCACAATCGTCAGGCCAAAGACCAAAGCGACGAAGGCTACAAGAACAACGCCAAGGCCCAAGTTGCGGCCAAAACGGCGCGTGTGGAGTTCGTGATCTTTAGTAATGGCCATTTACAGAACTCCGGTCGCGCGCAGGGCAGCATCGACCAGTAGCGCCGAGAAATGGCAGAACAGGTAGAGCAGCGAGAATTTGAAGAAACGACGCTCAACGGCAAAATTATCTGCATTCGCGGCGTCTTCCGAGCGTTTGAGAATAACCCAACCACCGCGGATGAACAGGATATTGAAGATCACGGCGGTCAAGCCATACGCAGGCCCGCCGATCGAGGTGAATGCCAGAGCCAGCGCGAATGGCGCGAGGATTAGTGTGTAGCCGAAGATATGCTTGCGCGTGACGCGGCGGCCATGCGTAACCGGAAGCATCGGAACACCGGCCTTCGTGTAGTCATCATTCATGAACAGCGCCAACGCCCAGAAGTGCGGCGGTGTCCACAGGAAGATAACAGCGAACATCAGAACTGATTCGACGGAGATACCGCCCGTCGCAACCGCCCAACCGATCATCGGGGGGAAGGCCCCTGCCGCCCCACCAATGACGATGTTTTGGGGCGTCGAGCGTTTCAGCCAGACGGTGTAGACGACCGCGTAGAAGAAGATCGTGAAGGCGAGGAACAGGCCCGCGAAAACATTGGCGGCCAACGCCAGCATCACGCAGGAGATCCCCGAGAGCGCCAGACCGAAGCCGAGAGCCTCACCTTCGGAGACACGCCCCGCGGGAATCGGGCGGCCTTTGGTCCGGCCCATCACACGATCAATATCGGCGTCATACCACATATTCAGCGCGCCGGAGGCCCCGCCCCCGAGCGCGATGAACAAGATGGAAACAAAACCGACGAACGGATGCACAGAGCCGGGCGCAACGATCAAGCCGACCAGCGCCGTGAACACCACTAGCGACATCACACGCGGCTTGAGCAAGGCGACATAGTCGCCAAATTGCCCGTCGCCCTCACGGGAGTCGTTAAATGTGCTGATATCCGTCATGCGCGCCGTCCTACTCCTCTATGCTTTCACTCAGCCGAAGCGAGCTTCACAGCCTCGGCAGGCGCCAAGGACGCTTGCTGCTGCGCGAGCCACTGGTCGTAGACTTCTTGGCTCACGACTTTGACTGCGATCGGCATGTAGGCGTGGTCTTTGCCGCAGATCTCCGAACATTGACCGAAGAATGTGCCTTCCATGGTTGGCTTGAACCACAGCTGGGCGGTCCGGCCTGGTACGGCGTCTTGCTTCACGGCGAAGGCAGGAATGGTCCACGAGTGGATCACGTCCGCGCCGGTGACTTCCATCACAACGGTTTTGTTCACAGGCAGGATCACCGCGTTATCAACCGCCAAGAGATATTCATCCTCAGCATAGCCGTAAGCTGCCAGATCTTCGCGCGGCAACATCAGAGCGTCGAAGCTGACTTCCTCGTCGAGGTACTCATAGCTCCAGTACCACTGGTTGCCGGTAACTTTGATCGTGATGTCACCTGCAGGAATTTCCTGTTGCTTGAACAGGGTCGGCAGCGAGAACGCGCCAACGAAGACGAGAATCACGATCGGAATGATGGTCCAAGCGATCTCGATCGGCGTGTTATGGGTAAACCGTGCCGGAACAGGGTTTGCGCGGCGGTTGAAGCGCACAATCGCGTAAGCCAGCAGGCCGACGACGAAGATCGTGATGACGGTGATCAACACCAGCATCATGTGATCGAGCCACTGCTGATCGACAGCCAGCTCCGACGCGGCAGGTTGGAAACCAAGCCCCTTGTCATGCGGCTTCCCGATGCTTGGCACCGAGATCCCGTCCTGAGCGAAAGCCATCCCAGCGCCGAGGGTGGCCACAGTTGCGGCAGCCAAGCCGCGGCGAATCATGGCAAAATGCATAGTAACTCCCGTTCCCTTAAACGACCGTCAGGCCGCGGACGGCACATTGGCTCCCGAACCAATGCCCCGTTGAATGTTTGCTGGTAGACAACATATCCTAGAGCTATCGCAAGCGAAAGGTGCGAAAACAAGCCGCTTTTCCTTCCGAATCAAGCCCAAAGGACTGCACATGACCGATGAACGCTTCGCCCCCTTCGAGACCATGATCGACGAAGGACGCGCGCTTGCCATCCTTCAGGCCGCCGTAAATGGCGCAGATGACGGGGAATTGTTCCTCGAACGCCGCCGTTCCGAGGCATTGAGCTTCGATGATGGCCGGCTTCGCAACGCATCTTACGACGCCTCGGAAGGCTTCGGCCTGCGCGCGGTGCGCGGAGAAGTCGCAGGCTACGCACATGCAACCGAGATCTCCGAATCGGCCATCACCCGCGCCGCACAGACTGCCCGCCTTGCCGTCGGCGACGGAGGCGGCGTCATGGCGCCTGCGCCGCAAGGCACGAACCGCCATCTTTATGCCGATCTCGATCCGATGTCGGATGCCCCCTTCCCCGCAAAAATCGAGCTTTTACGCGAGATTGATGCCTTCGCGCGTGATCTGGACCCGCGCGTGGTGCAGGTGTCCGCCACCGTTGCGGCGTCGCTGCAGGAGGTTGTCATCATGCGACCGGAGGGCGGGGTGATGACCGATGTCCGGCCAATGGCGCGGATGAATGTCTCCGTGATCGTTGAAGAAAACGGCCGCCGCGAATCTGGCGGCACAGGCGGCGGCGGACGGCACGGTTTGGCGCAGCTGATGACGCCGGATCACTGGAAGGCGCAAACGCGCGAAGCTTTGCGGATCGCCTTGGTGAACCTCTCGGCTGAGGCAGCGCCAGCAGGGCAAATGGATGTCGTCCTCGGCGCAGGTTGGCCCGGGATCTTGCTTCATGAGGCGGTTGGCCATGGGTTGGAGGGGGACTTCAATCGCAAGAAATCCTCCGCGTTTTCAGGATTGATGGGACAACAAGTCGCAGCCCGTGGCGTTACGGTCCTCGATGATGGGACCCTTCCGGATCGCCGTGGGTCTTTGACCTTCGACGATGAAGGCACGCCCTCGGCAAAAAACGTCTTGATCGAGGACGGCATTCTCGTCGGCTACATGCAAGACCGCCAGAATGCGCGGTTGATGGGCGTGAAACCAACGGGCAACGGGCGGCGCGAGAGCCACGCTCATATCCCGATGCCACGCATGACCAACACTTATATGCTGGGCGGGGACGCCGATCCGAAGGAGATCCTTGGGGACCTGAAAGACGGCATCTATGCGGTTGGCTTCGGCGGCGGTCAGGTCGACATCACCAACGGGAAGTTCGTCTTCAGCTGCACAGAGGCCTACCGCGTTAAAAACGGGGTCGTCGGCGCGCCGGTAAAAGGGGCGACTTTGATCGGCGACGGCCCGACTGCGATGCGTCAGATTCGTGCGATCGGCAATGATATGGCGCTGGATCCCGGCATCGGAAACTGCGGCAAGGCAGGGCAATGGGTGCCGGTGGGTGTCGGCCAACCTACGCTCATGATCGGGGGCCTGACCGTCGGCGGTTCGGCGAAGTAAACCGCAAGGGTCGCAAACAAAACAAAGCCTGCGCAGACACGTTATCTGCGCAGGCTTTTTTATTGAACCATCCGCCGCTTAGAACGGAATATCATCGCCCTTATCGGTAACGTCCTTGGGCGCGGCCTTCTCAGCCGTTGCTTTCTTGGCGGCCGGTTTCTTCGCAGCGGCGGCCTTCGTGGTGGCGGCTTTCGCGGCGGGCTTTTTGGCTGCGGGCTTCTTCGCCGCCGCTGCCTTTGCCGGCGCTTTCTTGGGCGCGGCCTTCTTAGGCGCAGCTTTTTTCTTGCCGCCCTTCGACGCCTTGGCCTCGATCAACGGCAGAGCAAGCTCCATCGTCATATCTTCGGGCTCGATCTCTTTAGGCAAAGTCGCATTTACTTTCGCCCATTTGACATAGGGCCCATACCGCCCCGGCATCACCTGAACCGGACCGCCATCGGGATGCTCGCCCAACTCCTTGATCGGCTGAGCTGCAGCGCCACGACCAGGGCCACGGGCCGCCTTTTCCGCCAGAACAACGAGCGCACGGTTCATCCCGACGGTGAACACCTCCTCAACGTCCGAGAGGTTAGCGTAGATCTTCCCGTGCTTCACGTAAGGGCCATAACGGCCAATCGCAGCCTCGATCATCTCGCCATCTTCAGGGTGCGGACCAATCTCGCGCGGCAAAGACAGCAACTCGAGTGCGCGATCAAACGTCAGCTCGGCAGGCTCCCACCCTTTGGGAAGCGATGCACGCGGCGGCTTCGGCGCGTCCTCGGTTGGCTCGCCTTTTTGCACATAAGGACCAAACCGCCCAACGCGCAATGTGACTTCCAAACCTTCATCCATACCCAAGACGGTGCCATCTAATGCCGCGGCCGACCCATCCCCGGGGGCAGAGATCGGGCGCGTGTAGCGACACTCAGGATAGCTCTTGCAGCCGATGAAAGCGCCGCCCGACCGTGCCGTCTTCAAATGAAGCTCGCCCACACCGCACACCGGACAAATCTTCGGGTTCGATCCGTCAGGACGCGGCGGATAAAGATGCGGCGACAGAACTTCGTCGATCTTTTCCAAAACTTCAGTGATTCTTAGCTCGGACGTCTCGGCGATCGCCGCCGAGAAATCACGCCAGAAGCGCGCAAGCACCTCTTTGTAATCGCGCTCGCCCGCCGACACGTCATCAAGCTGGTCTTCCAGATCCGCCGTGAAATCATATTGGACATAGCGGCTGAAATAGTTGCTCAGGAAGATCGTCACGAGACGGCCTTTATCCTCGGGAACAAGACGGTTCTTGTCTTTAAGAACATAGCCGCGATCCTAAATCGTCGTCACGATCGATGCATAGGTGGACGGGCGCCCGATGCCGAGCTCCTCCATCCGTTTTACCAAGGTGGCCTCGGTATAGCGGGGGGGCGGTTGCGTGAAGTGCTGGCCACCGTAAACAGCAGCCGCCGCATCCATCACGGCGGCATCACAGCGCTGGATGCCGCTCGTCTCGATCAGCTCCGCCTCGCCGCGCGCCTTTGCAAAGGCTTGCTCGTATTGGCCGGCAGCCAAGGTGACCTTCTCGCCTTGCATGATCTGCGGCAGACGCGCGCCATCTTCGCCCTCGTCATCATCGCGACCTTGATCGTAAATTTTAAGGAACCCGTCGAAGGTCACAACTTGCCCCGTGGCACGAAGCTCCACCTGACCGTCCTTTGACCCCAGATCAACCGTCGTACGCTCCATGACGGCCGCCGCCATTTGCGATGCGAGGGTGCGCTTCCAGATGAGGTCGTAAAGCTTGAACTGATCATCCGAAAGCTTCAGAGCCGACGGCGCCTGATGCATGTCTGTTGGACGGATACATTCATGCGCCTCTTGCGCGTTCTTGGCCTTATTTTTGTAGATACGCGGCTGGGCGGGGACATATTTGTCGCCGAACTTATCCTTGATGGCATCACGCGCCTGCGCCACGGCCTCGGGGGCCATATCGATGCCATCCGTCCGCATATAGGTGATGTAGCCCGCTTCATAGAGACGCTGCGCCGAGGCCATGCAGGCCTTCGCGCCCATGCCGAATTTACGGCTGGCTTCTTGCTGAAGCGTTGACGTCATGAAGGGCGGGTAAGGGTTGCGCGTGGTCGGCTTGGCCTCAACAGAGGTCACCGTCAGCGCACGCGTCGACACCGCACTCACCGCCATTTCTGTCTCAACTTGGCTGGACAGATCAAACTTATCGAGTTTTTTCCCACCGAGCGCCGTCAATCGCGCCTCGAAGCTCGCCCCGCGAGGGGTCGTTAGACCCGCAACCACGGACCAGTATTCACGCGCGTTGAAGGCCTCGATCTCCATCTCGCGCTCAACGATCAGTCGCAAGCATACCGATTGCACGCGACCTGCCGACTTCGCGCCCGGCAATTTGCGCCACAGAACCGGAGAAAGGTTAAAGCCGACAAGATAATCAAGCGCGCGGCGGGCGAGATAGGCCTCGACCAGCGCGGTATCAACCTCGCGCGGATGCTTCATTGCCTCCAAAATCGCGGGTTTGGTGATCGCGTTGAAGGTCACGCGAGAGACCTTCTTATTTTTCAGTTTGGACGCCAACGCTTCCTGCAAATGCCACGAAATGGCCTCTCCCTCGCGATCAGGGTCGGTCGCGAGGATCAATTCGTCATCGTCTTTCAACGCATCGGTGATCGCCTTGATATGCTTTTTGCTATCGGTCGCGATCTCCCATTTCATGTCAAACTCATGCTCGGTATCGACCGAGCCATCCTTGGGAGGAAGGTCGCGAACGTGACCAAACGAGGCCAGAACGGTGTAATTGGACCCAAGATAACTGTTAATTGTCTTGGCCTTGGCGGGGGATTCGACGACGACGACGGCCATGACTTCCTCTCAATACACGCAGAACTGATGCTTTGGGCGCGGAACATGTGGCCCACAAGGGGGGAATGTCAATGTGCGTCGCATCCGCAAGACATAGACGTGATATCCGCGCATCGCAAACCCGCCGCGCGAGTTGGGGGGCGAACCCGTCGGGAGACCCGCGTCACAGCGCCCGCAATTGTCCACCCGCCTCACGCACGATCTCGCCCTCCAATTCGAGGACAGAGATCGCTTGCAAACACAGGTTCGTTGGCGCGGGACAGCGCAGGAATAGCTCATCCTCTTGAACTGGCCCAGCCTGCAAAGCCCCGAGAATCCACTCAACAAGTGCAAGCTCGTCAAGTTCGGGGGGTGCCGTTTGGGTTTGCGGCGGAGGCAGCTCCGCGTCGCAGTGTGCAAAGTGCGCGACCCTATCCGGCGTCGCGGCTTCGGTCACGGTTTCATGACGCGCGCGCCCTTGGCGCGGCGTTTGCGGAAGGATTAGCGCGCGGGGCTCAGGATCATGCGGCAAGCTAACCCCGGCCGCGGCCAGCCCCTCCAAGACATCTCGTCCTCCCCGAATCAACGCCGCACCGTCGCGGATCAGGATGTTGCACCCCGCCGCGCGCGGCTCGAACGGGTGGCCTGGAACGGCCATGACTTCGCGCCCCTGATCGCTCGCATGACGCGCCGCGTTCAAAGCGCCCGACCGCGACGATGCTTCCGTCACAACCAGCGCGCGCGACAGCCCCGAAATAATCCGGTTCCGTGCGAGAAAACTCTGCGCCCGCGGCGCCATGCCGATGGGATGTTCTGATAGTCGAAGCCCTTTTTCGGCAATGTCCCTTGCCAATTTCTCTGTTTCACGGGGATAGAGGACATCCAGTCCGCAGGGCTGCACCGCGATCGTGCCCGTTTCCAGAGCAGCTTCATGCGCCGCGCAATCCACACCTTTCGCCAGCCCAGACACGATGACACAACCGGCCTCGCCCAATTCCTGCGCGATCTTCCGTGTCATTCGAATGCCGAGGCCGCTCGCCGCGCGTGCGCCCACGACCGCCACGCAAAGACGCGTTAGCAATTTAATATCGCCGATCATCCACAGCGCAGGCGGTGGATCGGGTATCTCGCGCAGCAAGGTGGGATAGTTCGGCGAGCCCCATTGAACAAAGGTCGCGCCCAATGCACGGCCTGCATCCAACTCGGCCCGCGCGGCATCAATCGAGCACAGGGCATAATCCTGTGCGCCGGCCGCGGCGGCGACATGTGGCAACATCTCCAGCGCAGCGGCGACTGATCCGTATTGAGCGATCAATTTGTGAAATGTCGAAGGGCCAACCCTTCGGGAGCGAATGAGGCGCAAGACGGATATATCGTCTTCTTCCTTAGGGGTGGGGGTGAAGGGGGTAGGGTGAGAAAACAAATTCCGTCCATCCATCTCAGCCTCATTCGCCCTCTCACCTTGCCTCCTTAAGGTTAACAAGAAGTTTACAAAACCGTCCCTTCGCCAGTTCTCTGCGAGAAGAGCATTGCTGCAGCGCAGCGATTGACAGACGCTTTACCGCGCGTCAGTGTCTGCGCAGAGCATTAGGGAGGCTTCTATGACTAAAATTTACCCTTCCGCATCCGCGGCCCTCGACGGGTTGCTGGACGACGGAATGATGATTGCCGCAGGCGGATTTGGCCTCTGCGGCATTCCGGAGTTGTTAATCGACGCCTTGGTCGAAAGCGGTGTGAAAGATCTGACGATAGCATCGAACAACTGCGGCGTAGACGGATTCGGTCTCGGGAAGCTTCTCGATACGCGCCAGATCAAGAAGATGATCTCGTCCTATGTTGGCGAGAACGCGGAATTCATGCGGCAATACCTGTCGGGCGAGCTCGAACTCGAGTTCAATCCGCAAGGCACATTGGCGGAACGGATGCGGTCGGGCGGCTGCGGCATTCCAGGTTTCTATACGAAAACCGGCGTGGGCACCGTGATTGCAGAAGGGAAAGATCACCGCGATTTCAACGGCGAGACCTATATTCTCGAAGAAGGTATCTTCGCAGATATCTCGATTGTGAAAGCGTGGAAGGCGGATGAAACCGGCAATGCGATTTTCCGCAAAACCGCGCGCAACTTCAATCCCCCTGCCGCGATGTGCGGCAAGATCTGCATCATGGAGGTCGAGGAGATTGTGCCCGTCGGCAGCCTTGATCCCGATCACATCCATCTGCCCGGAATTTATGTGCACCGCCTGATCCAAGGCGATCACGAAAAACGGATCGAACAGCGCACCGTTCGGGAGGCAAAATAATGTGGGATCGTAACCAGATGGCGGCACGTGCCGCGCTCGAATTGGAAAACGGCACCTATGTCAATCTCGGCATCGGCATCCCGACCTTAGTGCCCAACTTCATCCCCGAAGGCGTCAGCGTCACCTTGCAATCCGAAAACGGAATGCTCGGCATGGGCCCCTTCCCGATCGCCGGCACCGAAGATCCTGACCTGATCAACGCCGGCAAACAGACCATCACCGAATTGCCCAATACCGCGTATTTCGATAGCGCGACGTCGTTCGGCATGATCCGTGGCGGCAAGATTGCAATGGCGATTTTGGGCGCGATGGAAGTCGCCGAGAATGGCGATCTTGCGAACTGGATGATCCCGGGCAAGCTCGTCAAGGGCATGGGCGGCGCGATGGATCTCGTCGCGGGGGTCGGCCGTGTTGTCGTGGTGATGGATCACACGAATAAACATGGAGAGAGCAAGGTTCTAAAGGCCTGCACCTTGCCGCTCACGGGGAAATCCGTGGTCAACCGCATCATCACCAATCTCGGGGTTCTGGATGTGGTGGAGGGCGGCCTCAAAATCGTCGAATGCGCGGAAGGGGTCACCGAGACGGAGTTGCGTGCGGCCACCGAGGCGACCATCGTCGATTGACGATCGCCTTGTGCAAACACTGTTACGGCCCCGCCCCACGTGCGGGGCCGCTTTCATATTATTCCGCAAAGCCGCCAAGTCTCATGAGGCGTAAGAAACAAGTTCATATTTTTGACGAACTCGGTCATTAACTCCTTTATCATGATGACACCGCCCCCCCCAATACCGCGTTCAAAACGCACCCGCGATCAATTGCTCCTGATTGGTCTAATCGGTCTCGTAGGGCTTGGCCTTGCGGGCCTCGCCTCCGCAACGGGCTGGGCGGAAACTTGGGCGCAAATCACTCGGCTGAACGCGGGCCTCGTCGCGGGCCTTTTGGCGCTCTCGTTGGTGAATTACGGTCTGCGGTCTGTGCGTTGGCACGTGTTTGCGCGACGCTTAGGTGTGCCGCTCGGGCTGGGGGTGAATGCGCTGCATTTCATCGGCGGATTCGCGATGTCGGTCACGCCAGGCCGTGTGGGGGAGCTGGTGCGGATGCGCTGGATCAAACGCGAAACGGGATGGGCGGTCGAACGGTCGGCGCCACTCGTCTTGATGGACCGCGCATCGGACCTTGCTGCTATGGCTTTGCTGCTTGCGATCACCTTGCTTTTTGCAACTGGCGGAATCAAGGGCGCGGCACCGGTCGTGATTCTCGCGCTGGGTGCGGCCTATGTTGCCACGCGGCCGGTTCTGCTGACGGGGCTGATCACTCTAGTTTACCGGCTCTTGGGCCGTGCGCCGCGTGTTTTTGCGCGCGCGCGGGCCGCGGCGCGCCTCGTCGCGCGTTTTAGCCATGGGCCGACATTGTTGTTGGGGCTTCTCGCGGGTCTGGCGGGCTGGGCCGCGGAGGGCTACGCCTTCCACCTGCTCCTGGTTGCCATGGGTGCTGACATCGGCGCCGCGAAAGCCATTGCCATTTTCCTGTTCGCCACATTGGCCGGTGGCCTAACGGGCGCGCCCGGCGGGCTGGGTGGCGCGGAGGCTGCGATGGTCGGGCTCCTCGCACTTGAGGGCATCCCGCTTGAAACCTCCATTCCCGCGACGGCTGTGATCCGTCTCACGACGCTGTGGTTTGCAATTGCGGTCGGATTAGCGATTTTCCCGATTGCCGAACGAAGATCAAAGAGAGCCTGACATGCCTTGGAAGCCAACCAAATACGCCGGATGGGGCCGCGCGATTACCGCAAAGGGCGAGATAACCCGCCCGACCGACCGGACGCGCGCAGAAAATCTCAGCTTGGATGCGCCGGCTATGGGGATGCGCCGATCTTACGGAGATGCCGCGCTCAATGACGGCGGCCGGATGATCGATATGACAAAGCTGGACCGGATTATCAGCTTTGACGAGACAACGGGCATTCTTGACGTTGAAGCTGGCGCGCGGATTGGCGACATTGCGACACTTCTTGCGCCGCGCGGATGGATGCCTGCGGTGATGCCCGGCACTGGGTTTGCGACCATCGGCGGATGCATCGCGCAAGATGTCCACGGCAAGAATCACCATCACGCGGGTTCGTTTGGCCAACATCTCCTCGAGATCACCCTCGCGCAGCACGGCAAGACCTGCCTTGCCTTGCCCGAGACGGATTTGTTCCGCGCAACTTGCGGCGGCTTGGGGCAGACAGGGGTGATTATCTCGGCAAAGCTCCAACTGATCCGCACCCTCGGTGACATCGTCACAGTGACAGAACGGCGCGCAGAAAACTGGGCGGAGCATCTCTCCATGCTCGATCAATCCACGGCAAGTTACACCGTCGGCTGGATCGACGCTACGGCGACCGGCACCGGTCTGGGGCGCGGCATCGTTGAGGAAGGCGAAAGCGCCAAAGGCTTAGCAAATCCGCGTGAGACGCCGATGAAAGTGCCAATGGATGCGCCGCGTTGGGCTTTGGCTGCCCCCATCGTGCGGGCGTTCAACACACTCTACTTTTACCGCGTCCCCGCGCGGGGACGCACGCTGGTAAAACCGCTGACAGATTTTTTCTTCCCGCTCGACAAAATCCACGACTGGAACCGGCTGTATGGCAAGCGCGGATTCCATCAGTTTCAATGCGTTGTTCCCCTTGATCAGGCCGAAACATTGCGCGGGATGCTGCTGGATATCGCGACGTCCGGTCTCGCCTCGCCGCTTGCCGTGCTCAAACGCATGGGCACAGGACGTGCGGGCTATCTAAGTTTTCCGATGGAAGGCTATACGCTCGCGATTGACTTCCCCAACCGCGCGGCGGCGCGCGAGCTGATCCGCTCGTTAGAGATGCGCGCCGTGGATGCGGGCGGAAGGCTTTATTTCGCGAAGGATGCGCTGGCCGAAGCCGCCAAAATCCGTGTGATGTATGCGGAGTTGGGGGCGTGGCAGGCTGAGGTCGAAAAAGCAGACCCTGATGCGGTTTATGAAACGGATCTCGTTCGCAGGCTCGGTTTGCGAAGCGCTTAAGCGCAACGCAAACCGCGCATTATCCGCCGAACCATTGCGCCCAGAGGCCCGCCGCCCAGAACATTAAAGAAAGCGTGATCATCAAAACGCCCAACCCGAGTTTGTCCTTCAGGGCGAAGACGATTGGGTCGTAATCCTGTTTTCCGATGTATCCCAAGACCACCATCCGGATCAGCCAGAACGCCATCGGGATCATCGCAAGCCACATCAACCACGTGTCGGGGTAAAGCTCGCGTCCTTGATCGGAAACCGTGTAGAGGAAAAAGATTAGGAGCGCGCCAAACACGCCGAGCCCCGCGACATTTAGCAGATCGCCGCGATCCAGCCGCCCGTATCCCCGCCCTGGCAAACGATCGTCAGTGGTAGCAAGCGTGAGCTCGGTCAACCGCTTGACGCAGCCCAGCGCGACGAAGACGGGGAAAATGAAGATCAGCATATAGACGGAAGTATCGACCCCGCCCGCTGCTGCGCCCGCGACGACGCGAATCGTATACAGCGCGGCCAATGTCGCGACATCGACCCAGCGCATCCGTTTAAGTTTTAACGAATATGCGAGCGAGGTGATCATATAGAGACTGACGACACCGAAGAAAGCGCCCCCAAGCAGTGCACCTACCCCCAGCGCAATCGCCGCGAGGCCGACAAACGCACCCATCCCGGACGTAATCGAGGCCGTGCCTGCGGCAAACGGACGGCGGCACTTGGTGGGGTGCAACCGATCCGCCTCAAGATCGAGCAGATCATTAATGATATAGATCGACGAAGCCGCCGCGCTAAACGCCACGATACCGCAAAGCGTCAGCCAAAGATGGGCGAGGTTAAACTCATGCGCGGCAATGATGGGCAGCAACAAGAGAACGTTTTTCACCCATTGATGCGGACGAATCGCCTTCCACAAGCCGCGCCAGTGGTACCCGCTCGCGAGATGCATCGCGTCCGCAGGCGCGCCGTCGACCTTACCGACGACGATCGCATGATTCGCGTGTTCCCACACGGCGAGATCGTCTTGCGAGTTCCCCGCATAATCGAAGCCCGCGTCACCGAACGCCCCCGTCAGCGCATCCGCCTTCGCTTTGGACTTCAGATTGGTGACCCCGTCCGACGCGAACACACGATCCGAGAGACCATGAAAGGCCGCAAGCGGCTTTACCTGCATCTCATCGGAGGCGGAGGCAAGGATCACCTCCCGCCCCTCGGCCTGCGCCGCACGCGCGAGGCGCACAACCCCCTCATTGACGGGCAACAGATCAACGCGAATTTGCGCAATCCGCGCCAGCTCCGCCTTCAGCCGCGCGCGATCCCCAAGGTAGCGCAGGGCTTTGAGTGTCGCGAACGGATCACGCCCGAGCCCCCCCCAAAAGGCCTCCAGCAACATATCCGTGCGCAGAAAGGTGCCATCAGCATCCAAAACCAAGGGCTTCGACATCAGTTATCCTTTCAACGCAAACACACAGCCGTCGGAAACGAGTTCCGGCGGAGACAGACATAATCCGCGCGCAACATTCCACGCGGCGAGAACTTTCGGGACATAATTGCGGGTCTCGACATAATCGGGAACGCCGCCCGCCTTGCGGACCGCACCCTCCCCCGCGTTATAGGCGGCAAGAACCATCAGCGGATCGTTATCGAACTCTTTCATCAACCAATCGAGATAGGCCACGCCGCCTTTAATGTTCTGTTTGGGATCGTTCGAATCGCTCACGGCAAAGCGCTCGGCCGTTGCCGGGATAAGCTGCATCAAGCCCTGCGCGCCTGCGGATGAGACCGCATCGATCTTTCCGCCGGATTCGATTCCGATCACGGCCAAAACCAGCGCGGGCGATACGTTTGTTCCGATTGTCGCGGCGAGGATCTCGCGCCCGTGGGATTGAGCAATCGTCTGAAGATGCGCGAGCCGCGGCGCGGCGACGGAGCTCCCGCCGGGGCCTTGACCTAACGCCGAAATCGCCGTTGTGAAGCGCCCCGAGACATCTCCCAAGGCGGGGGATACGGCCTTCCAATACCAATCATACGCCGCAGGTGCGCGCGGCCCCGTAGGCGCACTCGCGGCGACGGGCGACTTTTCGACCCATGCTGGCAAGGAGGCCAAAGCGCGCGCTTGCTCCTCTGGATCGATCTGGATCGTCAAAAGTTTCTTTTGTCCCGCCTTTGGCACCCCGATGCGTTTGATCGTCGCGACAGGGCCGAGCTGTGGCGCGGTTTCGGCCACAGCGCGCTCGGCCCAGAAGGCCGCGCAAAGAAGAAGACTCAATGCCTGTTTGCGCATCCGCGCTATCCTGACTCTGCGCACTTGCGCGTAACTGCTCGATTGGCGCCCTTATGGACGCTCTTGCTCTCTTTATTCGCGAGTCTTGCGGAAAAATCCACAAAAAGGCGCCGCAACGCGTGCGTTTCTGGGGAAACTGCGGCAATCCAGATCAGAGTTTCTCCCGAGGCAGCGGCGATCCATCATTTTTTATCGATAAAATTCAATACGATAAATGAATTCACCAAAAATAACGTCCGATGTCCAAAACCGCCGCGACCGTGCCCAATTCGCGCCATGATCACAGGTCAAAACATCCTCATCCCGCGACGGACAGCCGATCTACCGGCACCGGAACGTGGTGCCACAAACCTGATCGGCCGCCCAGAGCGGCTCACATTTTCTCTAGGAGAGACCCGATGAAACTGTTCAAACTCGTTAAAAAATTCAACGCAGAAGAAGAAGGCGCTGTGACTGTTGACTGGGTTGTTCTGACCGCAGCAGTGGTTGGCCTCGGCGCAGCAGCGCTCTCGATGGTCACCAAAGGCACAGGCGCAGCCTCCACGAAAATCGACGCTGCCCTGTCGAGCGTTACCGTTAAAACGACCTTCTAAGACCGGCGTCGCCACGCGCGACGACTTAAGACCCGAACGGGATCTGGCACCAGGCCGCGCTTTCTGCGCGGCCTCTTGCGTTTTGGCGCCGGACCGCGGCACGGCCCACTCCCGCCTCGCGGCAGGGCTTCTCAACCCTGCCCCCAAAATGCCGCGCCGAAACTTAAAACGGCACGCACCAAAATACCCCCAGTCCGCCCCACTCCCGCCCATTTTCAAGGTCAACAAAGCGTTACGCAAAAGCGAAAACGCTTAGCCAGAAACATACGGTCAACCAATCTGTCGGAGAGATCAGATGAAACTTTTCAAGCTCGTTAAGAAATTCAATGCAGAAGAAGAAGGCGCCGTGACTGTTGACTGGGTTGTTCTGACCGCAGCAGTGGTTGGCCTTGGCGCAGCAGCGCTCGCGATGGTCACGAAGGGTACGGGCGCCGCGTCGACGAAGATCAACGTCGCGCTGTCGAGCGTTTCGGTGAAAACGACCTTCTAAGGGTATCGCTCTCAGATAGCGTGACGCAACGACCTCTGAACGCCCAACGAAATAGGCCGCGCACGATGCGCGGCCTATTTCTTTAAATGCCCATCTTCTCGATGACCCGGCCGAGATTTTCTTTGCGCGCCATAGGCTAATGAAAATGACGCTGCTCGAAAATGGCCTACGGATCGCCCCATTCACGCCCAGATTGGGAGCCAAAACGACCTCATGCCAAGGCGCAAACGCCTAGCCAGAAACCACTTACGATTAATCACTCGGTAGGAGAGACCCCATGAAACTGTTCAAACTCGTTAAAAAATTCAATGCAGAAGAAGAAGGCGCTGTGACCGTTGACTGGGTTGTTCTGACCGCAGCAGTGGTTGGCCTCGGCGCGGCAGCGCTCTCGATGGTCACCAAAGGCACCGGTAAAGCCTCGACCTCGATCGATGCGCACCTGTCGAGCATCACGATTAAATCGACCTTCTAATTTGATCGATCTCCATTGGGGATCATCGCCATCAGGCCGCACAATCTGTGCGGCCTTTTGCTTATTGCGGGGAAGGTGTCCGCTGCATTCATTCCCGCGCGCAATACAATGCCAGGGCTATGATATGGAGTGTTTCCAAAATAGGGGCCTGACTGCCCTACTGATGCCCAAATTCTAAGTCATTGAAGGCCATCGCGAGGCGGTCAGATTTCGTTTACCATCTCGCTTGCCGTAAACGAGTTTTGTATTCGTGTGAGATATCGGATGCGCCGTAAGATTATGGAGACGAACATGACTTTCTTTAAATTCGCAAAACGCCTTAAAGACGATGAGGACGGTGCAGTGACGGTCGATTGGGTTGTTCTGACCGCAGCGACCGTTGGGCTCGGCATCGCTGCGCTGAATATGATTCGCGGTGGCGTTGCCGACCTGACGAACGAAATCACGCAGTACCTTTCCGATGCGACCGTGAAGACCGCCTTCTGACGTCCTCTCGGAGACTTGGGCTTCCGTCAGTTCCTAATTCTATCATCTGCGCGCCGCCCCGGCTTAATTGCCTGGGCGGATCTTGCGTTTCGCGATATCGATTGCGGCCCCGCCACCGAGGCGATGCATCCTCGCCTTTCTCTCGCCATTTTTGATCTCTAAATAGCCCCTAGCAGCCTCGCATTACAGGCGTAGAGACGCCCCCGAGCAATTAGGCGGGCCGGAGTGAAAGGAATTTGACATGCGGATGATTGTCGCCCTCGTTTTGGCGCTCGGTGTGGGCCTTGCGGGCTTCGCTGTATTTATGGCGCAGGATTACATGGCCGAGATGTCGGTTCAGCGCGACCAGCTCCTCGCTGCGCAAGCGAATACCCCCCAGCTGATGGATGTCGCCGTCGCTAAGCGCGCACTTGCCTACGGCGAGCGGTTTACGATGGAAGATGTCGAAATCATCAAGGTTCAAGCGGGCAAAGCGCCTGCAGGTGCCTATGCCGCCATCACAGGGCCGCAGGGTGATCCGAATGCTCCGCGTGCAGTGTTCTTTGACGGCGAGACCCGTCCACGCGCTGCGCTGCGCTCTTATGAGCCGCTTGAACCTCTCCTCGAGACAAAAATCACCGAACCGGGCGTTGACGCGGGGATCATGGCGAATCTCGCAGACAACATGCGCGCCTTCACCATTGATGTGACGGCCACCACGGGCGTGTCTGGCTTTTTGCGGCCCGGCGATCATGTCGACGTGTACTGGTCCGGCCGATCGGGCAACAGCCAGGTAACCAAGCTGATCCAGCCCAACGTGCGCCTGATCGCGATCAACCAGAACGCGGATGCGGACCGGTCGGAGGAGACGATGATTGCGCGGACAGTGACGGTCGAGGTGTCGCCCGAACAGGTTGCCGCCCTGACCTTGGCGAACGCCACCGGCCAGCTCAACCTCGCGCTTGTTGGAACGATTAATAGCAATGCAGTCGCAGAGATCGAAATCAACACCGACCAGCTTTTGGGCATCAAGCAAAAGCAGGTCGTCGCCGTCGAGGCGGAGCGCGTCTGCACCATCAAAACCCGCAAAGGCGCGGATGTGATCGAGACGCCGATCCCCTGCGCCACGGAATAAGCGCGGGTCAGTCAGGCACCTCCATGGGATACTAGGCTTCACGCACCCTCCAATCGCTTCACGATCGGAGGGTGCGTGACATTGACGCGAGCGCAAGCTCAAGTCCTCACCTTAAGCGTGTGGCGGGGAGAAAGATGTGCGGAGGGTCGGTTGATTCTTGCAATAAAAGGGGAATTAACGCATCTTCTAAAAGAAATGAGGCAAAAACACCTCGCAAACGGGCGTTATAGATCCGTAGTGTGGCGTGATCGGAGAGGCAGGATCACAATGAAAACGAGTGGAATTTTAAGGGCTTGCCTGTTAGGTACAGCCATTTCTATCGCGACAGTTGCACCTTCTGTGGCCGAGACGCTGCGCGTCATGTCCGGCTCATCTTCCGCCCCGCTTCAGGTTCCGATGAACCGCGCGGTGGTCGTGGAATCTGATCAGCCCTTCGCGGAACTGTCGATCGCGAATCCCGGAATCGCGGATATTACAACGCTTTCGGATCGCTCGATTTACGTTTTGGGCAAACTCCCCGGCCGGACAACGATGACAATCCTTGGCCCCAACGGGCAGTTGATCACGAACGTCGAAGTTCAGGTCACACCCGACATCGCCGAATTCAAAGAACGCCTGCGCCAGATTCTTCCAGGCGAGAAGATCGAAGTGCGCACCGCGAATGACGGCATCGTTCTTTCGGGAATCGTGTCGTCGACAGGCAAACTGGATCGCGCGCTTGATCTTGCGGCCCGATATGCGCCCGACCGCGTATCGAACCTGATGAGCGTGGGCGGCACGCAACAGGTCATGCTGAAGGTTCGCTTTGCAGAGATGCAGCGGTCCGTCTCGAAAAATCTTTCGTCCTCGATCGCAATGCAAGGCACCAGCGGCAGCTCCGGCTTGCTCGGCGGGACAGGTAACTTCAGCACGACCGGCGCATCGCAGGCGGCCTTTGGCTCTTCCGCGACAATCCCGTTGTCGGGCACATCAGGATCGCTGGCAGCAGGCTTCACCGCAGGAAGCTTGGAATTCGCCGTTCTGCTAGAAGCGCTCGAAACCAAAGGGGTCGTTCGCACACTTGCTGAACCGAACCTCACCGCATTGTCAGGCCAAGAGGCGAAGTTCCTCGCGGGCGGCGAATATCCGATTCCGGTATCGTCCGACGGCAATGTGACGATTGAATACAAGCCATTCGGTGTTGAAATGGCGTTTATCCCGCGTGTTGTGGACAACGATCAAATCAACCTCGAGATCAAGGCAACCGTTTCGGGCATCGATACCTCGGTTTCGGTCACGGCGGACGGGTTTGCGGTCAACGGCTTCAAAACGCGTATGACGGAAACGACCGTCGAGATGCGCGACGGCGAGAGCTTCGCGATTGCGGGCCTCCTCCAAGATGACTTCAGCGACTATAGCTCACAAATTCCGTGGCTGGGCGACATCCCTGTTTTGGGGGCGTTGTTCCGTTCGGCCGATTACGCACGCGACCAATCCGAACTGGTGATTATTGTGACGCCGCATCTTGTGACACCAACTCGCGGGGAGGCGCTCGCCTTGCCAACGGACCGCGTGAAGCTTCCGTCCGAGAAGGAGCTGTTCCTGTACGGACGCACGGAAGGGGCCGCCGCTGAAGTTGCGAAGCAAGATTTCAGTGGCTCTTACGGCTACGTGATGGAGTGAGTTAATGGCTATTTTTACCTCCCTCCCCCGCACCCTTACTGTTTTGAGCGCACTGACAATGATCTCAGCCTGTGCGTCATCCAACACGTCGGAATTCAACGCCCCCGTCGGCAGCTTCCTTGATCAGGGCAGTTTCGGCAACGCGACGATGAACAACACCTTGGCGCAAACCGGCCAAATTGATCTCGCAGTTTCCTTGACTGAACGTTTCGCGCGCGAAGTGCCGAACACAGTGAACTTCGCGTTCAACTCCTCGACGCTTGATGCGGCGTCGATGTCCGCATTGGATATGCAAGCAAATTGGATCCGGCAGTTCCCCGAGATCCGATTCCGTGTTTACGGGCATACCGATCTTGTCGGATCGAACGCCTATAACAAAACGCTAGGCTTGAAGCGTGCGCAGGCAGTTGTCGCCTATCTCTCGACACGCGGGATTTCGCGCTCTCGCTTGGAGGCGGTGGTCAGCTACGGCAAGACCCAACCGCTCGTCTATACGCAAGGCCCGGAAGTTCGGAATCGCCGCACCGTGACGGAGGTGTCCGGCTTTGTGGAGTCTCACCCGATGGTGCTGAACGGAGAATACGCGAGTGTAATCTTCCGCGAATATATTACGTCGGGCGCACCCGCATCGACCCTCTCCGGCACTTCGGGCGAAACGACAGGCGGCTAATCCGTCAATTTGAACATTTAATGACGGCGATCTTTGGCAACAAAGGTCGTCGTTTTCTATGACAGTCCCAAAATTCCGCACAATTACGTTTTTTTAGCCCCATTTGCGCCATGGTTGAGCGCGAGATTGGGCATCGGCAGGTATGGACCGACATCTGAGTCGCGCCATCCGACCCTCGACAGTGCACCTGAGGCGCGAGACGCCTTGATCATAAAAGGGCGTTGTCGGCGGTCATCGTGGAAAAGGACGTTAGGCAATGAGTGTTGCAGTAGCACTGAAACCAGAACCGGCAGCGATCGTGGCGTGCACGATTTCGCGCGATGTCGCGAATTTCGATCTCCTGATCGAAGATATGGAAACCGAACTCGGCGAAAGCTGGGGGGATCTGACCTTCGACGACGCCGCGATTTTTCTCGCCCAACCCGATAGCGACTCACTCGAATTTGTTGCAATTGCGGTGGATAGCGATGACGAGGACGATCTCGCACGGATCTCCGCCCTGATCAAACAGGCGCGCGATAAAGACATCCACGTGATCCTCATCGCGGAAGAACTCAGCCCCATCGCCCTGCACCAGTTGCTGCGTCACGGCGCAAATGATTTTGTGCCCTACCCGCTCCCTGAGGGCGCGCTGCACGAGACAATCGAACAACTGCGCCTCCCTCCGGAGCCCGTCGCTCAGACGAGCAACGACGCGCCTACGACCTTCAAGGCAACGGGCGGCAAAGAAGGCAGTGTGATTGCCGTTCATTCCTTGGCCGGTGGCACGGGCGCTTCGACCCTCGCGGTGAACCTCGCGTGGGAGCTTGCAATTCTCGATAAGAAAAAGCCGATCAAAGTTTGCTTGATCGATCTCGATCTCCAAATGGGGGCCGTCTCGACCTATCTCGATCTGCCGCGTCGTGAGGCTGTGTTCGAATTGCTGACCGACACCGCGCATATGGACCCTGACACCTTCGCACAGGCGCTTTTGCCTTATGGCGACAAGCTTCAGGTCTTCACCGCCCCGCCGGAGATGCTGCCTCTCGATATCATCGAGGCTGAGGACGTGAACCGTCTTCTGGAAATGGCGCGCGCCAATTTCGACTATGTGATTGTCGATATGCCTTCGACATTCGTTTCGTGGACAGAGGCCGTGATGAACAAATCCGATCTCTATTTCACGACACTCGAACTCGATATGCGCTCCGCACAAAACACGTTGCGCATGATCCGGGCGCTGAAAGCCGAAGGTCTGCCGGTCGAGAAACTGCGCTTCGTGTTGAACCGGGCGCCGAAATTCACCGATCTGTCGGGCAAATCGCGCGTGAAGCGTTTGGCCGAGAGCCTTGATATCTCGATAGAAGTCCAGCTAGCGGATGGCGGGAAGCAAGTCACGCAGGCCAATGACCACGGTCAACCGCTTGCCGAAACCGCGGCCAAGCTACCACTGCGCAAAGAGATTTTGAAACTCGCCAGCTCGCTGCACGCGGCAAATATTGCCGCCGCCGCCGCTGAGCACGCCTGAGGAGACGTTAATGTTCTCGCGTTACAAAAAACCACAGGGTGCTCCGGTTAAAACGAGCGAAGCCGTTGCACAACCGAAACCGACCCCGGCGCCCGAGCCAAAGGCCGATAACGTCACGAAGCTGCGCCGCGCCGTGACGGAGGCCGCTGCCGCTCCGGTGACAGCCGACAAAGACCGCAAGCGCAAAGAAAAGCTGCAGGAAATCAAGGTTGAGCTTCACCGCCGCCTGCTCGACGATCTCAACCTCTCCGCGCTTGAACACGCGACGGAGAAAGAACTTCGCGCGGAAATCTCCGCGATCACGACTGAGGCCTTGGCCGATATGTCGATCGTCCTGAATACCGCCGACCGTTTGGCCATGGCGGACGAGCTCTACGACGAGGTCATGGGGCTGGGACCGCTTGAGCCGCTTTTGAAAGACGACACCGTTTCCGATATTCTGGTGAACGGCCCGCAGCAGGTTTTCGTCGAACGCGGCGGGAAGCTGACGCTGACGGACACCACATTCAAAGACGAAAAGCATCTGTTGCGGATCATCGATAAAATCGTCTCCGCCGTGGGCCGTCGCGTCGATGAAAGCAACCCTTACGTCGATGCGCGCCTTCAAGACGGATCGCGCTTCAACGCGATGGTGCCCCCGGTTGCCGTCGACGGATCGCTCGTATCGATTCGGAAATTCAAGAAAGACAAGCTCGCGATTGACGACCTCGTGCGCTTTGGCGCGTTCACCGAGGAGATGGCCGCCTATCTCCAAGCCGCCTGCTCGACCCGCCTCAACGTCATCGTTTCGGGCGGAACGGGTTCGGGGAAAACGACGACGCTCAACGCCCTCTCCTCGTTCATCGCGAATGACGAACGCATCCTAACGATCGAGGATACCGCCGAACTTCAGCTGCAACAGTTGCACGTTGGCCGGATGGAAAGCCGCCCGCCGAACGTCGAGGGCAAGGGCGCCGTCACCCAGCGGGACTGTCTGCGCAACGCACTGCGGATGCGCCCTGACCGGATCATCGTGGGGGAAACCCGCGGTGAGGAGGTTATCGATATGCTTCAGGCAATGAACACTGGCCACGATGGTTCGATGACAACCATCCACGCGAACTCGGCGCGCGACGGGATCTCACGGCTTGAAAACATGGTCGCAATGGCTGGCATCGATATGCCGATCAAAGCTGTGCGCAGTCAAATCGCATCGGCGGTCAATCTGATCGTGCAGGCATCGCGCCTGCAAGACGGTTCGCGCCGCATGACCTCGATTACCGAAATTACGGGGATGGAGGGTGACGTTATCTCGATGCAAGAGATTTTCCGCTACGAGCGACTCGGCCTTGAGCCAAACGGCAAAATCATCGGCCGCTTCACCGCTACGGGCGTGCGCTCGCATTATTCGGACCGTTTCAAGCAATGGGGCTTCGATCTTCCCGCCTCGATCTACGAACCCGTGCAAGGCTAACCCATGATTATCTCGCCCACCCCGATCATCTACGGACTTATCTTCGTCGCCGTGCTTTTGCTCGTCGAAGGGATCTACTTGCTCATTTTCGGCAAGTCGATTTCGCTCAACTCGAAGGTCAACCGACGGTTGGAACTCCTCGAAAAGGGCGGCGCGCGCGAAAAGGTTTTGGAACAGCTTCGCAAAGAAGCCTCGCAGCATCTTAATTCCAAAGGCATACCGCTCTATTCCGTGCTCGCGGCGAAGGCGCAAAAAGCCAATATTGCGTTCTCCCCTATGGCGCTGATCGGCGTGATGGCCTTGCTCTCCTTCGTTGCCTTTGTCGGGCTCGCAATTGGGACCTCCGCCAGCCCTGCCGTCCGCTTGGCGGTATCGGTTCTGATGGGTGTCGGCGCAGTATTCTTCTGGGTGAACGGCAAGGCGAAAAAGCGCATCGAGCTCGCGCAAGAGCAATTGCCCGAGGCGGTCGAGCTCATGGTCCGCAGTTTGCGTGTCGGCCATCCGTTCTCGTCCGCGATCCAGATCGTGGCGAAAGAAGTCCCCGATCCGATGGGGTCGGAGTTCGGTATGATCGCCGATGAGGCGGCCTACGGGCGCAACGTCGCGGAATCCTTGCGAGATATGGCAGAACGCCTCGATATGCAGGATTTACGCTTCCTCGCGGTGGCCGTATCGATCCAGCAAACTTCGGGGGGTAACCTCGCAGAGATCCTGGAAGGGCTCGCCAAAGTGATCCGCTCGCGGTTCCGCCTGTTCCGCCGCGTGAAGGCCATCACCGCCGAGGCGAAATGGTCGGGGATGTTTCTCTCCGGCTTCCCGCTCGGCGTCCTCGCCGTGATCCAGCTCACGAAGCCTACATTTTACGACACGGTGAAGGATACAGAATATTTCATCCCAGCCGCCCTCGTCGTCTTCGTATTTCTGTTCGCGAATATGATGTTCATGAAAATCATGACCAATATTAAGGTGTAACGACCATGGAAGCTTTCGCACCCCTCAAGGATATGCTGATCGCGAACTTTGGTCCTCTTGGGCCGGTCTTCGGGGTTGGGGCACTCGCGCTTTTGATGGTTCTGGGGGCTGTGCCCCTGTTACTGCGCAAGCGCGCTGATCCGCTCGACAAGCTGCGCAATTCGGATGCGGCGCAGCAATGGCGCGCAGCGTCGTCCAACGCCCCTTCCAAGCTACGCCATGCGCAGGGCACGGACAAACTGGATAAATTTGCGGGCTTCCTCGAGCCTCAGACCGAAGAAGAGATGAGTGCCTCGCGCCTGTTGATGACGCGCGCGGGCTATCGCGGAAAAAACGCCGTCCGCACGTTCCACGCGATCCAGTTCATCGCGGGCATCGGGTCTTTGATGGCCGGCGTTGTCTATACGATGATCACATCCGCCGAGGCCGAAATGACAACTGCGAGCATGGCCATGAGCGTTCTGCTCCCTGCGTCTGCCGGGTATTACCTGCCGAAATACTGGCTGAACAACCGTGTGGAAACACGAACCGAAGAAATCCAGAACGCGTTCCCTGACACGCTCGATATGCTGCTTGTGTGCGTCGAGGCCGGTCAGTCGCTTGACCAAGGGATCATCCGCGTCTCGAAAGAACTGGAGCGCGGATATCCTGTGATGGCGGGCGAGCTTGAGCAGATCGCGCAAGAGATGAAGGCCGGCAAAGAAAAAATCTCGGTGCTGCGCGCTTTTGGCGAGCGTTCCGGCGTGCAGGACGTCATGTCCTTCGTCACCGTGATGATCCAATCGCAGACCTTCGGGACATCCATCGCGGAATCCCTGCGCGTCTACTCCGCAGAGATGCGCGACAAACGCGTGATGCGTGCCGAGGAGGCCGCGAACAAGATCCCGACGAAGATGACATTGGGCACTATGATGTTCACCGTGCCGCCTTTGCTAATCATCCTTGTCGGCCCGTCGGTTTACGATATGCTGCAAACGTTCCAAAACATGGGCGCTGGCTAACATATGTATCGAGGCTTCGCAGCGCATGCCAAGTGTATCGCTGTATCTCTAATGCTCTCTTTGCTCGCTGCCTGTTCGGGTGGCGGGCTTTCGGCGTCGTCGGAAAGCCCCTATGCCCCAGGCGCCAGCGGCGGTGAGGCGGTTGACGGTCTGGTTGTTGGCCACCGCCTGATGGAAGCTGGCGAGTATGAGCTTGCCCTCAAGTCCTATTATCGATCTGCCGCCCGATACGGCGCCACGGTTGACACCCTCTCCGCCATCGGATCGGCAAATCTTGCGCTTGGGCGCCTTGGCCAGGCCGAGCAAATCCTGCGCCGAGCCGTCGAGGCCGATCAAAGCTTCCCGCCTGCGTGGAACAACCTCGGTGTTGTTCTGATGGAGCGCAACAAAACATCCGAAGCTGCCCGCGTGTTCGAGACGGCCTACGCCTTGGACAGTGGCCAATCAGACGCGATCCGTGAGAATCTGCGCCGCGCTCTCGCAAAATCGGCCGATCCAGGGTATTCTGAGCCGGAGAGTGAGAACTTTTCGCTGGTGCGGCGTGGGACTGGTGAATACCTGCTCCTCACCAAGCTTTGAGGCAATGAGCAAAAAAGGACGCAAAATATGCGCCACCCGACTTTGATCGCGACCCTCTTGGGCGGCGCAATGGTATTGTCTGCCTGCCAAAATGGCGTGTCCGATGCAGAAGCTGCAAGAGCCCTGAAATCGGTAAACGCGATTGACGAAACCAATCTTTCCGATGTGATGCTGACGATGGGCGACCCTGACGAAGCGGTTTCCTATTTCCAACGATCCAGCTCCGAGAACCCCGACCGGATAGACCTCCAACGCGGCCTCGCGAAGTCGCTTGTGCGCGCGAAGAAACCTGCGGACGCGGCGAAAGTCTGGACGGCAATCTCCTTGCGTCCCGAAAGCGGGCCCGAGGATCTGGTTGAATTGGCGGATGCCCAAATCCGCGCGAATGATTGGGCCGGCGCAGAGGTCACGTTGAACCGCATCCCGCCGACCCATGAAAGTTATATGCGCTACCGCCTCGAGGCGATGGTCGCGGATAGCAAAAAGAACTGGCAAAAAGCCGATAGTTTCTATGAGACTGCGGCAGGGCTGACCACGTCACCCGCCGGCGTTTATAACAATTGGGGCTTTTCCAAACTGACCCGCGGCGATGCCAACGGCGCGGAAAAATTGTTTGGTGAGGCGCTGCGCTACGACCCAAGCCTGTTCACATCGAAGAACAATCTTGTGCTCGCGCGCGCAAACCAACGCAAGTACGACATGCCGGTGATGGCGATGACGCAGACCGAGCGCGCGATGTTGCTCTACACGGCCGCGCTCGCTGCCATCAAGCAAGGCGATGTCACGATCGGCAAAGGTTTGCTACAAGATGCTGTCGACACACATCCCCTACACTTCGAAGAAGCGAGCCGAGCCTTGGCTGCGCTGGATGCAAAATAAGGGGATCTGATGCTCGGTCTTTCGCCAAACACCGCTTATCTTGTTTTGTTTCTGGCCACGTTGCCGGTGTCATTCTGGGTCATCTGGTCAGACTTAAAATTTATGAAGATACCGAACAAAGCGGTGATCGCTATGCTCGGTATCTTCGTGATTGTCGGCCTGCTGGTCATCCCGTTTGAGGCATGGCTATGGCGCTGGTCGCATTTCGTCGTCGTTCTTGTGATCGGCATCGTTTTGAATGCCACGATCCACTTCGGCGCGGGGGATGCGAAATATGCGGCCGCAGCGGCGCCGTTCATTGCGCTTAACCCGAGTTCGATCCGTCTCATGTTGGTGCTTCTCGCCGCCGTGACGCTGAGCGCCTTTGTCACGCACCGGATCGCGCGCGGTCTTCCTGCCTTGCGCGGGCTGGCGCCAGACTGGCTCTCATGGTCACGTAAGGATTTCCCGTTCGGGGTCCCGCTCGCATTGACGCTCTCGGCCTATCTCCTGCTCTACGGCTTGGGCTAAAGCGGCAAGACGAACAGCGAAAGGCCCGCGGGTTTGCGCGGGCCTTTTGCTATCTTAGGGATCACTGCGGGGCGACGGGCCGGAACAAGATGTAAAGTGCGGTGCGGCGCACTTCCTCCAACCCCCAGCCAGCATCTGCGATCCCTTTCAAGATCGCTTTGCGTTGGGAACGCCCCGTTGCACAAAGCGGCACGAGCACGTAATCCGCGTGCTGCACACCGGACGCACCCGCATAATACCACGGGGCGGCGCCGTCGACCGGTTTGAAATCACCGTACAGCCAGAAGGCCCCGAACAGATCCGCCGCCAGCAATGCCGACCCGCCATAGCCCGCACCTTCAAGATCGCGGCTCACGACCTCGAAATAGGCGCTGAAACCGGATGACATATCGCAATCTGACAGAACCTCACCGTTGACCATTGCAGGCTCGGCCTCGGGATCAACGTAGCTCACCCCAGCATAGGGCGAGTCAGACGCATCGATATTTCTACTTTCCGTGACGCTGTACAGCCGCCCCTTCGAACTCATGACGTCCGATGCAATGTCTGCCCCCGACACCAAAGGCGCGGGGCTCTCAGATGTCAGGAAGTAATGCCTGATGGGCGACGCACCAAGGTTGATAACCGATGCTGACCCAAGCGCCAGAATGACCGCCGCAGTGACCGTTAAGGCCATGCGCGGCGCTACGGCGTCGATGTTGGTGGCTGGCACAGCCGACCGCCCCGACAGCAGAATCATCGCGATCAAGATCAGCCACTGCGGATCATTTCCGAAGTTTTGGTACGTGATATAGAGAAAGGCCGGCGTGAGCAGCAAAAGCAAAAGCCCCTCCGTCATCCGCTCGGCGCGGCGCAACAAAACGACGCCCGCCAAGAGCGCGAGATTTCCCACGACAAAGCTCGGCCCCGAGACAATATCCTCGAAGCTAGCGCCCGGAGCCGCGCGGGTGTCCGACGTTGCGACCGCAAGCAAATCCGCGACATAGGCCGGCCAAAACGAGATCCCCCACGCCAATGCCGCCCCCCCCATCACCATGAGGCCCGCCAAGACAGAAAGGACCAAACCCCGCACCTGACCACGAACCAGCAAAATCACGATCACTGCAGGGGCGAGTGCGATGGCATAGGTCGCCTTGAGAAGGCCGAGAGCGGCCATCCCGACCCCGATCAAAAGCGCATCGATCCACCAGCGCGCGGGCTTTCCTGCCTCCGTTTCGCGCGCAAGGGGCGGCAGGGTCAACAAGATGACAACATAGCTCACCGCCCACGCCCAACGGTTATAATGCATTGAAACCGAGATCGCGGGATTAGCCTCTCCATGCACAATCGCAAGCGACAGCATCATCACATATCCTGCGCACAGGATCGCCCAAGGCCACGCCAACCGCGTGCCTGCCGCGTAGACCGCAGGTGCAAAAAGCACCAGCGCGACAAGGGCCTGAGCCATAAAGAACGCCTTGCCCAAATGGTTTCCCGCCTCGACAAACCACGCGATCGGCGCAATGCCCAGAATACCCAACGGCGTCATGAAATCGAGATGCGGCACCTGTCCGAACTGCGTCATGCGCAGCACGATATCGATAAGATGCAACGTATCGCCCTCATGGCGCGCAATCAGCAGCTCGCCTTTGAGAAACGGCACCCCCCCAAGCACCAGCGTCAGCAACGCGAGTATAAGGATGGTGCGCCCCCAATGCGCTCGTGGTTTTTCCACCTGATTATGCGCGGCCTGCGCGGTCTGCTCTGCCCGATCCATCCCAGCTTCTCCGCGCTGTTTCCTTGTTGTGGCCACAATAGCCCGCGAGAGTGTCAGTGTGAATCCCTCGCCAACGGGCCGTTGCGCGTGAGGGCCTTTATACAACAGCACACCGCCAAGAGGGCATCGCAATGAACATGATCACCGGAAACGTCCTCGCGCCGCCGCAGCCTAAGACGCTTTCTGAAACCGGTATTTCGCCGGTGATGATGCGCGATATTCTCATTAAAACGATGTTCCGCACGCATTCCGAACAGGTGAGCGATATCGCCAAGAAGATCTGCCTGCCGCCAGTTGTTACGCAAGAGCTGATCGACCTGTGCCGCAGCCAGCGCCTCTTGGAGGCAACGGGCACTATGTCGGCAACCTCCAACGGCGAGATGGGCTACCAGCTCACCGATGCCGGCAAGGCGCGCGCACTCGATAGCCTCGCGCAATCCGAATATTACGGCGCGATGCCAATCACTTTGGATGCCTACCGCGAGCAGGTCAAACGCCAATCGATCCGCAATATCGCCCTCACACGCCAACAGCTTTTGGGCGCAATGGGGCATCTGATTCTGCCTCCGACGTTGATCGACCAACTCGGGCCAGCCGTGGGCGCAGGGCGATCCATCTTGATGTATGGCCCGCCAGGCAACGGGAAATCGTCGATCTCGAACGGGATCCGCGATGCATTGGGCGACAAGATCTACATTCCTCGCGCCATTGAATATGCCGGCACGGTGATCACTGTCTTCGACCCCATCGTGCACACCGCCGTCGCCCCCGAGGACGTGGGAACGGGGCTGCGGCTCTCGGCATCACGGTTTGATTCCCGCTACGTCTATTGCCAGCGCCCGACAGTCATCACCGGCGGAGAGCTCTCGCTCGACATGCTAGACCTCACTTACAACCCCACCGCGCGGACCTACACGGCGCCGCTTCAAATGAAATCCTCAGGTGGCGTGTTCATTGTCGACGATCTTGGCCGCCAAGCCGAACCGCCGCAAAAGCTCGTCAACCGCTGGATCGTTCCATTGGAGGAAAACCGCGACATCCTCGCGCTTCAATCGGGTGAGAAGTTCGAAGTGCCGTTTGACACGCTCGTCATCTTCTCCACCAACTTCCACCCGAATGAAATTTTCGATAAAGCGGCCCTCCGTCGGATCTTCTTCAAAATCAAAATCGACGGGCCCGGGCAGCAGGATTTCCTGAAGATCTTTGCGATGATGGCAAAGAAACGCGGGATGCCTTTGGATGAAAAGGCCCTCGTTTATCTGCTCAAACACAAATATCCGACCATCGATAATATCTACGCAAACTATCAACCGATCTTCCTGATCGATCAGATGATGGCGATTTGTGATTTCGAGGGCATTCCGTATCAAATGAACCCCGACCTGATCGATCGTGCTTGGGCGAATATGTTTGTGAAAGAAGAAGTCATCGTTCACTAAACACTTCGAAATTGAAAAGGCGCGCCACTTCAGGCGCGCCTTTTTATTGAGATCGTTCTGATGGATCAGGCGGTGAGGCCTTCAGGCTCCGGCAAGCCATTCGCACGGCAACAGGCGGTGACCGTATTGGCCAACAAGCAGGCGATCGTCATCGGCCCCACCCCCCCCGGCACTGGCGTGATCGCGCCCGCGACCGCAGCGGCAGATTGGAATTCGACATCCCCCACCAGCTTTTTCTTACCGTCGCGTTCAATCCGGTTGATGCCCACATCAATGACCGTGGCCCCCGGTTTGACGAAATCGCCGGTGATCATCTCCGCGCGGCCGACGGCGGCCACAAGGATATCGGCCGAACGGCATAGGGAGGCGAGATCTTTCGTGCGCGAATGCGCGATCGTCACCGTGCAGCTATCGTTCAGCAATAGCTGGGCCATGGGCTTACCCACGATATTCGAGCGCCCGACGACCACCGCATTCAACCCCGACAGGCTTCCGTGATGATCACGCAGCATCATCAGGCAACCAAGCGGCGTGCACGGCACCATGGATTTTTGCCCCGTGCCCAGCAGGCCAACGTTCGAGATATGGAACCCGTCCACATCCTTGGCCGGATCAATCGCGTTGATGACGAGATCGGAATCGAGATGCGCGGGCAACGGCAACTGTACAAGAATCCCGTGAACCGCCGGATCTGCGTTCAACTTGCCAATCAGCGCCAACAAATCAGCTTCGGAAGTCGATGCGTCCAGCTTGTGCTCGAAAGATGCCATGCCGCTTTCGAGCGTCTGCTTGCCCTTATTGCGGACATACACTTCGGAGGCCGGGTCTTCGCCCACAAGCACGACCGCAAGACCAGGCGTTATGCCATGCACCTCTTTGAGGCGGGTGACGTGATCCGTCACTTGCGCGCGCACAGTCGCCGCGAAGGCTTTGCCGTCAATAATAGAAGCCGTCATGCGTCATCTCCTTTTCCCAAAACCAGTTCTTCGCGTGCGATCGACCAATCGATCAAACGCCGCCAGAGATCTTCCGTAAGATCAGCATCTAGCCCCCTCGCCTGCGCGAAACCACGCACATTGGCGACGACTTCCTCAACGCGGCTTTCGATCCGCGCGGGCAAGCCCTCATTGGGCTTCAGCTCTGCCGCGCGGTCGATGAGTTGCGCACGTTGCGCCAACAGGTCGACAATCCGTGCGTCCATCAAATCAATCTCCGCGCGAAGGTCATTCATGCTTGCGATGGTGTGAGGGGCTTTCATGCTGTCTCTCCGCAGGGGGCGCAGCTTGCTCCTCCGCGGCATCGCCATGCGAGGGCAGCTACTCTTGCGGAAATCGTTTCGCAGAGATCGACGCCAGTCTCAAGCCTCGCAGCACAGATCGACGCGCGATCCGTCCTTTGCGGAAAGAAAAAGCCCCGAAACCGTCTCCGGCCCGGGGCTTCTTTTCAATTTGCGCTCCGCAGCGATTAGCTATCGCCCTCGCCCGCTTCATTTTTAGGCGCAGGCTTGGTGCGCGGAATCGACGACACAGACGGCACAGGCGCCGGAACATCACTGTCGACGCCGAGCGTTTCGCCCGCAACGACCTTGGTGATTTCCTCACCCGTCAGCGTCTCGTATTCCAATAGCCCAAGTGCAAGGCGTTCGAACTCGACAGATTTCTCTTCCAAAATCCGCTTCGCCGTCCGGTATCCCTCATCGATCAGCTCGCGAACTTCGTCCTCGATCTGCTGCTTGGTATTGGCGGAAACCGAGAAACCAGCGGTGCCGCCCGTATACCCTTCATGCGCTTCGGCATAGTCGATATTGCCGACCTTATCCGACATGCCCCAGCGCATCACCATCGCGCGGGCCAGAGCGGAAGCTTGCTGGATATCGCCGGCAGGGCCGTTCGAGACGCCCTCCTCACCGTATTTGATGATTTCCGCGGCTTTCCCCGCCATCGTCATCGCAATACGCTGCTTGGCCTCATCCTTGTGCATGTTGAGACGATCCATCTCAGGCAAGGACACCACCATACCCAGCGCGCCGCCGCGCGGGATGATCGTCGCCTTATACACCGGATCACATTTCGGCAGGCTGATCCCGACGATCGCGTGGCCAGCTTCGTGCCACGCTGTTTTCTCTTTTTGATCGGCAGTGAGAACCATCGAGCGGCGCTCAACCCCCAGCATGACCTTGTCTTTAGCGCTCTCGAAATCGCTCATCGTCACTTGATGACGTCCGACACGCGCCGCCATCAAAGCAGCCTCGTTCACAAGGTTCATCAGGTCCGCACCGGAGAAGCCCGGCGTGCCCCGCGCGATCAGACGCAGATCAACATCCGGCCCCTGCGGCACTTTACGCGCATGAACGGTCAAGATTTTCTCGCGCCCCTTGATGTCAGGGTTCGGGACGTGGATCTGACGGTCAAAGCGGCCCGGACGCAGCAAAGCAGGATCAAGAACGTCGCGACGGTTTGTCGCCGCGATGATAATGATCCCTTCATTCGCCTCGAACCCGTCCATCTCGACGAGAAGCTGGTTCAATGTTTGCTCGCGCTCGTCATTGCCACCACCGATGCCAACGCCGCGCGCACGCCCAACGGCGTCGATTTCATCGATGAAAACAATGCAAGGCGCGTTCTTTTTAGCCTGTTCGAACATATCGCGCACACGGCTCGCCCCGACGCCGACAAACATCTCGACAAAGTCGGAGCCCGAAATCGTGAAGAACGGAACCCCCGCCTCGCCTGCAATCGCACGCGCAAGGAGCGTCTTACCAGTGCCCGGAGGGCCGACAAGCAAAGCGCCCTTTGGAATCTTGCCTCCGAGACGCGAGAATTTCTGCGGGTTGCGCAGGAACTCCACGATCTCCTCCAGCTCCTCTTTCGCCTCGTCAATGCCGGCGACGTCATCAAACGTCACGCGACCTTGTTTCTCAGTGAGGAGCTTGGCCTTCGATTTGCCAAAGCCCATCGCGCCGCCTTTGCCGCCGCCCTGCATCCGGTTCATGAAGAAAATCCAGATCCCGATCAGAACGAGGAATGGCAACCACACGCCCAAGAGCGACATGAAGCCCGATTGCTCCTGCTTTTTCACTGTAACATCGACGCCCTTGGCGATCAGCATTTCTGCGATCGGGTCCGACATCGGTTTGATTGTGCTGTAGGTTGTGCCATCCGCGATCTGGTACGTGACGTTTTCACCGTCAAGACCTACGGTTTTCACATCACCCTTCTCTACGCTGGAGATAAACTCCGAATAGCTCACCGAGCGCGCATTCATTGCACCTTGGCCGTCGCCAAAAATACTCAGCAACGCCAGAACAAGCACGATAAGCACGGCCCATAAGGCGAGATTGCGTCCATTACCCAAAGGGAGACCTCCAAACGATTATCGGGCCGTAAGACAGGTTCGGCCCTTTGACATGAAAATAGGCATTCAGCGGGCAGGTTCAACGCCTGATTAGAGAATGAGCGAATGCGCCGCAGGCAATTTGTGCTTTCCAGCCATTTTCTTGCCCCGCGAGGGGCGCAGAAACCAGATTTTCACCCTGCCAGATCGCGGGTGAGGCCAAAAGTGACGCGCGCGGGAGTTCGGCCTCGCGCCAATTTGGACAGGCCAGCAACCCTCGCTCTCCCAATGCCGAGACCGAAAGCGCGCCGTTTGCGATCGGATCATCCACAGGAAACTCGTTTTCTGTGCCGCGACTGACCCTCCATCTGTCCCATTGCGCGCCAATTGGAACTTGGAGGCCTTGCACCGCGCGCGCTTCGCGGGTGATACGCAAGACGCGATCCCCAACCGAAATGCGACAGCCGTGCAAAGTGAAATCGCGCCGCGTCTCCCAGTCGTCCAAGACGCCTGCGAGCTTTGCCGCACGCGGGGTATAATCCGCCCCCGACACCCAGAGCAAAGCCGCGTTGATCAACCGCCTTTGCATCTCACGACTAAAGACGTCGCGAAACGCGGCGCGATCAATAACCACATCGCCCACCGGTGTTGTGACATGGGCGGCAACCAGCGCGGAGAGATAGCGTGTCAACTCCTGCTCTGCCTGCGCAAGATGCCCCACGACAGCCATCAGTGAGCCCGGCGTCACACCCATGGGTGCGAGTGTCTGCAGGGCTTGTCGGACACGAACTCTTTCAAATTTCGGGTTCTCATTGCTTGGGTCATCGATCCAATCTCGCCCAAGCTCGCGGAGATAATCGCGCAAGTGTTCTCGCGTTTGTCCAAGCAAGGGCCGATGCCACGTCACCCCCTCCGCCTGAAACCGAGGACGCATTCCGGCCAATCCCTCCAAGCCCGATTCGCGCGCAAGCCGCATCACGAATGTTTCGGCCTGATCATCCGCCGTATGCCCTAACGCCACATGCGCCACACCCTGCGTGCGCGCCCATGCCCCGATCAGCGAGAATCGCGCGCGGCGTGCCTGATCCATCAGGTTTCCCTGCGCGGACGGGCCCGACCACCGCAACGTGCTATGCGCAATCCCGAGATCTGCGCAGTGATCAGAAACAAATTTCGCCTCTTGCGCAGAGGCCGCCCGTAGCCCGTGATCGACCGTCACCGCATAAACAGGGTGATGTTCATGGAGGAGATGCAAGAGCGCGAGCGAATCAGATCCGCCGGACACAGCGACACCGATTGGTCCCATGCCGGTCGAGAACGCTTGCTCGGCGATGGCGCTTAGTTGGGCGCGCACCATTAAAGCTGGCTCCGAGCCACGAGCACCTTCACGCGCGCCATAGGCAAGGCTACGCGAGAGGAGCCCCTCATTGGCAGGCGAGGCTTTGCATTGCGCCTTGTGCACTCGAGGTCGCAGCCGCATTCGGGAAGCGCGCGCCAACTTCGCGCAAAGTCGCGCAAGCTTCGACCGTTTGTCCTAAATTCGCGAGGGATGTGCCGAGTTTGAACAGGCTATCGGGCGCGAAAGTGCCTTCGGGTGCTGCGGAAAACGCGTCGAGATAGGCGCGTGCGGCACTACCGGTATCGCCGGTTTTCTCCAACGCTTCCCCGCGCAGATACATCGCCTCGCCGGTCAGCGGGCCACCCGGGTAGGATTGGGCAAAGGCCGAGAAGAGGTCAGCGGCGCCTTGAAAGTCACCTTGAGCGAGCACCCCCTTGGCCCGGTCAAAATCTGCCTGCTCGTTCATCGCGAGGGCTGGGGCGTTGGACGATGCGCTTGGCGCTGCGGCTGCGGGCGCAGAGGCGACGGACGCGCCACTGCTCTCACCGCCCAAAGTCGGGGTTTGCCCCACCGAGCCGATATCACAGCCCGGTGTTGCTTCGCACAGACGGAATTCGAGATCGCCTATCCGGTTTGTGCCGTCTTTGACGACACGGTCGATCCGGTTTTGCAATTCCTCGGTGCGCGATGTCAGGCGCATCAACGACGCCTCCATCGTATCCATGCGCTCCAAGGCGGAAGACCCTCCGGCCGCCTGCATCCCTTGCGCGCCCGATGCCACAAGCTCCGACCGCAACGATTGTAGCTGAGCGGAGAGATCCGCCAACTCGCTGCGCACATCGGCTAGGGACTGATCTTGCGCGGCGGCGGGGGCCGCCAGCGCAAGTGCGGCAATAAATGCAAGTGACCGGATCATAGCAAACTTCCTTCTTAGGCGCCTGCGCCGAGGGAAATAACCGTCACGGCGCGGCGGTTCTTGGCGTAGCAATCTTCGGTGGAACAAGCCTCGAGCGGGCGCTCTTTACCGTAGGAAACGGTGCGCAGACGGCTCGATGCAACCCCTTGCGAGATCAAGAACTGCTGCGCTGCATTGGCGCGGCGCGCACCCAGCGCAAGGTTGTATTCGCGTGTGCCCTGCTCGTCGGCGTGGCCTTCAACGATCGCGCTATAGCCTGTGTTGCTCATCAACCATTGAGCCTGACCGGCAAGGGTCGTGCGCGCTTCGGCCGTCAGGGTCGATTGGTCAACCGGGAACAGAACCTTATCACCGACTGTCTGGCTGAAATAAGCAGGCGAACGTGGATCGTTTGCGCCGCCCAACGAGGACTGGTCGAAGCCATTGCCCAAAGCACCGCCTGCGCCATTCGCGCCGTCGCCGTATTTATCAGGGTTGTTACATGCCGCGAGAGCCAGCGCGGAGACGACAAGAAGCGCCTTGTGAGTGAGAGCCATATTTAAGTCCGCCTATAAGTTTGTTTGGGGCAATCTAGCAGGTTTGGGAGGCGATGTGAATCGCCCCCGAGTCAGATCAAGGAAGCAAGGGCGACCATGCGGGATCGGATGCTGCGCTCGGTGTTGGAACCGCCTTGAGGTTCCGGCCGGAGATGTCGACCGACATCAACGTCGCGCCCCCCGAAGCACCCGAAGTCTCACGCGTGAACATTACAACGCGGCCATTTGGCGCCCAGGTCGGACCCTCGTCAAGGAACGACGCCGTGAGCAAGCGCTCCTCCGACCCATCGGTGCGCATCACGCCGATATGGAACCGGCCTGCGTGTTGTTTGGTGAAGGCGATCATATCCCCACGAGGTGACCAGACGGGCGTGCCGTAGCTCCCCTCACCGAAGGAAATCCGCGCTGGCTCACCACCACCTGCCGACATGACGTAAATCTGCGGGCGGCCAGAGCGATCAGATTCGAATACAATCTGGCTTCCATCGGGCGAATAGGATGGCGCAGTCTCGATCGAGGGAGAGTTTGTCAAAGGCGAGCCGCCACCGCCATTGACCGACATGCGGTAAAGATCGGTGTTACCACCACGCTCCAACGAATAGATAATGGAGTTGCCGTCGGGCGAAAACCGCGGCGCGAAGGCCATCGTGCCGTCCACCGCACCCAAGGCGCGTGCTGATACGGATGCCACGTCGAGCATTTTAATCTGCGGGAAGCCCGTCTCGAAGGATGTGTAGAGAATACGATCGCCTTGCGGCGAGAAGCGCGGCGCGAGAACAATGGTCGAGCTATCCGTCAGATATTGCACGCCCGCGCCGTCATAATCCATGATCGCGAGACGCTTGAGGCGCGCGTTCTTTGGACCCTGCTCGGAAACGAACACAACGCGGCTATCGAAGTAGCCTGCCTCGCCCGTGATGCGCGAATAAACCTGATCGGCAACCTTATGTGCGAGACGACGCCACGAGCCTTCCGAGGCCGCAAGCTGCATCCCGTCGCCCAAGGGCTGGCCCGAAAAGACATCGTAGAGGAAGAATTTGACCGTCACCTTGCCGCCCGACGACGAGACAGCGCCCGTAATCAACGCCTGCGCATTGATGGCCTGCCAGTCGGGATAGGACACTGGCGTGTCAAACGATCCGATCTGCTGGATATGCGCCGAGGCAGGGATTTCGCGGAACAGTCCGGTCCCTGAAAGATCGGCGCGGATCACTTCGGAAATCTGCGCCGCAAGCTGCCCCGCGCCACCTTCCGCGACAAACTGCGGGAGCGCGTACGGCATCGGTTCGATCACACCTTGGTCCAAGGTGATCCGGAGCGGCTCGGCGGCAACGGGCGCGGGCGCGTTGACGAACAAAGCTGCGGCAACAAGTGTCAGGTAGCGGAGCATTTCAAGCCTCCCTCGCATCGGGGTTTTCTCGTTATAACGTAAAGTGCGGCGCCACGTCACGGGGGGTCGTATCCGCGCGCATCACTTCATCCTCATATTATTGGGATCGAACGTAATTTCGATCTCACGCCAGTGGTCATATTTCTCCGCCGGCAACGGGAAGCCATCGGAGCCACAGCGGATAATCGCGCGGCGACCTGCCTCATACGCTTGGGCTGCGGCGGCATCTGACCCGCCGGAATACGAAATCCGGTGGATCGACGTATTGTCGGGCTTGCCGTCAGCGCCCATCGTCATGCCGATCACAACAGTCGTGCGCAAGGCCTCCGACGAGAGCGCGCCGACATTCCAGCACGCCTTCACATCGACGATCAGCGCCTCTTTCTCCCCTGCCGTTACCGGCGGACCGGACGCGAGGCTTCCATTGCCGCCCGTCCCAGTTTTCGCCGGTGTCGGCTCGGAGAGAGCTTCGGCCAATGCATCATTCACCGCGTCATTGGCCGAGGCACTGGAGGCTTTGGGCGCAGCGGGGGCGGCTTTGGGCGCATCGGGCGTCTCCGCTGCGGTTTGGGTCGGCGTCGGCGTTGGGGCCGCCGGTTTCGCTGGTTTGGTGCGCGGGCGTGAAGATGTGGCGGGCGCGGATGTTTCCGGCTTCTCCACGGTTTCAGTCGCCTCGGTCACGATCTCGGTGGCGGCCTCTGGCGGGGCGGCCTCCTCCTTCTTCTCGACAGGCTCTTGCGGCTCGGCTGTCTCGTCAGGCTGGGTCTGGGCCTCCGCCGTCTCCGAGATCCGTGCGTCCGGCTCCGGCGCTTCTGCCGGCGTTGGCGCGACACGAGCGATCGGTTTTTGTTTCGGGCGCGGCGACATATCAGGCGCGGCTGTGTCTTGCGGCACCTCTACAGGCTGCATCATCTCCGGCGGAATTTCATTGACCTCAGCAGGGGTCGGCGGCGCGAGGTCGCTCACATCGGGCAAGACTTCTGCCTCGGCAGGCGCAGGCTGTTCCGGTGTCGTTTGTTCTGGCGCGGTTTCCTCTACCGGGGGCGTTTCCGGTTGGGTTTCGGCCGTTTCCGCAGGCGCCTGCGGCGTCAAGGGTTCGGTCAGAGCGGCAGGCGCTTCGCTGGCTTTTGGCGCAGCCGCCATCATCGCCGCGAAATCCGCCTCCGACATAACAGAGGCTTCCGCCATGACGATCGGCTCGGAGGGTTTTGCACGAAACCAAAGCCCGCCAAACGCAGCCCATGCCACCAGCACGAGATGCATCACAGCCGAGCCGATGGTGCCGATTTTTTCGGCACGCGACATTGACGAGAAAGGGGAAGGTATCATGGGCATCGCCCTTAATTACCCGCCTGAGGCGCGGCAGCACCCGACAGGCTCGGCCCGCCGGTATCCGTCACGAGAACGATATTGGTGAAGCCACCTGCGTTCAACGCGCCCATCACCCCGACGACGCGCGAGTATTCGATCCCGCCGTCCGCGCGCAGATAAACCTTATCGCTATCGCGTTCGGCAGACACAGCAACCAGCCGCGCGACGAGTTCATCCTCGGCGACCGGCGTGTTCATCATCGAAACCGATCCGTCGATCTGCAAGGAAATCGTCAGCGGCTCTTCCTGTTCCGTCGGCACGGAGTTGGCGGCGGTTTTGGGCAGTTCCAAAGGAACGCCCACCGTCATCATCGGCGCGGCGACCATGAAGATGATCAAGAGCACCAACATCACGTCCACGAAGGGAGTGATGTTGATTTCCGACATCGCGCCACCGCTCGAACGGCCCCGACGACGACGCCCGCCGCCTCCGCCTTTTTTAACGACACCACCGCCCATCGTTCACTCCGAATCCAGCTGGCGCGACAAAATCGTCGAGAACTCATCCGCGAAGGCTTCGTAGCTAGCCATGATCCGGTCACTGTCCGAAGACAGCTTGTTGTAGAAAATAACCGCAGGAATAGCGGCAAGAAGGCCGATACCTGTCGCCATTAGGGCCTCGGAAATACCGGGTGCAACGACCGCAAGCGAGGAGTTCTGCGAAATCGCGATTTCCTCGAACGCGACCTTGATCCCCCAGACCGTCCCGAACAGACCAACGAATGGCCCTGTCGAGCCAACAGTTGCGAGGAAGGTCAGGCCGGAGGTGAGCTTTTCGCTTTCCTTGGTGATTGCAACATCCATTGAGCGATCGATCCGCGCCTGAGCACCAGCGATCAATCCACCATCATGGCGGTGCGACCGCCGCCACTCCAACATGCCGGCCGCGAAAATCCGCTGGCTCGCGCCTTCGGGCGCAGGGCCGATCATGTCGAACAATTCATCGAGCGGCTCACCCGACCAGAAGGCGCGATCAAACTCGCCAGCTTCATTCCGCGCCGCACGGAAGGTGATGTATTTGCGAATGATAATCGACCATGACCAAAAGCTGGACACGATCAAAAGGATCATTACAAGTTTAACGGGGATAGATGCGCGCGCAAAAAGCGCAAGCAATGAGAAGTCGATATTCGACGCCTCATGCGCCATCGCAAGAGTCTGCTGGTCCATAGATCACTGCTCGCCGGTTGGGCCCAATTCGGGCTCTGATTACATGTGATTCTAGCGATGTTTTAGGGGGAAGGCTATAACAACTGCGTCATCATTTGTTACAGCGCCCCAGTCACCCGATCGCCCCGACAAATAAGGCACATCGAGCGATGCGAGCGCGGATAGAAAAGTCCGGCCTTTTCCGCGTTTTAATGAACTGCAGGGGCGATTTTTCGGCGGATGTCTGCGGGCAGACGCGCCGGTGCTCCGGCCTCGTTCAAACACACCAAAGTGACCTGAGCCGTAAACAGCAATTCGTCTGAGCGGAGCACATTTTGCTCCAGCACGATCCGCGCGCCTGTTTCCATCTCCAGACGGGTCTCCACGGTCAACTCGTCGTCGAACTTGGCCGGCTTGATATAATCAGCCTCAATCCTGCGGACCGCGAACACGATCCCGCTCTCCGCCTTGAGCGAAACCTGAACGACACCAAGCGAGCGCACCCATTCAGACCGCGCGCGCTCAATAAATTTGAGATAGTTCGCGTAATACACGATCCCCGCGAGGTCGGTATCTTCGTAGTAAACCCGCAGCGCAAATTGATGCATCAAACCGCCCCGATACGTGCGGCAAGGCGCAGCGCATGGCTCGGGTCCTGCGCCGCGACAGGCATAACAGGGTCGTAGACCGCGCGAATGACATCCCCGATTTCGGGGCGGATCACCGCAAGACCATTCGCCATACCCAAGGGGCTTGCTCCCTTGAAAGCTGTATCAGACCACAGGCAAATCATCAGAACCGCCTGATTCAACGCAATCGTCTCCGCTGGCACCTCATCCAAAGCGGCATCCATACGGATGAAAGCGAAGCACGCCTTGATTGCTCCTGCCTCATCAAATCGGAACACCCGATATTGGTTCGCGCCCGCGTCATCGAGCTTGGCCACGACATCCGAAAGCCCGTCAATCAGATGGTCAAGGTTGGGAACTTCCAACAACTCCTGCCAGTCGCGGAAGAAGAAGATCATGAGGTTTGCGCCAATATCCGCATCATGATCGGACATTTTATGGCCCGCCATCGCAACAACGGCCTCAACAGCGCCCTTCACGATTGACAAAGTCGCCGCCTCAACGCCGAAGACGATCGGCACAATCGGCCGCCCCCAACGAGCGAAAGCATAGCTTCCATCCGCCCGCGTAAAGAGGGTCTCAACCTCTTTGATCCCGAATTGCGCCATTCCGGCCCCCTCACGTTTCCCCAAAAAGATCTCCGCTCGGCGCGGGGCGCGGAGGTTCAAGCCCCATATGGCGCCACGCACGCGCGGCAAGCATCCGCCCGCGAGGGGTGCGCGAAATTAATCCCTGTTGCAAGAGGTAAGGCTCGATCACCTCCTCGATCGCGTCGCGGCTTTCCGACAGGGCCGCCGAGAGGGTCTCAACGCCCACCGGACCGCCAGCGTAATGCTCCGCAATCAATGTGAGATAGCGACGGTCGGCACCGTCCAATCCGAGCTTATCCACGCCAAGACGTGTCAGGGCGCTATCCGCAAGACTCCGCGTCAGCTGCCCGTCCCCCTCAACGAGCGCAAAATCAACCACCCGCCGTAAGAGACGCCCCGCGATCCGCGGCGTTCCGCGGGCACGCTTGGCGATTTCCCGCGTTCCGGCCTGCTCTGCCGGAATGCCCAACAAACGCGCGCCGCGACTGACGATGCTTTCCAACTCGTCCTCGGTGTAGAATTGTAAACGGGTCGGGATGCCGAAGCGATCCCGTAAAGGGGTCGTCAACAGGCCAAGACGCGTCGTCGCGCCCACGAGGGTAAATGGCTGCAACTCGATGCGGACCGTGCGCGCGGCGGGGCCTTCACCGATTACGAGATCAAGCTCGAAATCCTCCATCGCGGGGTAGAGAACCTCCTCAACAGCCGGATTGAGCCGATGGATCTCGTCGATGAACAGCACATCACGCGCCTCGAGATTGGTGAGGATGGCCGCGAGATCGCCCGCCTTCGCAAGCACCGGGCCCGAGGTCATCTTGAAATTCACCCCCAACTCCCGCGCCATGATCTGTGCGAGTGTTGTCTTCCCCAGACCGGGCGGGCCATGAAACAGCGTATGATCCATCGCTTGCCCACGCATCTTTGCGCTTTCGATGAACACACGTAAATTGGCCCGCGCCTCGGCTTGACCCACGAATTCCTCAAGCACCTGCGGCCGCAAGGCGCGATCGGCGTCTTCGGGCTGGCGGTCGGGGCGAAGCGTGGGATCGGGATCAATCATGGGAGCAGTGTCGCGCCTGTGAACGGGGGATGCAAGGACGTGCGGAAAAGAGTTTCAGGCGATGGGCCGGAGGGGGCGGGCCCCCTCTTCCTCGCGGCGTCTGCTCGCCTGAAAATACGCTCAAAATCCGGATGGTGTCAGGTTTTGGGGGCGAGCAACCGAAGCGCGCCGCGAATGAGTTTTGCGGTGTCATTCGCATCCGGATCGTCACCTGCTTGCGCAACCGCGCTCGCCGCATCCGACGGCGCGTAGCCAAGATTGGTGAGCGCAGACAGCGCTTCCGCAGCGTAGTTCACTTCGCGCGCGGCGGGCATGGGGCGTGTCTTGGGCCGCGCTTTGGGCTCAACCTCGATCACCTCGTCTGATCCCGCCGTATCCACCGACAAGTTCGCGCCCATCGCCATGACCGTCGGCGCCTTCGTCTTCAGCTCCATCACCACCCGCTGCGCCAGCTTTGGCCCAACGCCGGGCGCGGATTTAATCGCCCCCCAATCGCCCAACGCAATCGCCCGCCCGACACCTTCCGCGCCCAGCGTCCCCAAGATCGCGAGTGAGGCTTTCGCGCCGATGCCCTGAACAGAGGTCAAAAGGCGATGCCATTCTTTTTCCAGCATCGACGTAAACCCGAAAAGCTGCAGCAAATCCTCGCGAACGAGAAGCTCGGTATAAAGCGCGCAGACTTCACCAACGGGCGGCAAAGATTGCGCCGTGCGTGAGGAAACGTGAACGATATACCCGACGCCGCGCACATCAATCATCACATGATCCATCGCGCGGTGAAGAATGACGCCGTTGAGCCGACCAATCATGCAACATTTCCTTTCAGGGTGGTTTCATGCGCCTTAGCGAGCGCGGCAGTCAAGCGACCTGCGGACTGGAGATGGTGCGCATGGGTGATAGCAATCGCAAGGGCATCGGCGGCATCGGCCCCGGCAAGCTGAACCCCCGGCAATTGGAGTTTTACCATATGCTGGATCTGAACCTTATCGGCGTGCCCCACGCCAACGACCGCCTTTTTAACGGCGTTCGGCGCATATTCACCGATTGCGAGGCCCGCCTGCGCCGGCACTAACAACGCGATCCCTCGCGCCTGACCAAGCTTGAGCGTTGCAACCGCATCCTTGTTGACGAAGGTCTGCTCGACGGCGGCCCCATCGGGCAGGTAGCGCTCAAAAATAGCGGTAAGCTGCATGTGCAACTGCAGCAGCCGTGAAGCGAGTTCGGTTTTCGCGTCGGAGTGAATGATCCCGTTTGCGACATGGCTCAGCCGTGATCCGGCGACATCTATGATACCCCACCCGAGGTTCCGTAACCCCGGATCAATTCCGATCACCCGCATCCGCTCACCTCTTTTATGCTTTTTCCGACGCTTAGCACGAAAGGGGAACATTGCATAGGGCAATCCCCGAACGCCACCTGCCGCCCTGACACGGTGCGGCAATTCGACAACGAGGTGATAGGTCCGTGATAAGGGGTGATCCGCGCGCCCGATGGGCAAAGTCAGCGGGTTAGGAGTGCCTGCGGCGGCTAATTTAATAAACGAGCGGACGGATCGCCTCGCCAATCGCTTGCGTGATCGGGTCGGCGGTCATCACCCACGCACCGGCACGATCAAGCTTCGAGCCATCCGCAAGCGTCGCAATACGCAACTCGTACGTCTCCTGCCCAAGCTGGCCGAAGATCGCCGCTTTGAACAAGAGCGTAGCGGCGAGGATAAAAGCGAGCGGACGCAGGATTGACAGACGACGACGGCGCGGGCGTTCCATCGACGCGTAATAGGCACGGCCGATTGTCCCAGACGCCTCGAATGCGCCGCCCGCTTTGTGAATGCGGTCGATGCGCTTCAGACGCTTTTGAAATTCTCGCGTGTTCAGGTCTACCATTGTCGTCACCGTTAAAACTGTACCGTGAAAGATTAACCAGGCACCCACAATATACCGCAAAGATACAAAAAATTCGACTTAAACTTTGCGGGCATTAGCTCCGCTGAAGAACCAATGTCGTCCAGTCGCCATGCTCGTCGCGCGAGGCGAGACAATAGCCGACAGATTCGTAGGCGGAAATCACCTCGTCTGCCTGCTCATGCAGAATACCCGAGAGAATCACATGCCCGTTTTGCGACGTATTTTGCGACATTTCAGGGGCGAGCATCAGTAATGGCCCTTTGAGGATGTTCGCGAAAATCAGATCGTATGGCGCTCCCGCGGCCAGTTCAGGCGCATCAAAGCCTGCAGCTTCGACGCAGCGCACGCGGCCGCCCAGATCATTTGCGGCGACATTCGCCCGTGCCGTATCCACCGCGATTGGGTCGATGTCGGAGGCAATCACCTCCTCCGGCCATATCTTCGCCGCCGCCATCGCGAGCACCGCCGTGCCGCAACCGATATCAGCCACCTTCTTCGCCTGCAAACCGGCGGCCTCCATCCGGTCCAATGCGGTTAGGCATCCGAGCGTCGTCCCGTGATGCCCAGTGCCAAAGGCCATCGCCGCGTCGATCAAAAGCGGGATAGACCCTTGGGTAACCTTATCCGCGTCATGCGAGCCATGCACAAAGAAGCGCCCTGCGATAACTGGCGCCAACTCGCGGCGGACATGGCTCACCCAGTCGATATCCGGCAATTCCGACACAGCGAAGGGCTCCGCGCCATAAGCCATCGCGAGAATGGCCAGCTGGGTCTCGTCAGGGCGTTCAAGGAAATAGCTCCCGACTTCCCAGCGATCAGATCCGTCCTCGATTTCAAAAACACCAACGCCGTAGGGCGTCGGGTCAATGTTCTCCAAAATTTCGGAGAGTGCCTCCGCTTGGTCACGGTCGCCCAAAGTGGTGAATGCGGTGAAAGTTGTCATATTATGCCCCTTGATCGGGATCGAAGCCCGCTTCGCGCATCAACCGGTCCGAATTTGTTTCGATCACGGTTGAGATTTTTTCCATAAAGTCACTGGTCGGCAAGTTCGCCTCGATCGTCGGTAGGAATTCGATCACTGCAAGACCCGGCTTACGCAGCAAAGCCTGACGCGGCCAGAACACGCCCACATTCACCGCCACGGGGACGCAACGCTGGCCGAGCTGGTTGTAAAGCGCCCCTGTGCCGATCTTGTACTTCGCTTTCACGCCCGGCGCGACACGCGTCCCTTGGCTGAAAATAATAAGCTGACCACCCGTCCGTTTACCCTCGCGGACATCCGACAGCATCTTCTTGACGGCCGCGCCCTTGGCGCTGCGGTCTACAGGGATGCAGCCGATAAGATACCCGTACCATCCTACGAACGGCGTCCAAACAAGTTCCTTTTTCATGATAAACAGACCCGCCGGAACAGCGGAGTAGATCATCAAGATATCCAGAAAGGATTGATGCTTCGCCGCGACGAGAACATTCCCCGTCGGGATCTCGCCGCGCACTTCGGTGCGCAGCCCAATGAGCCAGCGCGCCGAAAACCGCACCCAGTGACAGAATTGCTGCGCCACCCAAGTCGCGCCTTTGCGTCCGCCCAAAATGCCGATCGGCAAGCCGCATACGGCGATAATGGCAAGCGCGACATACATCTGCACATTGAAGATGATGGAGCGGATATATTGGATGACGATCATCGGATCCCCCTCAGGATACGCAAAGCCGCGGCGCGCGTTGCGGCGAAGGCCACAACAGCCGCCAGCGGCGGGATGGCGAGCGGCCAAAGCCAGCCCGAGCCAGTAAAACCAAGCCCCGTCAAGAAGCCGCCTGCGGCCTCCGTATCAGGAAGAAGCGCGACAGCGATCATGCCAAGGGCGGTTCCCGCCCCTGCTCCGATCAAACCGCGCAAGGTGAAACGATGCACGAAAGCGCGCGCGATAAAAAGGTCTCGCGCCCCGACAAGCCGCAAAACTTTGATCACTTGTGCATTCGCGGCGAGGGCGGCTTGTGCCGCCAATGTGATGAGGCCCGCCATAACGCCACCAATGAGCAGGAAAGACAAAACGCCCAACAAACGTAGCCGCTCGGCGGCGGCAACAAGAGGTGCGCGCCACCTCGTATGGTCGTCGAAGACAGCGCCCGGCGCCTCCGCCGAAAGCCTCAGCCGCAGGCCCTCCGCATCAAAATCGGCCCCTTCCACAACCTCGACAAGCCGTGGAAGCGGCAGGGTCTCAACGGGCAGATCCGGCCCGAACCATGGGACGAGAAGCGCCTGCATCTCCTCTGTTTCCAACGCGCGGAAGCTGGTGACGCCGGGCGTCGAGGACAATGTCGAGAGAACGGCGTCCAACTGCGTCGCCATCTGATCCGCCGGGGCGGAAATCCGGATCGTTGCCGACCGCGCCAAAGCTTCCGACCACCGGTCGGCCAAGCGTCCCGAGGCCAAAGACAGCGCCAGTGCAAACACCGCCAAAAACGCCATCGCCGCAGAGGTCATCATCGTCAGCCGTGCGGTAAATCCTGTTGGGGGAACAACCCGATCGGACCCGCGCGCATCGGCCGATACAAACGATTTCAGGCGCTCAATCATGCTCATAGATCCGCCCCCGCCAGATGGAGCCGGCGATTCTGGATTCGAAGCACCCTTGCCTGCACCTGCGCCTTGACTGACCGGATCAACGTAAGATCGTGTGTCGCGATCATCACCGTCTTACCCATTTTATTCAACTCGATCAGCAGCGTCAGAAGTCGAAGAGACATTTCCCAATCAAGATTGCCCGTAGGTTCATCCGCGATGATCACATCGGGGGATTGGATCACTGCGCGGGCAAGTGCGGCGCGTTGACGCTCGCCGCCAGAAAGCTCTGGTGGCAGGGCATCCGCCCGCGCAGACAAGCCCACCCAGCCCAAAAGTTGCTTGAGCTCACCGGCGTTCACCGATTGGCCTGCAACCGCGAGAGGCAATGCGATATTTTCTGCGAGGGACAAATGGTCGAGGAACTGGCAATCTTGGTGCACCACCCCGACGCGGCGACGCAGCAGCGCCAAATCATCCCGCCCCATCGCCCGCGCATCCGCGCCAAACAGCGTCACACGCCCAGCCGTGGGCATGAGTTCCCCGTAGCACAGTTTCATGAACGTCGTTTTGCCCGCGCCCGACGGACCAGTCAGGAAATGAAACGACCCGGGAACGAGTTTAAGGGTCATCTCCGCGAGGAGTTCCCCTCCGCCATAGCTCATGGCAACATCTTCAAGCTCGATCACAGCAGAGCCTCCGGCCCGATAAAAATTGGATCCCGAACGGGATATTTCGACGCGACGAAAGTGAAGCACCACCGATCAGATCGCAGCACATAATCTTCATAATGCGTCAAACACTTGGACATTGGTTCGCCGCTTGCTACAACACCTCAGAAGCAATTGCCATAATGGCATTGATCCGAGGTGGTTTCGGGGGTTTTTATGCGGTTGACTTGTCCAAACTGCAATGCCCAGTACGAGGTAGATGCAGCTGTCATTCCGGACATGGGGCGGGATGTGCAGTGTTCAAACTGTGGGCAGACGTGGTTTCAAGCCGGCGCGCTCTCCGAGGTAGCAACGTCCGAACGCCAAGATGTGCAGCCTGTATCGGGCGTTCCCGCGCCCCATTCTGCGGAGCCCGATCCGTTTGACGGATGGGAAGACACCGCCGCCAATGAGGACGACGAGCCGCAAGCGGCGATTGAACCCGCGGAACACGAGGCATCCTCTGTCGCGCAAGCCCCCGCGAACTGGCCGGATCTTGAGCGCGAGATCGAGGCGGCCATGGCCGCAGATGGGACTGCCCCCGCCAAAAGCTTGGAGGACGGGTGGAACCGTGCGCAAGCCGAACAATACGGTTTCACGCCCGAAGAAGCCACGAACGCATCGGACCCGCAGGACGTAGATGACACCGCGCAACCGACGTCTCCCGAGCCGCAGGACGCGGTATTGGACCGTCCAGCCCAAGGCGCTTGGGAAAGCCAAGCATGGGACGAGTTCCAAACCCCCGATGTGGTCCCCGAACAAAGCGCGGATGCATTTGACGAGGATTATGAGGACGCACCTGCGCCCACCGCGATTCCGGCGCGGCGCACAATGGATGATGATTTGCTCGCCGTTCTGCGCGAGGAAGCGGCCCGCGAAGTGCAGGCCCGCAAGGCCGAAGGCAGCGCGCTCGAGGTTCAGCCCGAACTTGGTCTTGCCGCTATCAAGCCGACACCGCGCGCGCCCCTGACCGCGACGCGGGACGAGGCCGACGATTTCGAGCATGAAGTCCGTCTGAACAGCATGGATACGATGCCCGATGCAAATGCGCCGCGCGCCACGCGCCGCGACTTGCTCCCCGACATTGAAGAAATCAACTCCAGCCTGCGTGCGACATCGGATCGGGCAAAGCCATGGGACAAGGGCGATCCCGTGCTGGATCATCCTAAGGTCTCAGCGTTTAAAATCGGGTTCCTGACGGTGATCTTCATCGCTGTGATCGGCGTCGGTGTTTATGTGGCAGCCCCGAAGATCAGCGCGCTCTGGCCGCAAGCCGCCCCGTTGCTGTCGACGTATAGCGCGAAAGTCGATGATGCGCGTCTTTGGCTTGATCAACAGATGCTCGACATCACGCAAGCCCTGCGCGAACGCGATGCGTAACGTCTAAGGCGCGGGCGAGCGGCTCGCGCCTTAGACCATCGTCAGAACTGATCAAGCAGCCGCTGGAAGTAGTCGAGCTCCTCATCGGGGCGCAGCCGCTCCCCGGACCGCCGCCGCAATTCCTCCAAAAGATCCTGCGCGCGTTTCCCGGCGTCATTCTCCCCCAGCAGAGATTCGTTCGTCCCCAGTTGCTCTCCGCTGCCCTGATTTCGGCCCAACGGATCACGCGGCGTCTGATTGCCTGATTGCCCCCCACCTTGGCCCATCTGGCTGTCGTCACGTTCTTCGCCCTCCGGCGCGTCAGGAGTTGCCCCCATCGCCCGCTGGAACGAGCGCATCCCCTCGCGCAGGGCCTCGATCGCATCGGCCTGACGGCTTATCGCGCCGGCGGAATCGCCCTCGCGCAGCGCCTCCTCGGCGCGTTCCATCGCACGGCCGGCGTCGTCAAGACGACGACGGGCCTCCTCGCCCGCCTCATTCCCCGGGCGCGGCAGGAGCCCTTGTTGGCGGCCCAATTCACGGCGCAAATCCCGTTGACGCTCTGCGAGTTGATCGAGCGACTGCCCTTCATCGGAGGAGCCCTCCCCCCCGTTTGGATCCCCCTGTTGCGGTGCGCCACCGTCTTCGCCGCCGCCTTGCGGCGTATCCTCATCATATGGAAGATCCCGCAATGGCGGTGTCGTCCCATCTTGCTGGCCCCCGCCTGTCTCGCCGCCTTGCGAGGGCGCATCTGCGCGCGGGTCGCCCTGCTGGCGATCAAATTCTTTTTGCAACTCCCGGAACGCTTCATCAGACAGCTCTTGCTGATCTTTCAACGTCTCGGCTAGATCTTCCATCGCCTGACCGCCGGGCATATCGCCCTCGCCGCCCTGCCCTTGCTGGATTTCGAGGTTCTCCATCAGCTTGGCAAGTTGGTCCAACATCTCTTGGGCCTCGGACATGCGCCCTTCTTCCATTAGTTTTTGGATCTGATCCATCATCTGTTGGATTTGGTCGCCGGTGATCTGCTGGGCCTCTTGTTGTTGCCCAAATTGCGGGCCCTGATCTTGCTGCTCGGACTGCTGCGCGAGTTGGCGCATATAGTTGTCCGTCGCCTCCTTCAGCTCCGCCATCAGCTTTGCGATCTCGTCTTTCGACGCACCGTTGCGGATCGCCTCTGACAATCGTTGCTGAGCTTGCTGCATGGCGGCGAGCGCATCCGCCAAGCCGCCATCCTCCAACAGCTCCGCCATCTGCCAAAGCACATCCGCAAGATCATCGCGCAAGGCGGGCTCAATCGCGATATCGGCCCCCGCGGAGGCCGACACCGCCGTGATCCCCCCTTGCAAGCGGTCGATCACCGCGGGCAAAAGCTCCGCCACCTCGTCATTCGCAATGACCTGTTCGGACCGATGGTTGATCGCCCGCAAAATCTGCAAACTGCGCGCGGCATTTTGCGCAGACCAGAGCAGATCGCGCCGAACCTCTATGAAAGCGGCCGCGAGCGGATCGAAAAAGCGTCGCCCCGGCAGTTCCATCTGCTGCACCGGCGCACGCCCGAACTGTCCGCGCCCGTCCTGAACCTCAACCGTCACCGTCACAGGCAAGTTCGCCCAAGGGTGCTTGGCCGCGTCCTCGACCAGAGTCTCGGTGAACGCGACACGCGATCCCGAGATTGGCATTGGCAGGTCGAAGACAAGATCGGGGCGGCTCTCCGGCGCAACCGTTAGGCCAAAACGGCGGTCAACCGAGGCCAGATCGAGGGTGATCTGTGCACGGCCCTCATTCACCCCGTAATCGTCACTTGCCGAAAACGGTTGCGACAGCCGACCATCCGCACGGCGTGTCGCCGGACTTAACAGGGAAACCTCCGGGGCGTCATCAGCCAATAAGGTAATCTCGAACCGGCGCCCGAATGCGCCCTCAAGTACAATCTGACCAGAGGTCTCCGCGGTGAATTCGCGGCGTTCACCCGTCGCTGCCGACGACGCATCCTGCGGGGTCTCTCCCGATACGGTCTCGGTCAAAGGGCTAGCGGCTTGATCGCCGTAAAAGCGGAATGAAAAGACCGTGCCTTCCGGAAGTTCGAGAGTATCATCTTTGAGTGCGTTCAGATACAGCCCGGGCTTGCCCGTGTATCTTGGCGGCTCGGCCCACCCCTCCCAGCTCGGGCCCATCGCGGCCTGCGCCGGCCCGCCCAGTGGCAAGACCGTATGATCCGAGAAAACACCGCCCTGCCCCCCGAACAAAATCGCGATGCAAAGCGCGGTCAGCCCCGTAAGCCGCAAGGCAAATGGATCACGCGGCGCAAGATTGGCAGAGGGCATCGGCGCCTTCGCAGCCAACGCCCGCCGGGCCAAGCGCCGCCGGTGCACTTGCCACAGCGCGGCGACCGCATCATCAGCCCCGCCCAGCGCGAGATCATCGGTCAAGCCGGAAATCGGCCGATTGGGAAGGCGAGACTCCAGCGCGGCAATCGCATCGGTCCGGCTCGGCATCCGAAACTTACGCGCGCCCCAGAGCCCCGCCGCCAAAAGCCCGACGGTGCCGACAGCGGCGCTGATCTGCGGCGCGGCGGAAATAGCGCCGAAACGCACCGCAGCGATCGCTAAACACGACACCGTCATCAAAGGCCAGAACGCCCGCGCCGCGCGATCCACCGTCAAAGACATCCGCGTCAGCGCGATGGGGCGCCGCAACCGCAAAAGCGCGTCAGCCACCTCATCATTCGTCTCGCGCGGATCAGCCATGCAACGGAGCCCCTATGGGATATCTCAAACTTGGCAAACGCGGGATTGCGTTACAACCATTCGGGGATGCTATCGCGCGCAAGCATTTCCTCAAAGGAGGGACGCGCCCGGATGACGGCGAATTGATCCCCGTTCACCAAAACCTCTGGCACAAGCGGACGCGAGTTATATTCCGATGACATCACCGCGCCATAGGCCCCTGCGGACCGGAAAGCGACGAGATCACCCGCGCGCAAAGGCGGCATAGGGCGCGATTTAGCAAAGGTGTCCCCCGTTTCGCAAACCGGACCAACGATATCGACAGGCTGCGGCAGGATGGCAGCATCCGCCTCGATCACCGGCACGATATCATGATGCGCGCCATACATTGACGGGCGCACCAAATCGTTCATCGCGGCATCGACAATCAGGAAATCGCGGCCTTCGCCCTCTTTCAAATAAATGACCGACGTCACAAGAAGCCCCGCATTGCCCGAAATCAGGCGGCCTGGTTCGATCTCGATCTCGCATCCCAAATCCCCGACAGTGCGGCGGATCACATCACCATACTCGACAGGCAAGGGCGGCGCAGAATTTGAGCGCTCATAAGGAATGCCAAGTCCGCCACCCAGATCGAGACGGCGGATGTTGTGACCATCTTCACGCAAGAGCTGCGTCAGCTCACGAACCTTCATGAAAGCGGCCTCGAATGGCGCGAGATCGGTCAACTGGCTGCCGATGTGCACATCCACGCCGATGACATCGATCCCCGGCAAGCGGGCCGCTTCGGCATAAACGGCGCGCGCTTTGGCGATCGGGATGCCAAATTTATTGTCAGATTTCCCTGTCGCGATTTTCTCGTGGGTCTTGGCGTCAACATCCGGATTCACCCGTAGCGCGATCGGGGCCGTCACACCCATCGCAGCCGCGATGCGCGAAATCTCAAGAAGTTCAGGCTCCGATTCAACGTTGAACTGACGAATCCCCCCTTCCAAAACCAGCGCGATTTCCTCCGCTGTTTTGCCAACCCCGGAGAACACAATCCGCTCGCCAGGCACACCAGCAGCTTTCGCGCGGCGATATTCCCCACCCGAAACAACATCCATCCCCGCGCCTAGATCGCCCAATGTCTTTAACACTGCGAGGTTGGAATTGGACTTCACCGCGAAGCAGACGAGATGCTCCATCCCCGCCAAAGCTTCGTTAAACAGACGGAAGTGACGCGTTAAAGTCGCTGTCGAGTAGACGTAAAACGGTGTCCCCACCGCTTCCGCGATTTCGGTCAGGGCAACGTCTTCGGCGTACAGCGCGCCGTTGTTATAGAGGAAGTGATCCATTGAACCCTCAAATGCTCGCCCGCAGGCGTCGCCGTCATGTGTAAATCAGGAATTGCCGAGACCGGCCGCGTCCTCACCGGACACTGGGATGGTGGCTTGTTGCGCCGAAACTTGCCCGCTTGGCGCAATCGGATCACCGTCGACGCCGCATGCCGCCAAGGCCGAAAGGGCGGCAAGTGCCGCAAACAGTGTGATAGGCTTGATCATCGGCTCACCGTAAGAGTTGTGTCGCCCACTCGACCTTGCACCGAGGGAGAGACATTGATTCCTGAAGGCGACACCGAGACCCCCGCGTATAACGAGGGGTCCGAGCACGCGGCGAGACATAAAACCCATGCCAATCGGTAAGCCATTCACATTCCTTATCCCAAGAGTGCCTTCCAGCGCGCGATCTGCTCACGCACCTGCGACGGTGCAGTCCCGCCATAGGATTGACGTGAAGCAACCGAGTTGTGAACCCCGAGAACCTCGAAAATGGCGGAGGTGATCGATCCGTGAACCGATTGCATCTCCTCGAGGCTCAAATCTGGGAGGTCGCAGCCCTTATCTTCCGCCATCGCAACGAGCGTGCCTGTTACGTGATGCGCGTCACGGAACGGCAGGCCTGCCTCGCGCACGAGCCAATCCGCGAGATCCGTCGCCGTTGAGAAGCCCGACGACGCCGCGGCGGCGAGTTTGTCGGTATTCACGGTCAGATCAGAAATCATGCCCGTCATCGCCGCAAGTGACAGCATCAAGTTGTCGGCGGCATCAAAGACTTGCTCTTTATCTTCCTGCATGTCCTTGGAGTAGGCCAGCGGCAGCCCCTTCATGATCGTGAACAAAGCAACTGTGGATCCCAAAATCCGGCCAATTTTCGCGCGGATCAACTCGGCCGCATCGGGATTGCGTTTCTGCGGCATGATTGACGATCCTGTCGACCACTTATCCGACATTGCAACAAACCGGAACTGCGCCGACGACCAGATCACGAGCTCCTCCGCCAGACGCGACAGGTGCACGGCGCAGATCGATGAGGCCGACAGGAATTCGAGGGCAAAATCACGGTCCGATACCGCATCGAGCGAATTCGCCATCGGACGATCGAACCCGAGCGCCTCCGCCGTCATTTGGCGATCGATATTGAACCCCGTGCCCGCGAGAGCCGCGGCGCCCAGAGGCGATTCGTTCATCCGGTTGCGCGCGTCGATGAAGCGTGAACGGTCTCGCGCGATCATCTCAACATAGGCCATCATATGGTGTCCCCATGTGACAGGCTGCGCAGTTTGCAGATGCGTGAAGCCCGGCATGACCCAATCGGCCCCCGCCTCGGCCTGCGCCAAGAGTGCTTCGATCAACGCTGTCAGCGAGGCGATGGCCGCGTCACATTGGTCCCGCACCCAGAGTCGGAAATCGGTCGCGACTTGATCGTTACGTGAACGCGCAGTGTGCAAACGGCCCGCAGGCTCGCCAATCAAGGTTTTCAGGCGCGCTTCGACATTCATGTGAATATCTTCAAGCGCTGCTGAGAATGGGAAATTACCCGCTTCGATTTCTGACAAGACCGTGAGGAGGCCTTCACGGATCGCTTGCGCATCGTTATCGGTGATGATGCCTTGATGCGCCAACATCGCAGCATGGGCGCGGCTACCTCGGATATCTTGGGCGTAGAGCCGCTGGTCGTAGCCGATCGAGGCGTTGATTGCCTCCATGATCGCATCCGGACCTGCGGCAAAACGCCCCCCCCACATTGCGTTGGAGGTCTTATCCGTGGCTTGGTCGGTCATCATCAGGCCCTTTCAGGGAGGTAACATGCGCAAGATTTTCTATTTCGTCCTCTACACCGTGACCGCGTTCGGTGCAAATCCTGCTGTATCAGATCCGCTCGATGCACTCCGCGCGGGTGACATGCGCAACCTGAATCTTTCGGCGCCCCAAGAGATTCCGGATGTTGCCGTAACATCGCTCGACGGTAAGGAAATGCGATTTTCCGAGCATGAGGGCAAAGTGGTCCTCTTGAATTTCTGGGCGACATGGTGCGCCCCCTGTAAAGAGGAGATGCCCGCTTTGGAGCGCCTGGAGACGCGGTTGGGGGGCGATGATTTCGCCGTAATCCCTGTGGCGACAGGGCGCCAATCGACCGCATCGATTGAAAAATTCTTCACCGAGGCCGACATCAACGCGCTTCCTATTTGGCTCGATCCTAAGTCAGAACTTGCGCGTGGCGTTGGCGTCGCAGGCTTGCCCGCGACTTTGATCCTCGATCGAGATGGCAAAGAACGCGGCCGTCTTGTTGGCCCTGCGGAATGGGATGGCGAGCACGCCATCGCGTTGATCGAGGCCATCATCGCCGAATAAATCACACGTAGGGCGACAGGGCTCTCGGAAAGCGGCTTTATGCCGCGTGCCGCAGATAAGATGTCATGCCGGAGGAAATCGTCTCCGAGAGCCCCATCAGCGCGGCTAACCGCCCCTTGATGTCATCGTGGAATGTATCAAGTTGATCGATCGCCGCGGACAACCCGCCGCCGTTCTCGCGCATCCGGCCGCATTCGACACGCCCAAGGACGCGGATTGTATCCAGCCCGAGCATCTGCCGTCGAATATCAGCGCTTGACCTACTTAGACTTGCTGCGACATCAACCCCGCTGCGCAGAGCGGCGCGCGCCTTTTCACGGCAATCGCGTGAGACTTTCGCAAGCAATTCGCGCTCGACGCTCCAATCCAACACGATTGATGCTCTATCCTGATCCCCCATTGCGATCATCTCATCGATGATCCCCGCTGCTCCCAGTAAAAAGATCGCGTTCGCGACCTCACGCGACATTTTTTCGCACAGATTACCATCCCCACCGACGAAGGACCGCAAGCGATCCGAGATGCCAATAGATGACGCCTTATAATTCTCGGAGATGGTCGAAACAGGCCCCCCTGAAGGCTCCAAGCGGGAGGCAACAAGCCGCATATTGTTCGGTATGGATTGGAGCGCATCAAAGCTGCGCAGCAAGGCATTTTGCTCCGCCCCAGCGCGCTCCAGCGCCGTGGTTAACCCCAACAGGGTTTTTGTCTGGACCTCTTGTTCGCGCCCCAAGGCGCGATCACGCTCCGCAATTTCTTGACCCATCGTGAAGGCCATAAATTCAGCATAATGTCGGAAACCATGTTGCGCCGCGATATCGTTCAGGCGCCGCGAGGCCGTGTCCAGATCAAAACCATCCTCCGACTCGCGCGCACGCAGCTTGGCGTAAGACGCACGAATTTTTTCAAATCCCTCGCTCGAGGGCTTCAGTCGCACCGACAAATAGCCCCCGTCGATCGGCAGGATCATTGCGTAAACCCAGTAAAAGCCACCATCCTTGCCTCGGTTTTTGACATAGGCTCCTATCGGTTCGCCCTTCCCGATCCAGTCCCACAGCACGCGAAACACCGATTGCGGCATATCGGAATGCCGGACAATCTTGTGGGGCGCCCCGACAAGCCGTTCCCATTCGATACCCGAAACGCGTTGGAAAACTGAGTTCCCCGCACTGATAACACCGCGCTTATCCGTGCGAGAGTAGAACAATTCATCCAGCCGGAATGGAATTTCAATCTCGGTATTCGAGGTGGAGATAGGACTTTGAGCGCGCATGGTTTCGATAGGTCCCTGACTGAGCATTCGCCGATTTAGCTTCTCCCGACAGTAGGCATATAAAAGTTACCGGAGAGTTTAGGCCGACAGCTCTATGCAAGTCGCAAAATCTTGCCGATTCCTTAAACGGTCACGAGCAATAAACCATTAACCTTAAAAGAAAAAATTCGCCGATATTTACGCCTTGTTAGCCCCGTCACTGCAACTTGCAGGGGACAGCCAAGGAGAGACGCATGCATCACCCCCATTTCGCTACTCACACACAGGTGGACCGCGAAAATGTGAGCCCGCTCGATTATGCGGTGGCGCAGCGGGATCGCGATATTCTGACAATGGTCAGAGACGCCATCGATCGCCGCGATGTCGTGCTCGCCTTCCAGCCCGTCGTTCAAACCGCGCAGCCCAACCATCCCGCGTTCTACGAGGGACTTATTCGGGTCTTGGACGAAACTGGCCGCATCATTCCCGCCAAGGACTTCATCGAGACAATCGAAGATACCGAACTTGGCAGGAAGATCGATTGCCTTGCCCTTGAGCTGGGCCTCAAAGCTCTCTCACAGGAGCCTTCACTCCGGCTGTCGGTCAACATGTCGGCGCGCTCGATAGGCTACCCCGCTTGGATGAAGACCCTCAACAAGGGGCTGGCTATCGACGAGACGGTTGCCGAGCGGCTCATCTTAGAGATCACCGAGAGCTCTGCCATGGCTGTGCCAGATCTCGTATCGGTGTTCATGGAAGACCTACAGCAGCGCGGAGTTGCATTCGCCTTGGATGACTTCGGCGCAGGCTATACGTCGTTCCGATATCTTCGGGAATTCTACTTCGACATCATCAAAATCGATGGACAATTTATCCGAGGAATTGCGACTACGCCTGACAATCAGGTGCTGACCAGTGCACTTCTGTCGATTGCACAGCATTTTGACATGTTCACCGTGGCCGAGTCCGTCGAGAGTGTTGAAGACGCGCAATACCTTGCTTCTATCGGGATAGATTGCCTGCAAGGCTATTATTTCGGTGCTCCTACGATTCAACCTCCGTGGGAACTACACAAATCACGCATGCGCGCCTGATTGAAAACAGGTTTCAAAATTACTCTCTGCAACAAGATGCCGGAATAATATTATCGCGAAAGATCGGTCTTCGCGTTCGGACCTCTTGACGATTGGGGACCAAGCGTCATGCTGGCGATTGACGTTGGGGAGGCGTTCTTCCTAACTGCTCTTGCATTACGGAGAGGATCCAAATGACGAATGTCGTGATCGTATCGGCGGCTCGGACCGCTGTTGGCAGCTTTAACGGTGCTTTCGCAAACACCCCGGCACATGATCTGGGGGCGGCTGTGTTGGAGGAAGTCGTTGCGCGCGCCGGGATCGACAAGGCCGATGTTTCAGAGACCATTCTGGGTCAGGTCCTGACCGCAGGACAAGGACAGAACCCGGCACGGCAAGCCCATGTCAACGCAGGTCTGCCCATCGAATCGTCCGCATGGTCGATTAATCAGGTTTGCGGGTCTGGACTCCGTGCAGTGGCCCTTGGCGCTCAGCACATCTTGCTAGGTGATGCCTCAATTGTCATCGCAGGTGGACAGGAAAGCATGTCGCTCTCGCCCCATGTCGCGCATCTGCGCGCAGGGACAAAAATGGGCGACATGAAGATGGTCGATTCGATGATCAAAGATGGCCTTTGGGACGCGTTTAACAACTATCACATGGGCCAAACTGCCGAAAACGTTGCCGCGCAGTTCGCGATCACGCGCGAAATGCAGGACGAGTTCGCGCTGGCCTCACAAAATAAAGCCGAAGCGGCGCAAAAGGCCGGAAAATTTGCGGATGAGATCGTTCCATTCAGCGTGAAAACCCGCAAAGGCGAAACCATCGTCGATGCGGATGAGTACATCCGGCACGGGGCGACGCTCGAATCGATGCAAAAACTTCGGCCAGCCTTCACGAAAGATGGCTCCGTCACCGCCGCAAATGCGTCGGGTCTGAACGACGGCGCTGCTGCGGTTCTGCTGATGACTGAGGAAGAGGCCGCTCGCCGAGGTCTTACACCGCTCGCGCGCATTGCCTCCTACGCGACAGCGGGCCTCGACCCTTCGATCATGGGCTGTGGCCCTATTCCCGCCTCGCGCAAAGCGCTTGCCAAAGCAGGCTGGAAGGCTTCCGATCTCGACTTGATCGAGGCGAACGAAGCCTTTGCAGCGCAAGCTTGCGCCGTGAATAAGGAGCTCGGTTGGGACACCTCAAAGGTAAACGTCAACGGCGGCGCAATTGCGATCGGTCACCCGATTGGTGCCTCTGGCGCCCGCGTCCTCAACACGCTTGTCTTCGAAATGAAACGTTCGGGCGCCAAGAAGGGCATCGCGACGCTTTGCATCGGCGGCGGCATGGGCGTTGCGATGTGTATCGAAGGGCTCTGAGGGACGCCCACAAAATCATCGCCGCAATATTGTTGCGGCTATGATAGGATTTGTGCAATAAGATTTCGAAGACAAGAAACAGCAGGGAGGAATCATGTCTAAAGTTGCACTCGTGACGGGTGGCACGCGCGGTATCGGCGCTTCGATCTGTCTTGCCATGAAGAATGCGGGCTACACTGTTGCGGCGAATTTCGCGGGCAACGAGGAAGCCGCCGCAAGATTCACCGAAGAAACCGGAATCAAGACCTTTAAATGGTCTGTCGCGGACTACGACGCCTGCGTTGCGGGCATTGCTCAGGTCGAAGCCGATCTGGGGCCGATCGACATCCTCGTGAACAACGCCGGAATCACGCGCGATGCACCGTTCCACAAGATGACTCGTGACCAATGGAAAGAAGTGATCGACACAAACCTTTCCGGCGTTTTCAACATGACCCATCCGCTATGGAGCGGGATGCGCGAGCGTAAATTCGGTCGCATCATCAACATCTCGTCGATCAACGGGCAGAAGGGTCAGTTCGCGCAGGCAAACTATTCCGCGGCAAAGGCGGGCGATCTTGGCTTCACAAAGGCGCTTGCGCAGGAAGGCGCGCGGGCGGGCATCACGGTGAACGCGGTCTGCCCCGGTTATATCGCGACGGAAATGGTGATGGCCGTGCCGGAGAAAGTGCGCGAATCGATTATCGGGCAAATTCCGGTCGGTCGTTTGGGAGAGCCGGAGGAGATCGCCCGCTGCGTCGTCTTCCTAGCGTCAGACGATGCGGGGTTTGTAACAGGCTCGACGATCACGGCAAACGGCGGCCAGTACTTCATTTAAACTCGATGCAAACGCGTAAACTGCAAAGGCCCGCAAATCGCGGGCCTTTCGCATAGCAAGAGGTACAACGTCTCAAGCGGACGCACATCCGAACGTCCCCAACGACATAGGACGTAGCGCGGACTGGAAGTCACTCAGCGCGCAGAAAATTATTGAAGGATGCAAGGGAGAGCTTAGCAGATCTAATCGGATCAGCGGCTCAGACGGGCTTTGAAGAAAGCGGAGCAGGGTGAGCTTCTCGTCAGCTCAGGACTTTACCCATCCTGCTCCGGTCCTTTCTCTACAAAGCGTTGCGTCGGTCATCAAAACTGTCCTTGCGGCCACCCGAAAGTCTCAACGAGCGATCCGATGGCCACAAAGCTTTTCTGAGCACGCGCGAATAAATCCGCGCATGCGAGCTTACAGGGCCGAGCCTTTCGCGCTCGGATGTCCGCTCATCTAATGCCCGCTTCCACTTCGATAGGTCACATCACGCAGGCGCTGACCCAAGCGCGAGACTTACCCGCACCTGTCTTTATTTGGGGAGGTTATGCGAATTGCGACGAGAGCCGTGAGATTTCCTCTTTCAAGCGCAGCTTCTTTTTCTTCATCTCGGCGATCTGGAGATCATCAACGCCGGGGCTTCGATGGGCGCGTGAGACAGCGTCCGACAAAGCCTCGTGTTTCCGGCGGAGTTCATGAATGTGGGAATTCATCGTCATTGATAGCTCCTCTTCTGTGAACTTCTTCAGTGCAACACAAGTTTTGAGTCGTGTCACGCGCTAGTCACATTCGACTGCGAAAATCATCATTTCATACGGATTATTGCCGAATCGTTAACGGATAAGCGGCAAATTCGCGCCGTCGCGAAAAATTGCGCGGGCTGCGGCCGTGAGATCCTCCCCATCCGCCGCATGATAGGCACCCGCGTGAAGCACAAACGGCGCGAGCAGCTTTAGCGGCCCGCGTCCGAGTTTGCGCGCTTGGATGATGACGCGCCCGGCGGGACGGTCCGCGCGCGACGCTATCGGCAAAACCGTGACCGACCCCGCCCGAGACGCGGTGAGCGCGCAGAGAACGTCGCCCATCCGGTCTGCGTTTTGAATAATTGTGATCCACCCCCGCGGATGCAAGCGTTTGAGCCCTTGCGACACCCATAGCGCTAACGGCGTGGCTTCGCGCTGGCCTGTCTCACGGCCGGCGTCAGCCGCGGCGGTGCCAGAGGCGGGCGGAAAGTAGGGAGGGTTGGCGATGACGTGATCAAAACTCTGTGCGCGCAGCGCCGATGGCATCAGCGCCAGATCCCCCTGATAGACCTTTAAATCCACCGCATTCCGCTGCCCGTTCGCGCGCGCGAGATCCGCATATTCGGGCTGCAACTCGATCCCAGTCACATCCGCGCCGGTCCGATATCCCAGGCAAAGGCTCGCAACCCCTACGCCGCACCCAAGCTCCAGCACCGTTTCGCCGCGCTCAGCCGAGCAGGCAGCAGCCAGCAAAACGGGATCCATCGCCGCACGGTAACCATTTTTTGGCTGTGAAACCAACAATTTACCGCCCAAAAACTTATCTAACGACAGATCAATGGCCGAGAAGCTCATGGGGTATCCAGCTGTAAATCCCGCAAGATCGCCTTTGCCATGAACAAATCCTGATCCCGCACCATCAATCGGCGCGGCAATATGCCCAAGCCGCCTTCGAGCATGCTCATATGGACGTCCAGCTCAAACGTCTTTATACCCTCGCCCTCAAGAAGGGCGGCCGCCATGGAGATCCGAACAGGGTCCGTGCTACGTAAAAGCTCTTTCATATACCGAGATTTAGGGGCAACCATCGCCCCTGTCGAGAGAGACGGGAAAAACGTGATGAGCTTGGACGATAAAGCGGTCAAACCACATGACAGGCTGGCACAGGCTTTGGCGCCGGAGATGGAAGCGGTGAATGCACTGATCCGCGAGCGCATGGCCTCTGAACATGCGCCGCGCATCCCTGAGGTGACGGCGCATCTGGTTGAGGCAGGCGGCAAGCGTCTCCGCCCCATGCTCACGTTGGCGGCGGCAAAACTGTGCGGGTATGACGGCCCCTACCACATCCACCTTGCCGCAACGGTTGAGTTTATTCACACCGCAACCCTGCTGCATGATGACGTTGTTGACGAAAGCGCCCAGCGCCGCGGCAGACCAACGGCGAACTTGCTGTGGGATAATAAATCCAGCGTCCTCGTCGGTGATTACCTCTTTGCACGCGCCTTCCAGTTGATGACGGCGGCGAATGACATGCAGGTGCTTTCGATCCTGTCGAATGCCTCCGCCGTTATTGCCGAGGGCGAGGTATTGCAACTCACCGCAGCGCAAGATCTTGCGACGAGCGAAGACATCTATTTGAACGTCATCCGCGGAAAAACCGCGGCCCTGTTTGCTGCGGCCACGGAAGTCGGCGGCGTTTTGGCAAACGCTCCCAAGGAGCAGATCGACGCGCTGCGTGTCTACGGCGACGCTCTGGGAATTGCGTTCCAAATCGCGGATGACTTGCTTGACTACAGCGCCACACTCGAAGCGATGGGAAAGAATACGGGCGATGACTTCCGCGAGCGCAAGCTAACGATGCCGGTCATCAAAGCCGTCGCTTTGGCAGATGCTGAGGAACGCGCGTTCTGGCAGCGCACGATCGAAAAAGGGCAGCAGGACGACGGCGATCTCGAACATGCCATCGCTCTGATGACAAAGCATGGCACGCTCAATGCAACCCGCACCGCGGCAGTGCAATGGGCGGATAAAGCTCGTGACGCGCTGCAGACGCTGCCCGATTCGAGCCTGCGAGGAATGTTGGACGATATCGCAGATTACGTCGTGGCGCGCCTGCGCTGACAACGTTAAGCGGTCCGCGGCGCCGATAGCGCGGTTTGATCGCCCAGCATCCCGAACCGCACCCACCAGTCAGGATGCGCGGCGGCCACAAGCGCCGCTGCTTCGCGCGCGCGCTCCGGATTGGCGCAAAGCCCGAAGCAAGTGGCACCAGAACCCGACATCCGCGCAAAATCACAATGCTCGCGAAGGCTGGCCAGGACCTGACCGATCACCGGCTGCAATGAGACCGCAGGCGGCTCAAGATCATTCCGCTGCTCAGCGAGCCAAGCGATCATCTGCGCCGCATCTTGCCAATGCGGAATGGTTTGCGGGCCAGGTGCGTTTGTCTTGGTCGTAAGCGCCTGAAAAACCTGCGGCGTCGACACCTCAACCCGCGGATTCACTAAAATCGCAGGGAGGGGCGGCATCGAAACCGGCGTGATGTCCTCGCCAATCCCCTGCACCCGTACCGGTCGCGGATGATAGCACATCGGCACATCAGCCCCCAATGCGAGCAAGTTAAGGTCATAAGACCCGCCGCTGGTTTCGGACCGCAAAAGACCGCGCGTCACATGAGCGTCTTTGTGCCCCGCCAACGCAAACGCGCCGCGCAAAGCCGCCGCAGCATCAGACGAGCCGCCCCCAATCCCCGAAGCCGCCGGCAGATGCTTATCCAACGTCACCGCAAAGCGCGCGCCCTGCATCAGGTCCAGCGCGCGCCAGACGAGGTTTCGGTGATCGGTGGGAACGCCAGCGGCCTCCGGCCCGATGACGCTCACCGCCATAGCCGAGCTTGTCGCCACGCGCAGCTGATCTCCGACCGGCGCGAATGCGATGAGGCTATCGAGCAGATGATACCCATCCGCCCTCTGCCCCGTGATATGCAGCGTCAAATTCACCTTCGCAGGTGCAAAAACCTCAATTGGCATCCGCAGGCGCGCTCTCACCGGCGGCGTCCGCCTTAGCCGGCGCTGCAACCTCTTTCAGAGCTGGCGCCCCCTCTTCACGCAAGACCGCATCAAGCCCGCGGTCAATTTTCGCGCGCATCCGTTCAGCGTCTTTTTCTTCCTCAGGCTTAAACGACAAAGCGCGGCGCCATTGGAAGCGCGCCTCGCGCTGGCGCCCCACGGCCCAGTAGACATCGCCCAGATGATCGTTCACCAAACTATCATCAGACATCAACTCAACCGCCGCCTCCATCGCGGCCACAGCCTCGGTGTAGCGACCAACACGGAACAAGCCCCAGCCGAGACTGTCCATAATCGCGCCATCCTCTGGCCGCTCGACCACAGCGCGTTCGATCATCGACAGCGCCTCATCGAGATTCTCATTCCGGTCGATATAGAAGTAACCAAGATAATTCAGAACGAGCGGCTGATCCGGCTCAAGCTCTAACGCTTTGCGGAAATCGGCCTCGGCTTTCGGCCAGTCGCCCGAACGCTCATAAGATATCCCGCGCGCGTAAAACGCGACCCAGCCTGCGCCGCCGCTTTCATTGGTGAGGTCGATCAACTTGCTATAGGCGGCGATCGCCTCCTCATACCGCTCGGTGCGCCGCAAAAGATCGGCGAGCGACGACCAGACCAAAGGCTGATCGGGGTTTGCCTTGCTCAGCGCAGTCAACGCCTCTTGCGCGGCTTCCGGCTTGCCTTCAGATTCCAAAGCTTCCGAACGGCCAAGCTCGGCCGCCAGATAGGAGGGGTGGTCCGCAGGGACGCGCCCATAAGCCTCGGTCGCGAGCTCATATTGCTCATGCTGCTCCAAGATCGCAGCGGTCAGGAGAAGCGCCTCGACATGGTCCGGCCGCAGATATTCCCCCAAACGTGCATAGATCAAAGCGAAGATTTCCTCGCGATCTCCCGCCAACGCGCCGGCGATGGTGAAGAATGCCTCCGCAGCGCCCTGCGCAGGTGACGTTACCGCCGTGAAAGGCAATGTTTCACCCTTCTCGAGCGCGGCCCGCATCTCTGCGGTTGCAGGGTCAGGGTCGGTCGCGAAAGCCTCGTCGATCAGCGCGATTGCGTCGTCGTTCCGTTCCAACTGCGACAAGATCTCAACCCGCGCAATCAAGCCGCGCCGTGAGCCCGACAGGCTCGCCCCTTCGGGCGAGGTGAAAATCTCTTCTGCTCCGCCAAAGTCGCCGACCATCGCAAGCACGAGCGCCTTTTGGTATAAGGCAAGCGCGCCGAAGTTCGGCTCCTTGCGCATCTTGTCGAATTGCGCAGTGGCTTCCGAAATCTGGCCTTGCCCCGCATAGGCCCAAGCCCGCACCAGCCCCGCGACAACCGGCCCGACATTCGCCCCATCATCGATCCGCGCGATCAACGCTGACCAGTCTTCGCGCTTTGCATCATCGGCAAGCAACATCAAAGCGGAGACTTGGCTGCCATCGGGAAGGCTGCCGATCTCTTTCGACAGCGCAAGCGCCGCATCAAATTCGCCGCGCGCGACGTTCATCAAAACGGTTGTGTCTTGCAAAAACCGGCTCGTCGGATCTGCGAGTAAAGCAGTCGCGAAATATTCGGCCGCAACGTCGTAATTATTGGCTCCGGCGGCGGCGCGCCCCGCGAGATAGGCGCCGGGATTTTCCGCCAAGGCAGGCGTTGAAAGCGTCGTTGTCATAAAAAGGGACGCCCCGAGGAGGAACGCGGGGAAACGGGCGAGACGTGCTGGCACAGCGGAATTCCTTATTGCTTGCCCGCAAAGTAGCGGGGTGCCTGCGTCAAGGCAATGCGGCCAACACCGCACACATGGTCACAAACGTCTGACTCGCGCAGCTGTGAGCAGAACGGCGGACGATTTCTCGCCCGCCGCAGCATTTCCGTTCGATTTTTTGAGAATTGCGAACGCTTCGTCCGCATCACCTCACATGTTCGGGTAGTTCGGACCATCCCCACCTTGCGGCGTCGTCCAATTAATATTCTGCGACGGATCTTTGATGTCGCAGGTTTTGCAATGCACGCAATTTTGGAAGTTGATCTGGAATTTCGGACCATTCTCTCCTTGCAACACTTCGTAAACGCCAGCAGGGCAGTAGCGCTGCGCTGGCTCGTCATACAAAGGCAAGTTCACATTCACCGGCACAGACGCATCTTTGAGGTGCAAGTGACAAGGCTGGCTTTCTTCATGGTTCGTAAACGAGAAGGCCACGTTCGTCAGGCGATCGAACGACAGCTTGCCATCGGGCTTCGGATAGTCGATCGGCGCGAAATCTTTGGCTTTGCCAGTCGCATCCGCATCGTTCTTACCGTGCTTGAGCGTCCCGAACAGCGAAATACCGAACAGGCTATTGGTCCACATATCCAACCCGCCGAAAACGAGCGATGGCAACATCCCCCACTTCGACCACATCGGCTTTACGTTGCGCACTTTTTTCAGATCGCTCGCGATCGGGCCGGACCGCAAATCGGCCTCGTATGCCGCTAACTCGTCGCCCATACGCCCTGCGGCAATGGCATCGGCCGCAGCATTCGCGGCCGCGATACCCGAGAGCATAGCGTTATGATTGCCCTTGATGCGTGGCACGTTCACAAGCCCCGCCGAACACCCGAGCAACGCCACGCCCGGTGCGACAACCTTCGGCACCGATTGCCAGCCCCCTTCGGAAATCGCGCGCGCGCCGTAAGCAACGCGCTTGCCGCCTTCCAAAAGCTCCGCGATCATTGGGTGATGCTTGAAACGCTGGAATTCCATGTAAGGGAACAAGTGCGGATTTTCGTAATTCAGGTGAACGACAAAACCGACATAAACCTGATTATTTTCGAGATGATAGACGAACGATCCGCCACCGGCATTGGACCCGAGCGGCCACCCCATCGTATGGGTAACCGTGCCTTCGCGATGTTTGGCGGGGTCGATCTCCCAGATCTCCTTCATGCCGAGGCCGAACTTTTGCGGGCAATGCCCAGCAGAAAGATCGTATTTCGCCATGACTTCCTTCGCCAAAGACCCGCGCACACCTTCCGACAAGAAAACATACTTGCCGAGCAATTCCATCCCCGGCTCATAGCCGTCCCCGATGGAGCCATCGGGATTTTTGCCAAACTCGCCCGCGATAACGCCGGCAACACGATCTTGCCCGGTCTCGTCTTTCGCCCAAACGAGCTGCGAGGCCGCCATTCCAGGGAAAATTTCGACGCCCAGTGCTTCCGCCTGCTCCGCCATCCAGCGGCACACATTTGCCATCGAGACGATATAGTTGCCGTGGTTCGACATAAGCTTCGGCATCGGGAAGTTCGGGATGCGCAGGCTCCCCGCAGGGCCTAAGACGTAGAAGTTATCGTTCTTGACTTCCGTCTTGATCGGCGCGCCCATGTTCCGCCAATCCGGCAGCAACGTATCGAGGCCGATAGGGTCCAACACAGCGCCCGACAGAATATGCGCCCCGACCTCAGAGCCCTTTTCGAGAACAACGATATTGAGATCGGCGTCGCGTTGTTTCAAACGGATCGCCGCAGAAAGCCCAGCCGGCCCCGCGCCTACGATAACAACATCATATTCCATCGACTCGCGTTCGATCTGGTCCACGCTCGGCTCTCCCTGTCTTGGCTGCGCATTTTCTCAGGCAGTTTGCTAGCCTAGCATCACATGGCTGGCAATCCTGAGCGCTACGTGACGGCAATAAAATTAGGCGAATGACATCATTTGGCTAAAGATTGCACTTTGTTAAGGCATTGCGCAAACGCCTTTCCGTTCTCGGCGGATGCGCGCCCGATGTTCCTTACCAATCGTCACCTGTTCCGTTTTTTTCCCCAATCACTTGACTTTAGGTGGACAAGCCGGATTTACAGGCTGAAAGCTAAGAAAATTTGCCAGTCACCACAGGCCCTGTTCCATGGAAAAAATCCTTCTGACGCGCGCCGGCTACGACGCGCTCGATGCAGAACTGAAACAACTCAAATCGGTTGAGCGCCCTTCGGTGATCAAGGCGATTGCTGAGGCGCGCGAGCACGGCGACCTCTCGGAGAACGCCGAATACCACGCAGCCCGCGAGAAGCAGAGCTTTGTCGAAGGCCGCATCAAAGAGATCGAAGGGACCCTCGGTCTATCCGAAGTCATTGATCCGAAAAAGCTTTCCGGCTCGGTCAAATTTGGCGCGACGGTTACTCTCGTTGATGAGGATACCGACGAAGAACGCACCTATCAGATCGTTGGCGAGCCAGAAGCCGATCTGGAACGCGGCCTTTTGAACATCAAATCCCCCATCGCACGCGCCCTGATCGGCAAGGACGAAGGCGATAGTGTCGAGGTGAAAGCCCCCGGCGGATCAAGATCGTACGAAATCCTCGCCATTCGCTTTATCTAACGGTTAGGATGGGCTCGTGATGACCGAACAGCCCCGCCCACAAGACACCGCCACGCGCGCCGCGCTGGAAACCCGTTTGCGCGGTCAATCGCGCGCGGGTGAGCCTGAGCGCGCGATGACGAAAGCCGAGTGGATTGCCCTTGCGCTCAGTGTCTTGTGGCTCGGCTTGGTCGGCGTGTTCTATGTGTTTATGCCAAGCTCCGAAAACACGAACACCCTCAGCGCAATAATGGGTTTGATCGGAGTTTTTCTTCCCATTGCGATGTTTTGGGTGGCGGCGATTCTTGCCCGTGTAACGCGGGAAATGCGCGCAGAGGCTGCGGAGTTGCGGCAATCTGTCGAAGCGATGCGGCAGGCATGGGTTTCCCAAAATTCCAACCGCGCAATGCCGCAGATGGAAAAGAAGCTCGACGAAATCGCCAAAGCAACGCGCCAAACCGAGACCGCATTGGCGACATTCACATCACGCCGCGACGTACAGGCCACCGTGCCCTCCGCCAACCGCAAGGCCGCTCTGGCCGCGCCGCGCCCTTCCAGCCCAGCCGAAGATCAACCGGTTCTCGCGCTCGGGACACCGGCCGAGGAGATGCGCTCGCCCGTATCGGTGAGTGACTTTGTACGCGCCCTTAACTTCCCGGATAATGCCGAGGATAAAGACGGCTTCCGCGCGCTGCGCCGCGCATTGGAGGACCGGACGATGTCCAAGCTCGTGCGGGCGGCGCAAGATGTTCTTACCCTGATGAGCCAAGACGGAATCTACATGGATGATTTGCGCCCGGACCGCGCGCGCCCCGAGATCTGGCGGAAATTCGCCAAGGGGGAACGCGGGCGCGAAGTTGCCGCGCTCGGGGGGGTCCGTGACCGTTCTTCATTGGCATTGAGCGCAGGCAGAATGCGGCAAGACCCCGTGTTCCGTGACGCCGCGCATCATTTCTTGCGGCAATTCGACAAAACTTTCGCGGAATTTGAATCCAACGCCTCGGATCAAGAGGTCGCCGAACTTGCCGAGACACGCACCGCGCGTGCCTTCATGCTGTTGGGCCGCGTGACAGGCACGTTCGACTAAGGTCGCGCGATCGGAGGCTGGACGGATGGCGCGATCGATTTTTCCATAACAAGAACCCGACGAAATCCGAACGTTATAGCCGTGATCAGGCTGCGACGCTCGCGGGTGACGATGAACCCCATCCGCTCGTAGAGCGCGCGGGCGCGCGTGTTGCTGGCGACAACATCCAGCCGAACGAAATCATAGCCTCTGCGGCGCGCCTCAATGCAAGCCGCCTCAACCAAGGCGGCCCCGACACCGCGGCCGCGCCAATCAGGGCGCACGACGATCCCATCTACCATGAATGCGCGGCTCTCGATATCGCGTGCCAGCCATGCGAAGCACAAGCCCCGCCAAAACGCACCATACCGCCCGTAGACCGCGCGCAGATCATCAGGCGTCCCGTAGACAAGCCCGCCCCGCACCGAACGATACCCGATTACGCCAATGAGCTCATCGCCGCGCCGCGCACTGAGCGCGTGATTCACATCCAGCACGCGATCGACAAATTTTAGCCCACGTGGATCGGGCCCCAAAACACGCGAGAGTTTGCCCCCAAACGCGCCCCAATAGAGCGCGACAGCAGACGCGCGGCCCTGCGCGGGCAAGCCACGCTCAATCTCAAATGTCATGACTTTCTCCCCCCGGAGGAAATATCATACGGGACCGCGCCCTCGCAAGATCCTCGGGGGTGTTCAGATTGGTAAACGGATCAGGGATGTCATGAAAATCGGCATGCGCCGCTGATTTTAACGCAATGCGGAGGCGTCGTTCTCCGTCGCCAAGCGCTTGTGAAATATCGGCGCGCATCGAGACCGGCCAAAGTGCCACGGCGGGATGCGCTCGCATCTCCCCCTCAATATCCACGCTGCGAGCATAGCTAGCCCCCCCCTCCACGGACGCCGCACGCAACCGCGCGACAAGATCCAAGGGGATAAACGGCGTATCCACGGGCACCGTCACCAATGCATCCGCGCCGATCCCCGCAGCCCATGTGAGCCCCGCCAAAACCCCGCCCAGAGGCCCTTGCCCGACAACCGTATCGCGCAAGATGGCCTTGCTGTAATGGGCGATATGGGTCGCGTCACCGTTGAAGGAAATCGCAACGGGCGCGATCTGTGGCGCCAGCCTGCGCAATACATGCGTAATAAGCGGCGCGCCGCCCAGATCAAGAAGCGCCTTATCGACACCGCCCATCCGACGCGCTTCGCCGCCTGCAAGGACCAACGCCACAAGCCGCATGCGATCTCTCCCGTCTCAATCGGCGTGACAGATCAGCCGCCGATTGTGCGCCCGTGGGTAACCTCATCGGGGCGGATCATTTGGATGCCGTGAACATTGCGCGGATCGCCGTCATAGACATCCTCGCTCACCACGCCGTCCACCTTGCCGAACATCTCGGACAACGGCACAGGGAAGTACGTATGGGAGATTTCCTCAAATCCGGGCAATCCGCGAAGGCTCGAACTCACCGAATTCGCGCACATCGATTTAGGCACTGCGCCGTACGCCTCAACACGTCGGCGGAGTTCCTCGGCCACGTCGAGAGGAACGTAGACTTTTTGCACCTTCACGTACCAATCTTCGCGCGCATGATAGTCGATGTAGAATTTCCGCATCCGCTCCGTCATGCCGTAATGGACATCATTACGCTCGGGGGCGTAGGGGTATTTCCATGTGCCGGCCGGATCGAACAAAACCCGTTCATTGCCATCAATAAGCAACGAGGAATGCCCGCCCGCGCCGGTGTTTTTGCTGATCACGGTGTAGAGGGTAATGGAGGGCGCCTCGCCCGACGAGAACGCAGCTTTGCGAACGGCATCATCGGGAGCCCAGACAGGCTCGGCACCACAAGCGGCAAGGAACAATGGCAACAACAGGCACAGGATAAGTCGGCGCATTGCAGACCTCGCGTTTCATAAGAGAATTGAGCACGTAAAATAACGTTGCTTGGCGGCCGCCTGCGGATCAGGCAACCGCCGAATGGTCATCAAACCAAGGCCCGCTCTGGGCCAGAGTTCTGTCTATCAGCCGTTGACCAGCGCGAGGAATACGAGGAACACGACAATCGCGATCACGCCGTATTTCACGAAGCTGATGAAGCCTTTGAATGTTTTCTCTTGGGCGGTGATATCCATCGTGCCCTGAATGTGCTCTGCCATTTTAGAAATCTCCCGTTCAACTTTCGCGCAAATAATCACAAGATCTGGGCACTGTCACGCCCGAGTTTGCACGGTTTCACACTGTTGCGATGGTTTAGGACACAGTCTCTGACGCTTTGACCTCCCCGCCGTCTTCGCGTTCGATATCCTCGAACAGGCGAAACCCGATGCGCCGCGGCTTTTCTTCCGGTGCTTCTTTCGGCAGAGCCACCAGCGAGAAGTTCAGCTGCGAGACATGCTGAATCAACTGGGTGCGCACGCCTTGCTCGTTGCGGCCGTAAAAGGTCAGAATATCAGGCGCGAAATAACCTAGCCCCTCGATCCGCAGAGCGCCCGAGGTCCCCCCCGTCATGCCCAGCGCAATTTCCTGATCCTGATCGAGTTGTTCCTCAAAGTTTTTGATAAACAAAACAAGACGTTCATACGCCCATTGCGCCTCTGACTTTTGCTCCGCCGGCGTGCGGCGCAGCGCCGCGGGAAGGGGCTGTGCCTCGGGGGTTTGTGGGGCGTCATCGCTTGTGTGCACAACATGCCCGCGGCACAATGCGGTGGCTTCCATCGCCTCGGCGGAGGTGGAGATATCTAGCTCTTGATCCAGATCCATTGGCCGGCCTCATCTGTCGTTCGCGCTACCTGCCCAGTGTGGCGCAAATAATTCAGATGCGCCACCGCCTCAGCAAGCGCGAGGCCGTAAACCGCCGGCGTAATCGCACGTTTGAACAAAGGCGCGAAACACTCCCCCGCCGTGCGCGGTGTTTCAAGGTGCGTCACAAGCCTGACCAAGGCCGCCTCGTGATTCTCGATCATTTGTCGCAGGCGGAGCGGCAGACCGGTGAAAGGCAATTTGTGCCCCGGGAGCACGAGATGCTCCGACGACGCCTCCAACTGGAACCGTCGACAAGATACCAGCCACTCCGCCACTGGATCGGCATCCGGTTCGGTCGGATGGACACCAAGATTAGCTGATATCGAAGGCAAAAGCTGATCGCCGCCGAGGATGATCCCGTCCTCATCCGACCAAAGGGTCGCATGTTCTGGCGCATGGCCATCCCCCGTTCGGACGCGCCAATGCCGCGCGCCAATTGTCAGGGTGTCGCCATCGCTAATCCTGACATACCCCAAAGGCAGCGGATGAACGCAATCTTTAAAGTTGAACGGGCGTGCAACTTGACGACTGGCGAAAATCTCGGGATCCATCCCCGCCGCCCGCCAAAATCGGAGCGCTTCTGGAGTTGGAAGAGGATGTTCGTCCAGCACCAACATCCGCGCCATCAACCAACTCGTGCGCGTCGTGACGAGGTCGGCGCCGCGCGCCATGAACCACCCCGCCAAGCCAATGTGATCCGGATGATGATGCGTCACCACAACACGGGTGACCGGCCACGCGGCCAAGGGGCCGCGTAGCAAATCCTCCCAAATCTCGCGACACGCGCGCGTATCCATGCCCGGATCCACGATACACCAGCCACCCGAGACGGCACGATCATCGAGGATAAAGCTATTCACGTGATCCAATGCCATCGGCAACGGCAGGCGTGCCCAAAAGATACCCTCGCCGACCTGTGTCACGGCACCTGTTTCGGGTGCGACGTCGAAAGGATATCTGATGCGATCTATCACCCGTGAAGCACCTCTGGCGTAAGCGCGTAAAGGCCAGCCGCGCCCTCCTTTGCCTCAGCAAGGCAAGCGGCGTATTGCGGCAACAAGCGGCGGATATAAACCCGCGCGAGATCGGTGCGCGGACCGGTTCCTCCCTCGGCGACGGCGGCACGCAGATGGTAATGCGCGCCCAAAACACGGGCAAATGCGCGCAAATAGGGCACAGCTCCGGCGAACCGATCCTGCATCTCCTGATGCACGAGCCATTCCGTCGCCTCGCGCAGGCTTTCGGCCGCCAACCACGTATCCTCCGCAAGCTGCGGCAACATCGCACGGGCGGAATGTGCGAAATCCTCAACCTCTTGCAGCAAACGCGCTGCTGCCTCGCCATTGTCCGCCATTTTGCGGGCCACGAGATCCATCGCCTGAATCCCGTTGGTGCCCTCATAAATTGTCGTAACACGCACATCGCGGTAGAATTGCGCCGCGCCGGTCTCTTCGATAAAGCCCATCCCGCCGTGGACCTGAACGCCCGTCTCTGCGACATTGCAGCCGACGTCGGTGCCGTAAGCCTTGGCGATCGGCGTCAACAAGGCCGCCCGCGCCGATTGCTCGGCATCGCCCGACGCACGACCCAGATCGAGCGCAACCGCACATGCGAGCGCAATCGAGCGCGCCGCAAAAATTTCGGCTTTCATCGTGGCCAACATCCGGCGCACATCAGCATGCTGAATGATTGCCCCCGCCTGCTCGCGCTCTTGCGCATAATCGAGCGCCTTTTGGAACGCCGCCTCCGCGATCCCGATGCCTTGCACACCAACAGCCAGCCGCGCGTTGTTCATCATGGTGAACATCGCGGCCATTCCCTTGTGCTCGCCCCCGACCATCCAGCCCTGCGCGCCCTCATAGGCCATCACACAGGTCGGCGAGCCGTGAAGCCCCATCTTATGCTCGAGCGATACAACGCTCAGCGAATTCGCCTGCCCTGGCTTACCATCCGCATCCGGCAGGTACTTCGGCACGATGAAAAGCGAGATCCCCCGCGTGCCCGCTGCGCCATCGGGCAAGCGTGCCAGAACGAGGTGACACACGTTCTCGGTCAGATCGGAATCGCCCCATGAGATGTAAATCTTTTGGCCGGTAATCGCGTAGCTGCCGTCGCCGTTCGGCTCGGCCTTGGTGCGCAATGCGCCGACATCGGTGCCCGCTTGCGGCTCCGTCAGGTTCATCGTTCCCGACCATTCGCCGGAAATCAGTTTCGGCAGATAGAGAGCCTTGATCTCATCGGACGCATGATGTTCCAGCGCCTCGATCTGGCCTTGAGTCAAAAGGGGATTCAACTGCAAGGACAAGCAAGCGCCCGACATCATATCGTTCACGGCCATGTTTACCGCTTGCGGCAAGCCCATACCGCCGAACTCCTCAGCAGCCGCCAATGCGACCCAGCCGCCCTCACGAATAGCGGCGAAGCCCTCTTTAAAGCCCGGCGTTGATCGTAGCACGCCGTTCTCCAGCCGCGCGGGATGAAGATCAGAAGCTCGGTTCAAAGGCGCCATCACTTCGTCGCACATACGCGCGGCTTCGGTCAGAATCGCGTCAACCGTCTCGGACGTCGCCTCGGCAAAACGCTCAGACGCACTCACGGGCGCGAGTGGCACGACTTGATCCAGAATGAAACGAAACTCCGCCGCTGGCGCGCGATATGGCATGTCTTCTCCCCCTCGCGCTTGGCAATGCTTTGCCATACGCGTATGCAACAACTCCGATACACACCACGCTAACGCATGGGTGCCCACCCCAAAACCTGAACGCTGCGTCACGACTATGCCCCAAACCACCCACCTTTTAAACTCGGATCATGACGGTCTTGCCCAAGCCGCAGCGCTGTTGCGCTCGGGCGCGCTGGTCGCGTTTCCCACCGAGACAGTCTACGGATTGGGCGGAAATGCTCGCGATGCGGCAGCCGTGGCCGGAATTTATGCCGCGAAAGGGCGTCCATCCTTCAACCCCTTGATCGTGCACGTGGCAGATCTCGACGCGGCAGAGCTGATCGCCGTTTTCAACGATCAAGCCCGCAAGATCGCCGCCGCTTTTTGGCCTGGCCCGTTAACGATGGTGCTTCCCCTTCGGCCCGCGTCGGGGATCGCTGATCTGGTCACGGCGGGGCTAGAGACCGTCGCAATCCGGATTCCTGCGCATCCGGTCGCCCGCGCGCTCCTGCGCGAATTCGGGGGAGCGGTCGCCGCACCGTCCGCAAATCCGTCGGGTAAGATCTCGCCCACAACGGCCGCGCATGTGATGGGGGGATTATCGGGGAAGATTGCGGGTGTTGTTGATGGTGGGGCCTGCCCAGTGGGCGTTGAATCCACGATCATCTCCCTCGCCCCGCTCACGCTTTTGCGCGAGGGCGGGTTGGTTCGCGAGGATCTCACCGCAGTGCTCGGACCACTTGCGGACGGCGGAGATGCGCAAAAGCCGAATGCCCCAGGCCAATTGACGTCGCATTACGCGCCGGCCGCACAGGTTCGATTGAATGTTGTGACGCCCCGACCCGACGAGATCTGGATAGGGTTCGGCGATTGCGCCGGATCCCCCCTGTCCCTATCGCCGCGCGGTGATTTGGTTGAAGCGGCAACGCGCCTTTTCTCTGTTTTGCGCGAGGCAGACGCGCTTCAAAAACCGATTGCCTTCGCGCCCATCCCTGAAATCGGCTTAGGCCGCGCAATCAATGATCGCCTGCGACGCGCCGCTGCGCCGCGCGACTGATCGTTTCAGGCGTGGCCGGCCGTGGCGGATAGCGTCATCGGATCAATGCCAAGCCCGTGCAGCGCTTCTTCCCACTTCCGCACATTTGGCTCGCGAAAGATAATCCGGTCATCGAGATCGGCGGTCAACCAGACGTTTTGCAAAATCTCGCCTTCCAACTGTCCGGGCCCCCAGCCTGCGTAACCCAATGCAAGGATTGCATTATCTGGCCCAAGACCTTGGCCAATCGCCTCAAGAATATCGCGCGTCGACGTAAGAGAAAGCGCAGATGTCACCGCGAGAGAACCGCCCTCGCCCTCCCATTCGTTTGAGTGCAAAACAAACCCGCGCGACAGTTCGACCGGTCCGCCAAGCTGTACAGGAACAGCAGGCAACGTCGCGCCGTGATGAATGCCCAATTGCGCGAACAGGTCCCGCAAATCGAGATCAGGCGCAGGCTTGTTGATCACAACCCCCATCGCACCCTCCGGATTATGCGCACAAATCAGCAAAACAGCATGCTCAAATCGCGGATCACCCATTCCGGGCATCGCGATCAAAAGCTTTCCAGTGAGATCCATTTGATAGGCTTCCATCTGTTTAAAGTTGCGTGCCGTTGGCGTGGTTTCAAGGGCAATCGCACTTGGGTCCGCAATATTTCCAACATTGCGTAAACACGCGCCGCCCGAATGTGGCGCGCAGGCCATCGCGGCCGTAAATTCATCGCAACACGCGGTTTTGTGACTTTGCGCAAGGATCGAAGGGGCGCTATGCAGCCAGCATGTTTATGTCTCTCGCCCCCAGTTTTCATCGCCCAACCTCGCGCGACCGACGCGTGTTGACCGCTTGCGGTGCAGCATCCGTCTTACTCATTTGCGCAGCCGCAGCGTCTGCGCAATCCGCCCCAGCCGGCGTGATGGAAACCTCGGTTGTGTCTGGTTGGGCCGAAGACGACGGCGCGCAGATTGCAGCGGTTCGAATTTCGCTTGCCGATGGATGGAAAACTTACTGGCGGGCGCCCGGTGACGCAGGGATTCCACCACTGTTTAGCTTTGCAGGGTCGGAAAATATCGCCGCTACGGAAATTCTCTGGCCAAAGCCCGAGGTGTTCGAAAGTGCTGGCTTGCGGACGGTTGGATACCATCACGAATTGGTCCTTCCGATCCGGATAACGCCGCAAGATGCCAGTGCACCGATCGCCCTCTCAGCCCTAATCTCGATGGGCGTTTGCGAAGAAATCTGCGTGCCCGTCGAGGTTGAACTGAAGGCGGATCTGGCCGCAGCCCGCGATGCGACCCGCGATCCCGAAATCGTGCGCGCGTTGGCCGCGACACCCCAAAAACGGCCCGGGCTTGCTCACTGCAGCGCCGAGCCGATCCGCGACGGGATGCGCGTCACGGCCCATATCGATCTGCCCCCTCCGAGCGGCGCGCCACTCACGCCGCAAGCGCTCGCCTTCGCCGCGCGCGAAGCGATCCTCTCGACCTCTCAAAATCCACCTGACGGATATGTCGAAAGCGAGGTCGCGCTGTTCGAACTGCTCGATATGCCCGTCTGGATTTCGGAATCCGATACGCGCCGCGTCGGCGAGGGTCTTATTTCAACCGCCGAGATCGTGCCCGATGCAGCAGCGCCGTTTGATATCAATCTCGCAGCCCTGCGGTTTACGGTTTTGAGCGGTGGCGAAGCATATGAGATAACCGGGTGTGAGGCACTCTAGCCGGATCAAATCGCGAGTCGCGCCCGAAGTTCGAGCAAATCAGTCCACGCATTGCGCTTTTCCGCGGGCGTTGAGATCAGGTTGCGCGGATGGGCCATCGCTAAAGCCGGCTTTCCGAACGCTGTGAGCCATTGCCCCCGCACACGGGTAACACTTGTTTGCGCCAACGGCCGCCCTAGGCCCATCGCGCAAGCACTATTGCCCATCATCACGACGACATCAGGGTCAACGAACTCGACATGCCGAGCGATGAAAGGCGCCATCATCGCAAACTCCTGCGATGTCATGTCGCGATCGCCGGGCGGGCGCCAAGGCAGCACCGGCAAGAGGTAAACCGCGCGGTTCGCGTCGGTCGGATCGCGCGTCAAGCCGATGGCTGACACCATCTTATCAAACATCACGCCCTCGTGCCCCGTCATCATGCTTGCCGCGACATCTTCTTCGCGGACTGGCGCTTCCGTGAGAAAGAGCACGCGCGCTTGCGGGTGTCCCCCCCCGAAAATGCAATTGCGCGCCCCTTTTTTTGGCTCGCAATGCTCGAACGCTTCCAACAGGTCGCGAAGCGTCTCAAGCGACGTCGCCTTCATCGCCGTCGTCCGCGCAGCTTCAACGGGGTCAGGTCCCTGCGGAGCGCGGTGGATTTCGGGCGCGGGGCCGCGCGCGGGCGGTTGGTCACCGCGCTCCACATCGCGCCGCGCCTCGATCTGGTTGGGCGCCGACGCTCGGCTGGGCGCAGAACTGCGCGCCATTGGCATCGGCTCTGCGCGCTCGGGCAAATGATAGCGGTTTAGGGGCGCATCGAGTATCCCCTCATCCGCACCCATTTCGAGCTGCCACTCCAAGAGGGCTGCTGCGGTGTAGAGATCAATGGGTAAATTTTGCGCCGATTCCATGCCGTCAATCCTATTGCCTCAGCCGTCCAAGGTAAACGCCGGATAGTGCGCGCGCCCATCACCGCCCCGACGCACGCCTTAAGCATTGTCGGGAGCGCAGGCATTTGGCATAAGCGGGAAAACAACATCGGAGAGCCCGCGATGACCTTCCGCGCACGGCACCTATTGGGGATCGAATACCTCAGCCAAGAGGACATTCGCACCGTTCTTGATCTCGCAGACCGTTATGTCGATTTGAACCGCCGCACCGTGAAGCGCACCGATGCGCTCGCGGGGATGACGCAAATCAACATGTTTTTCGAAAATTCGACCCGCACACAGGCCAGCTTCGAGTTGGCGGGAAAACGCCTCGGCGCGGATGTGATGAATATGTCGATGCAGAACTCCTCCGTCAAAAAGGGCGAGACGCTGATCGACACGGCGATGACGCTCAATGCGATGCGCCCGGATCTGCTGGTTGTGCGTCACGGCTCCTCTGGCGCGGTCAATTTGCTGGCAGAAAAAGTGAATTGCGCGGTGCTCAATGCGGGCGACGGCAAGCACGAGCATCCGACGCAAGCGCTTTTGGATGCGCTGACGATCCGGCGCGCAAAGGGCCGGATTTCGCGCCTGACGGTCGCGATTTGCGGCGATGTGGCCCATAGCCGTGTTGCTCGATCAAATCTCATTTTGCTCGGGAAAATGGAAAACCGTGTTCGTTTGATTGCCCCGCCCACCTTGATGCCATCGGGCGTCGAGCATTTCGGATGCGAAGTGTTTGATGACATGCGCAAGGGTCTTGAGGGCGCCGATGTTGTCATGATGTTACGACTTCAAAAAGAACGGATGGATGGCGGCTTTATTCCGTCCGAACGAGAATATTTCCATCGCTACGGGCTCGACGCCGAGAAGCTCGCCTATGCGAAAGACGACGCAATTGTTATGCATCCCGGCCCTATGAATCGAGGCGTCGAAATTGATGGGACCATCGCAGATGACATCAACCGCTCAGTGATTCAGGATCAAGTGGAAATGGGCGTAGCGGTGCGCATGGCCTGCATGGATCTGCTGGCGCAAAACCTGCGGGCCGAACGTGGTCGCCTAGCGGATACGGCGTATGCATGAGGCGCGCGCATCCTTCGAGAGCGCGCCGATGAGCCGTCAGCGAGACCATTCCACGCCGCCGCCGCTACCCGCGCCCAATCAAGCGCCATCGCCGGCTGAGCCGGTCGTGCTCCGCGAGCCGGATCGTTTCGCGCAGACGCCCCCGCAGCACACCGTGCCCGATGCGCCCGAGCGTGCCAACATCCCCGCCCGATGGCGCGGGATTGTCGGAACAAACGAGGCCATCTTATGGCAAGGCCAGCCTCGCGCCGCATTGGCGCGGCTCGTCGTGCGCAAGCCAAGCCTATTCGGCGCAGCTCTCATGACCGGATTTTCGATCTTCTGGATGTCGATAGCGGCGCGCGGCGGCGGCTTTATCTGGGCCTTCGGCCTCATTTTTCTTTTTAGAGGGCTTCGCAGCCTCAAGGCGGCGCTGACGCCTGCTCAGGGAAACGCCGCCGCCGATGCCGTACATGCCAGTGACGCGCCGCAGTATCTCTTAACGACACGCGCCGCATATATCATGCAAAGCAATGGTACGGCCGAGCGCGTGGCGATTACGCCCCACACCCCCTTGCGACTGCATAAAGGGCGCAAACCGTCCGTGACCTTTGCGCGCCCGCAGGTTTCGGCCACTCGAGGGCGGCAACAAACATCAACTCGGCCCTACGGATTTGAAAATATCGACGGGGCAGAACAAGTTTATGCGATGATGCGCGAGATCGCACAGGAGATGGAATGATTGTATTCTTGCAAAATGCGCGACTGATTGATCCAGAAGCTATGACCGAAACCCTCGGAAATGTGGTGATCGACGATGGTCGCATCGCCGCAATCGGCCCAATGAGCGCACCGGAGGGCGCGCGCGTCATTGACTGCAAGGGCAAATGCCTCGCGCCGGGAATTATTGATATCGGCGTAAAAATCGGCGAGCCGGGTGAGCGCCATAAGGAAAGCCTGCGATCGGCGGGCTTAGCGGCGGCGGCGGGCGGCGTTACGACGGTTGTCGCGCGCCCTGACACCTTGCCCGCAATCGATACGCCAGAAGTCCTCGAATATGTAAGACGGCGCGCCGAAGACGCCCCTGTGCGCATCCTGCACATGGCGGCCTTGACGAAGGGGCGCGAGGGCCGCGAGATGACCGAGCTTGGCTTCCTTCTGGATGCCGGTGCGGTGGCGTTCACCGACGGGAACAATGTTTCGACCGCGCCCAAGGCGCTCGCTCGCGCGATGACCTACGCCCGCTCGCTAGGCGCGCTGATCATCGGGCATCCACAAGAGCCAGAACTTTCAAAAGGCGCGTCCGTCACCAGCGGCAAATTCGCGTCACTGCGCGGGCTCTCAGGTGTGTCTCCTTTGGCGGAACGCATCGGGTTTGACCGTGATATGGGCCTCGTCGAGATGACAGGCGCGCGTTATCACGCCGACCAAGTCACCTGCGCGCGCACATTGCCCGCGCTGGAACGTGCGAAGGCCAACGGGTTGGACGTTACAGCTGGCGTCTCTATCCACCATTTGACGCTCAACGAGTTTGACGTGGGCGATTATCGTACCTTCTTCAAATTCACACCACCGCTGCGGGCAGAAGAAGATCGCCTCGCAATCGTCGAGGCCGTGCGGTCGGGGCTCATCGATATCATTTGCTCGATGCACACACCTGCGGATGAGGAAAGCAAACGCCTGCCCTTCGACGAAGCCGATGCGGGGGCGGTTGCGCTGGAGACATTCCTGCCCGCCTTGATGCGGCTTTACCATTCCGGCCATCTGACACTTCCGGAGATTTTCCGCGCTTGTGCGCTGAATCCGGCAAAGCGCCTATCCCTTGAACAGGGCCGAATGGCGGAAGGAGCGCCTGCGGATCTGGTCCTGTTTGACCCGGACGCACCGTTCCTGTTGGACCGATTCGCGTTGAAATCGAAATCGAAAAACACCCCCTTCGACGGGACACGGATGGAGGGGCGCGTTCTGCGTAGCTTCGTCGCGGGCGTCGAAGTCTTTTGTGCGGAGACCACATGATGATGACACTAATCTTCGCGGCTTTCGGGGGCTATTTGCTCGGGTCGGTGCCCTTCGGCCTCGTGATCACGCGCGCTTTAGGACTGGGCGATCTGCGCCAGATCGGGTCGGGGAATATCGGCGCGACAAACGTTTTGCGCACGGGCAACAAGCCCGCAGCGCTGGCGACCTTGTTGCTCGATAGCGGTAAAGGCGCAATCGCCGTGCTCATTGCGCGCGCCCTCCTAGGGGAACACGCCGCGCAGATCGCCGGCGGGGCCGCATTTCTGGGGCATGTTTTCCCGATCTGGCTGGGCTTTAAAGGCGGAAAAGGGGTCGCGACATTCTTGGGCACATTGCTTGCTTTGGCATGGCCCTTGGGGCTTGCCGCCTGCGCGACATGGCTCTTGACGGCTTTCATAAGCCGGATTTCCTCGCTTTCGGCGCTGATCGCGGCTGCGGCCTCCGTGCCGCTGGCCTATGTTTTAGGGCGCGCGGATCTGATGATCCTTTGCGCGCTTTTGGCCGCATTGGTGTTTTACCGCCACAAAGCCAACATCGCGCGGATTGCCGACGGCACCGAACCAAAGATCGGTAAGAAGAGCTAAACTGCTCAATGCAAAAGAGGATGCTTGCGCATCCCCTTTTTCGATCCACCAAGGCGATCAGTTCACAGGTTATATCCCTCGTAGATCTTCGTGATATCACCCTGCCAAGCCCCATTCCAGTTTTCCAAAATATCGTCCGCCATGGTCCGGCCTGTCGCGACGCTTTCCTCAACCGGCGCGAGGTAATGTGTCTCGTCGGGCAACAAGCCATCCTGAGACGCCATCGCCCGCGCGGCCAACCCCGTTTTCGAGAGCGCGACAGCCTCGCGCGCCAAATCATGCAGACGAATGCCATTCGCCTCGCCCTGAAGGCCAGAAACCGACGCGGCAATCCGCAGACCCTCGCGGGTTTGCGGATCGAACCCTTTGACAAGATCCCACGCGCCATCCAACGCCGTTTGATTATACATCAAGCCCGTCCAAAACGCGGGCAACGCGTTGATGTGACGGACATCCCCCACATCCGCGCCACGCATCTCGATGTATTTTTTGACGCGCGCTTCGGGGAACACGGTCGTCATGTGATCCGCCCAATCCGACAAGGTCGGCTTTTCGCCCGGCAGCGCTGGCAACTCGCCACGTAAGAAATCGCGGAAGCTTTGCCCAAGTGCGTTGATGTAATTGCCGTCGCGGTAGACGAAATACATCGGCGTATCGAGAACGTAATCGACATAACGCTCATACCCCATACCATCCTCGAAGAAGAACGGCAGCATACCCGTGCGCGCATCATCAAGCCCGCGCCAAATCCGCGAGCGCCACGACTTATGGCCGTTCGGCTTTCCCTCAAACAACGGAGACGATGCGAAAAGCGCCGTGGCGACCGGTTGCAGGGCGATCGCCGTTCGCATTTTGAGGACCATATCCGACTCGGAGGCGAAGTCGAGATTCACCTGAACAGTCGATGTCCGATACATCATCTGCGTGCCATGCGTACCAACGCGGCCCATATAATCCGTCATCAAACGATAACGGCCCTTCGGCATCATCGGCATTTGGTCATGCGACCATTGCGGCGCCGCGCCCAGACCCAAAAACTGAATCCCCATCGCATCGGTGATCGAATGAACTTCGCGCAAATGATCCTGCAATTCATGCGCCGCAGCATGCATATCTTTAAGTGGCGCGCCGGAAAGCTCCAACTGGCCACCCGGCTCGAGCGATATGTTAGCGCCATTCCGCGTGAGGCCGATAATCATGCCTTGCTCGAAGATCGGCTCCCATCCGAAGCGATGCTGGAGCGCCTCAAGGATTGACTGGATTGATCTCTCGCCTGCGTAAGGAAGCGGCAAAAGGCTGTCGGTTAAGTAGCCGAATTTTTCATGCTCGGTCCCGATCCGCCACGCGTCCCGCGGCTTTTCGCCGGACGCGATATACTGTGCGAGTTGATCGAAGGATTCGATAAGACCGCCACCTTGCTGGGGAATGGACATATTGAGGCTCCGTGGCGGTTGGGTTTCTTAGAGTGTGGCTAGAGGTGGGGCGCGTAGCGCGCGGTGTCAAGGGGCGCGACGCCACAGACTTTGTGCGCCAATGCGCGGGGGCAGTTCAGCACCCGAACGCCCCTGCCCAATTGCGAATTCCGGCGGCGGGTTTGCCTGCGCTTTGGTCAGCGCATTTGTCAGCACCGCCATATCAATGCCCGGCAAACGCGCGAAAGCATCATAGAGTTTTTCCGCATGCGTCGTACTTGCCGGTATGACAATTGCGCGCCCGTCCGTTGATTTTAGCCGCCAATGTGGCGCTTGACGCAACGAGATCAAACGTATTTCCGCCAGATCATCAATTTCGATATAACCGCCAAGCCCTTGGCCAGCGCCGAAATAGCCGATGCGTCCCTCATCCAGATCCACCAAGCCTGGCGCCGTCACGGGATGCGCAAAGCGGGCGCGGCGCAGCGCAATGATCCCCCATGTCGCGGCCAAGGCTGCCAGCGCGAATCCCAGTGGCGTTAAGAAATACCCGCCAAAACTCGCAACCCACAGAGCAAGGCCGATCGCCCCCAATGCCGCAAGGACTTCGCGAAAACGGTAAAGGCGCGCCCGCAAAACGGGTCGGATTTCGATCCGCATCAAGCCCAATCTCCAAGAGCGGTTTGCCATAGCGTCACAGCCGCGCAGACCGCCGTATCAGCGCGCAAGATCCTTGGGCCTAACGAAATCGGATGAACAAACGGTAAAGCTCGCAACTTCTCGCGCTCTGTCGTCGAAAAGCCACCCTCGGGCCCGATCAAAATCGCCCACGGCTGCGGCCCTGTCGCAAAGGTGCTGGCGCGCTCCGCCAAGGCCTCAAGAGTCTCTCCTGCGCCTACGAGCGACTTATCAGCCCAAAGGATTTGCCGCACAGATTGGCCTGTAACCACCCAATTATCCAGCACTTTCCAAATATTCTGAATATCGTGAACCATCGGAACATATGTCCCGCCGCATTGTTCCGCGGCTTCCACGGCATGGGCCTGAAGTTTGTCCTGCCGCAGGCGTTCCGAGTTGGTGAATCGTGTCTGCACGGGAAAAATCGCGGCAACGCCAAGCTCGGTCGCTTTCTCGACGATAAAATCAGTGCGGGCTTTTTTGATCGGCGCAAATAAAAGCCATAGATCAGGCGGCGATAGCTGTGGCCCTGATTGTGCCACGCAGACGAGATCGCCGCCGCGCTTTGCCGCCCGTGTGATCTCGGCCTGCCACTCGCCATCCGTGCCATTGAACACGGTGACTCGCGCGCCGACGCCCTGCCGCATTACCGAGACAAGGTAATGCGCTTGCGCCTCGTTGAGCGGCAACGGTTGCCCCTGCCCCAAATGATGCTCTACATGGAGCCTGATTTTAGCCTTTTCCATGGGGGCAACTGTATGTCCGAACCACGAAAGATGCCAGAGAATGTCGCGCGGCCAGCGGGGCAGGTGGCCGATGCCGTCCGCGGGAATTGGGTCGATGAGACTGCCCCAGCGTGGAGCCGCCCTTGGCTGCGTCTTTCGCGGGCGGATCGTCCGATTGGGACATGGCTTTTGCTGCTTCCTTGCTGGTGGGGGCTTGCGCTTGCGGCGGCAACAACCGGCCCACGATATGAAGATCTTTGGATCCTTGCGGGCTGCGCGATTGGCGCTGTTTTGATGCGCGGTGCGGGGTGCACATGGAATGACTTTACGGATCGGGAGTTTGATGTCGCCGTCGCCCGCACGCGGTCACGCCCGATTCCCTCGGGTCAGGTCACGCCAAAAGGCGCCCTGATCTGGATGCTCCTCCAAATGGGCGTCGCTGCGCTCATCTTGCTATCGTTCAATGGCGCCGCGGTCCTTATGGGGTTGATCGCGCTCGCTCCCGTTGCGGTCTATCCGTTCGCAAAACGCTTCACATGGTGGCCGCAGGTATTCTTGGGCCTTGCGTTCAACTGGGGCGCGCTGCTGGCTTGGGTCGCGCACACTGGATCCCTCGGCTGGCCTGCGATCTTGTTGTATCTCTCGGGCATCGCATGGACTTTGTTCTACGATACTATTTATGCCCATCAAGACAAAGAAGATGACGCGCTTATCGGCGTCAAATCCACCGCGCGCCTATTTGGTGACCGCACAGGCGTGTGGCTCGTGCGGTTCCAGATTTTAAGTGTCGTGCTGATGACGGGGGCGATTTTGGTCGCGCTTCTTCCGCAAGATAACGTCATCAAACTGGCCATTGCCTTAGCCGCGCCTTGGGCGATGGGTTGGCATATGTGGTGGCAGCTACGCCGCCTCGATATTAATGACACGGATATTTGCTTGCATTTGTTCCGGTCTAATCGTGACACAGGCCTTCTGGCTGCGCTATTTATCGCCTGTGCTGCGGTCGTGTGATTGAACCTCTGAGGTTCGACCGCTAATGAATTGGCACCTCAGACCACATGAAGGCCATATGCTTATGCGGCTCAGCCCGAAGATCCTGACGATTTCTGCCTTCACCGCCGCGACCGTTGTGTCGGCGTTTATTGCTGGTGGCTCGGCTACCATCATCGAGAAGCGGTCAAGGTCGCTCATGCGGGTCGAACTCGAAGCCGCAGGTTATAGCTGGGCGAATGTCGAGACCGACGGCCTTTTGGTTCAGATTTCGGGCACGGCGCCAACCGAAGCAAACCGGTTTCGCGCGCTGACCAAAGCGGCCTCTGTTGTCGAGGCCACGCGGGTGATCGACCTCACGGAGGTTGAAGTCCAAAAGGAGGCGACGCCGCCGAATTTCTCGCTCGAAATTTTGCGCAATGATGACGGGATATCGCTCATCGGTCTCGTTCCGGCGTCGATGGATCGTGAAGCCTTTATGGAGCGGATCGAGACGATTGCAGGCACAGCCGCCGTCAAAGACATGCTGGAAGCGGCAGATTACGCCGAACCGAAGGGATGGCAATCAGCGCTCGATTTCGGGATATTGACACTGAATACACTTCCCCGCTCCAAAATTTCTGTTGCTCCCGGGAAGGTTGCCGTCACCGCCATCACGAACAGCGCGGCCGAGAAAGCGCGGATCGACGCAGATCTTGCCCGCCGCAAACCCGCTGCGATCGCCCTCCAAAGCGATATTTCCGCCCCCCGCCCCGTCATAACCCCGTTCACATTGCGGTTCGTCATCGATGGCGACGGCGCGCGCTTTGATGCCTGCTCGGCCGACACCGACCGGGCAAAGGCGCGCATCCTCGCGGCAGCAACCGCCGCAGGCGTACCAGCCGGCGCAGGATGCACCGTTGGCATGGGCACCCCTTCAACGCGCTGGGGCGAAGCCACGGAGATGACCATCAAGGCGCTTAAAGACATGGGCGCCGGCCTTGTCACAGTATCGGATGCGGATATCTCGCTGATCGCGGCGGATACCGTGACGCAGGCCGATTTCGATCGGATCGTTGGCGAGTTGGAATCGAACTTGCCGGAGGTCTTTTCCCTCAAAGCGGAGCTAACGAAGAAAGCAGATGCGCTGCCTGCTGGCGGGCCTGAATTCTCGGCAGTGCTGTCTTCAAAGGGCCAAGTGCAATTGCGTGGGCGCCTGTCAGACGAGCGCCTGCGCGAAGCGGCGGAAATTTTGGCGCGCGCGCGCTTTGGTGCCTCGAATGTGTACGGTGCAACCCGCGTCGATGACACTTTGCCCGCAGGGTGGGCTTTGCGGTCGCTCTCGGCGATCGAAGCCCTCTCGCAACTGGCCGAGGGCGAGGCTGTCGTCACGCCAGATCTGATTAAAATCAGCGGCGTATCGGGCAACACGCTTGGCTCGGACGCAATTTCGCGCATTCTGACGGATCGCTTGGGCGAACACTCCCGATTCGATCTCGATGTGCGCTATGACAAACGGCTTGATCCAATTCTTGGCCTTCCGACAGGGGCGGAATGCACAGACATGCTGAACGGTGCCCTTGCCAAGGCAAAAATCAACTTCGAGCCGGGCGCATCTGTCGTGGCCGAGGGCGGCGGCGCGGTTCTCGATACGCTTGCCGGTTTGATGAAAGATTGCGCCGATTTCAAAATGGAAATCGCGGGTCATACGGATAGCCAAGGATCTGACGAATTCAACATGGCACTGTCGCAAGACCGCGCTACGGCCGTTTTGCGCGCCTTGATGGAGCGCCGCGTCAACACCGAATACCTCAGCGCGCAAGGCTACGGCCCGAGCCAACCTGTCGCGCCGAATGATACGGAAGTCGGTCGCGAGGCCAATCGGCGGATTGAATTCGTGCTGCTTGATGCGGCGCCGGTCAACCGCCCCGTCGCCCTGCCCCCTGCGGACGGCACCGTTGCCGCCACCCCGGCGCCTGAAAAAGCTGACGAGGGCGCGGCGCCGCCGAAAGACGGCGAAGACGGCGATGATGCCGCAGCCGAAACCGGCACGATATTGACCCCCGCAACCCAGACGACAAGACGCCCCAAAGCGCGTCCGCAACAAAACTGAGGGATATCCGATGAACAGAACCGAATTTGTGATCGCGACCGCGATTATCCTGATCGTCGCCTTCACCTTGGGTTGGTTCGCCTCATGGCTGATCCACCGCCTTACCCGCGTTACCCGCGCGGATATGGGCGAGTTGGAGCAAATGGCGCAGGCTTTGCATGAGGCCGAAGAAATGCGCGATCAGGCCATCACCTATATCGAACAGCGCGAATCCGAGTTGACCAACCAGATCAGCCAGACCGAGGCCGAACTTCGCGCGGCGATGGACGGGCTGCGTGATGCGCGCCACGAAGCGGAGGAGCTTCGGAACTATATCGAACGGACGAATGCCAAAACCTGACGGCGCGTGGCGTGTCGATCTAAGTTACGACCGGATCAGAGGCTTGGCCTGAACAAGCAGCGGATGCTGATCGGCCTCGTCATCTTGCGCGAGAAAATCGGCGCGCATTTTGGGCGCCCAGTTCTCATTCAAATGCGCCGCAATCGCTGCCGGTTGATCGCCGCGCTGGCTCGCGAAGAAGGTTGCTATCTGGTTTGCCATTTTGGTCAGTTTCATGCGGCCTCTCGAATGCGGAATTCGTGGGTGTAAATCTCGTAGCTCGTATCGCGCGTACGCCCGATCAGTGTAATGCCCGCGCGCGCGGCCTCATCAACGGCCAATGACGTGGGCGCGCCGGCTGCGACGATAACCTCCGCGCCGATCATTCCCGCCTTCTGCACCAAGTCAACGGACAGGCGTGACGTGAGGACCAAAATACCCCCCTGCCCCAGCCGCCCGACTGCGGACCGCGCCAGAGCACCTGCAAGCTTGTCCAGTGCGTTATGCCGGCCAATATCCTCGCGCAGCACATGCAACCCGCCCTCCGCAGACCAAAGCGCCGCAGCATGGGCTGCACGTGTCGCATCTTGCAAAGGCTGTGCCGCGCGCAACGATGCCATCGCGCGCGATGGGTCTTCGCGCCCCAATGTAACCGTCCGCCCCACTAGACGCGCTGGCCGCAGGGCCTCTTTCAAGCTGTCGATGCCACAAAGACCGCACCCGACAGGCCCCAACATCGCGCGGCGCCGCGCATTCAATCGAGCGCTCAGCTCCGGCTTGAGCCACATACGCGCCTCAAGCCCCAGCTCTTGTTCACACGCCTCGAAACGCACCACATCGTCTGGCCCATCGATCACCCCTTCGGTGAGCGCGAAGCCCAGCGCGAAATCCTCCAGATCTGAAGGCGACGCCATCATAACGGCCTGTGTACTGCCGTCGAAAACCAGTGCAACGGGCGCCTCAATCGCCAACGCCCCTGTGCCGGTTTCCCGCCAGACATCCATTATTCAGCAGCCTCAATCCGCCGCGCCTGTGTCGCCTGCGCGGCATAGGTTTCCTGCCAATCCGATGGGCCGTTGGACGCAGAGACCTGCACCGCCGTCACCTTATATTCCGGGCAATTCGTGGCCCAATCGGAATTGTCGGTGGTGACCACATTCGCCTGCGTCACCGGATGGTGGAAGGTGGTGTAGACCACGCCCGGGGCCACCCGTTCCGTAATCTGCGCGCGCAAGGTGGTTTCCCCCGCGCGGGACGCAAGGCGGACGAAATCGCCCTCCTTCACGCCGCGATTTTCGGCATCATGCGGGTGGATTTCCAACACATCCTCGGGGTGCCACGCGGTATTCTCCGTGCGCCGCGTCTGGGCGCCCACGTTATAATGCGCAAGCACACGCCCCGTGGTCAGCAACAGCGGGAAGCGCGGGCCGGAGCGTTCCTCGGTCGCGACATATTCGGTGCGGATGAACCGCCCCTTGCCGCGCACAAACGCATCCACATGCATGATCGGAGAGCCATCCGGCGCATCGTCATTGCACGGCCATTGCACCGACCCGCGATCCTCCAACATCGCGTAGCTGACATTGGCAAAGCCCGGCGTGGTGGCCGCGATCTCGTCCATGATCTGGCTCGGATGGGTGTAATTCCACCCCGCGCCCAGCGCATTGGCCAGCATCTGGGTGATTTCCCAATCGGCATAGCCATTCTTCGGCGCCATCACTTTGCGCACACGGTTAATCCGGCGCTCGGCATTGGTGAAGGTGCCGTCCTTTTCCAAGAAGGTCGATCCGGGCAGGAACACATGCGCGTAATTCGCCGTCTCGTTGAGGAAAAGATCGTGGACGATCACGCAATCCATCGCCGCCAAACCCGCCGCGACGTGCTTGGTATCGGGATCGGATTGCAAGATATCCTCGCCTTGGCAATAGAGCGCGCGGAAGTTTCCGGCGACCGCCTCATCCAGCATATTCGGGATCCGCAACCCCGGCTCGGACGGCAAAGTCACCCCCCAAGCGCGTTCAAAAATCTCGCGCGCAGTGTCATCGGAGACATGCCGATAGCCCGGCAATTCATTCGGGAAGCTGCCCATATCGCAGGCGCCTTGCACGTTGTTTTGTCCGCGCAGCGGGTTCACACCCACGCCCTCGCGGCCGATATTTCCGGTGAGCATCGCAAGGTTCGCAATCGCCATCACCGTGGTCGATCCTTGGGAATGTTCGGTCACGCCCAGCCCGTAGTAAATCGCGCCATTCGGTGCGGCGGCAAAGGCCCGCGCGGCGGCCCGCAAGGACGCGGCAGGCACGCCGGTTTGCGCCTCCACGGCTTCGGGGGCATGACGCGGATCGGCGATAAACTCGGCGTAATCCGCGAATTCCTCGGTATCGCAACGATCCCGAATGAAGGCTTTATCCTCCAGCCCTTCGGTCAAAATCACATGCGCGAAGGCCGACAGCACCGCCACATTCGTCCCCGGTTTCAGCGCAAGATGATGCGCCTCATTCAGATGCGGCGTGTTCAAAAGATCGGTCCGGCGCGGATCGGCCACGATCAACGATGCCCCCTGCCGCAGCCGTTTGCGCAGCCGCGAGGCGAACACCGGATGCCCGTCGGTCGGGTTCGCGCCGATAATCAGCGCGCAATCGACATGCTCGACACTGTCGAAATTCTGCGTGCCGGCGGAGGTGCCAAACGTCTGTTTCAGCCCGTATCCGGTGGGCGAATGGCACACGCGCGCGCAGGTATCGGTGTTGTTATTGCCAAACACCGCGCGGGTCAGTTTCTGCACGAGGAATGTTTCCTCATTGGTGCAACGCGAGGAGGTAATCACCCCCATCGCATCCTTGCCATGCCTTGCCTCAATCGCGCGCAGGCGGTTGGCGGTGAACTCCAGCGCCTCGCTCCACGACACTTCGCGCCAAGGATCGGTGATCTGATCGCGGATCATCGGGTACAAAATCCGGTCTTGGTGGTTGGCATAGCCCCACGCAAATCGCCCCTTCACGCAGGAATGGCCGCGGTTCGCCTCGCCGCCTTTATAGGGCACCATGCGGACCAATTCATCGCCGCGCATCTGCGCCTCGAAGGAACATCCCACCCCGCAATAGGCGCAGGTGGTAACGATGGATCGCTCCGGCGTGCCGATCTCTTCAACCGATTTCTCGACCAAAGTCGCCGTCGGGCAGGCCTGCACACAAGCGCCGCAAGACACGCAATCGGAGGCGAGAAAATCGGGCGCCGCCGTCGAAATCCGCGCGTCAAACCCACGGCCCTCAATCGTCAGCGCAAAGGTGCCCTGCACCTCTTCACAGGCCCGCACGCAGCGCATGCAGACGATACATTTCGCCGGATCATAGCTGAAATATGGGTTGGAAATATCCTTGGCGATGTAGCGCGGATTGGCCTCGCCATTGGCGCGCACCTCGAAATGGTTTTCGCCCTTCGTATAGCGCACATCGCGCAGGCCCACCGCCCCCGCCATATCCTGCAATTCGCAATCGCCATTCGCCGCGCAGGTCAAACAATCCAGAGGGTGATCGGAGATATAGAGCTCCATCACGCCCTTGCGCAGGCGTTTGAGATGGGTGGTTTGGGTGTGAACCTCCATCCCGTCCGTGGCCGGCGTGGTGCAGGACGCGGGCGTGCCGCGATGGCCCTTGATCTCCACCATGCACAGCCGGCACGAGCCGATCGGATCAATGCTATCGGTCGCGCACAGCTTGGGAACCGTGATCCCCGCCTCTTTCGCGGCCCGCATCACAGACGTGCCCGCAGGCACGGTCACTTTCTGGCCGTCGATGGTCAGCGTGATCGGTTTGCCCGATTTCACAGGCGTGCCCATATCGGGAAGGATGAAATCTTTCATTCAGCGGCCTCCTTCAGAGGGGAAAATTCCTGCGGGAAATGGGTCAGCGCGGAGAGCACCGGATAGGGCGTGAACCCGCCCAGCGCACAAAGCGAGCCGTGTTTCATCGTGTGGCACAGATCGAGGAGCAACTCCTCCGCCTCAGGATCGCCCGCCAGCATCCGATCAATCGTCTCCACCCCGCGCACCGCGCCAATCCGGCACGGCGTGCATTTGCCACAGCTTTCCACCGCGCAAAATTCCATCGCAAACCGCGCGAGCTGGGGCATGTCGGCACTCTCGTCAAACACCACGATGCCCGCATGGCCAATCAGCCCGTCCTTGCCCGCGAATTCCTCATAGCCAAACGGCGTATCATATTGTTGGGGCGTGAAATACGCGCCCAAAGGCCCACCTACCTGAATGGCTTTGACCTTGCCGCCCGACGCCGTGCCGCCGCCAATCGTCTCGACGATCTCGCCCAAACTGGTGCCAAACGCGGTCTCATACAGCCCGCCAAATTTGATATTTCCCGCCAGTTGCAGCGGCATCGTCCCGCGCGAGCGGCCAATCCCGAAATCGGCATAGGCCTGCGCGCCATTGGCGAAAATCCACGGGATCGAGGCCAGCGTGAGGACGTTATTGACCACCGTTGGCCGCCCCATGAACCCTTCAATCGCGGGCAGCGGCGGCTTCGCACGCACCACGCCGCGCTTGCCCTCCAAGGAATTCAGCAACGAAGTTTCCTCGCCGCACACATAGGCCCCCGCGCCGACGCGGATTTCCATGTTGAAATCTTTGCCCAAAATGCCTTGCGTCCGCGCAATCTCGACCGCGGCCGACATGATCCGGATCGCATCGGGATATTCCGACCGAATATAAACATAGCCCATCGACGCGCCCACGCTGAGCCCCGCAATCGCCATCCCCTCGATCAAGGTGAACGGATCGCCCTCCATCAACATCCGGTCCGCAAACGTGCCGCTATCGCCCTCATCGGCGTTGCACACGATATACCGGCGGTCCGCGGGGGCCAGCGCCACGGTTTTCCATTTGATCCCCGCTGGGAAGCCCGCACCGCCCCGGCCGCGCAGACCGGAGGCCGAAACCTCATCGAGCCGCTGATCGCGGGTCATTTTGCGGGCGTTTTCCAATCCCACAATCCCGCCATGGGCGCGGTAATCCTCCAACGACAAAGGATCAATCACGCCCACCCGCGCGAAGGTCAAACGGGTTTGCGATTTGAAGAACGGGATTTCCTCGGTCAGGCCCAGCTCTTTGGGATGCACCCCCGCATCAAACAGCGCGGGCACATCGGCCACCGTCATCGGGCCGTAAGCAATCCTGCCATTTGGCGTCTCGATCTCGATCATCGGCTCCAGCCAGATCATCCCGCGGGTTCCGTTGCGAACAATCTCAACCGCAATCCCGCGCTCGGCGGCGGCGCGACCAATCGCGGCGGCAACGGCATCGGACCCCAAAGCACGGGCGGCGGCATCTTGAGGGACGTAAATTTTCATGCGCGCGCCTCCGAAACCAGCCGATCAACCGTAGCGCGGCCGATCAATTCGCCATTCACCTGCGCGGCAGGGGCACAAGCGCAAAGCCCAAGGCAATAAACCGCCTCCAACGCCACATCGTTCTTCGTCTCGCCCAGCTTCATGCCCAAAGCCACCTCCAGCGCGGAAATCATCGACGCGCCGCCCATCGCCTGACACGCCTCGGCGCGGCACACGCGGATCACATGTTTGGCCTGCGGGGCGCGATGGAAATCGTGATAAAATTCGATCACGCCGTGCAATTCGGCGTTGGAAATCTGCAACGCCGTCGCAATCGGCGCGAGGGCTTCAGCTGGCAAATACCCGAATTCGGCCTGAACAGAATGCAGGATCGGCAAAAGCGGCCCTTCCATTGCGGCATGAGCGGCACAGATTTCCTGCGTTCGTTGGCGAATGGACATGGCTGGGTCTCCCTTGGCTAAGATCTCGCTACAAGGCATTCAACAGTCAATCAATATCGCAATCCCGTTGAGTGATAGATAACGCCTATCACTCTTTAGCTTCAATCTGGCCGAGCAACGCCTGCAACGCAGGCCCAATCAGATCGCGCGACGGCAAAATCATGCCGATCGGATGCGTGAATTCCGGCGTTAAAGCCCGCGCGGTGCAGCCGGCAGGCAACATAACGCCCTCGGCCAGCGCCTGCGGCAAGATCGCCGACCAGCCGCCCTGTGCGACATGCGCGAGCAATGTGATCGTAGAATTTGACGAGAGCCGCGCCTGCGCTTCGACTCCTGTTTCAACGCCCGCCTCGCCCAAGTGCCGGTCTATGATCCGGCGATTTTGCATCTCGGGCGTCAACAGGCAAAGGGGGCGGGACGCGGCCTCAACCCAAGGCAACGGACCGGTCTCATTGCTCCGCTCGACAAGGCGGTAATGTTCCTCGAAAAATGGGACATGCGAAATGCGCGCCGGCAATCCGTCGATATAACTAACGCCTGCGTCCAGCTCGAAAGTTTCCAACCCCTCGACAATCTCGGCCGACGAGGCAGACCGGATCGTCAAACGGACCTGCGGATGCGCGGCCATGAACGGCGCTGTGATCTGCGCCACCCGCGCCAGCGCGGTCGGAATAACGCCCAATCGAATATGCCCCGCGACGCCACGACGCGCGCTGCGCATCTCGTCGCGCAGATGACGCGCGTCACGTGTGATCCTGCGCGCCCAATCGAGCGTACGCAGGCCCTCCGGCGTCAGCCCCTGATACCGTGCACCCCGGATGACCAACTGGACGCCCAGTTGATCTTCCAACGCGCGGATCGCGGAAGAAAGCGTCGGCTGCGTCACCCCATGCGCCGTCGCGGCACGGCCAAAATGGCCCTCCCGCGCGAGTGCAACGAACATTTCAAGCTTGTCGATCATACGTCGATCTTATCAATCCCCGACGCCCCCCGCGAGTGCGAAAGAGGTGGCGCGCGCGCCCTATTTTTAATGCGCGAATTCTGATGCAGACCTTGTCGGAAGCGTTGGCGGTCTCTATCTCCTATTCCATGGATATATCTCGCCTTCTTCCCGCCCGCTTTTCGCACCTCGCGCGTCGCGCGCCTCGCGTTCCGGTTCTACGCCTAGAGGGCGTCATAGGTGGCTCGTCCCGCCCCGGCGCGGCAGGCCTGTCGGACGCCGCGCTCGCGCCGCTGATCGAACGGGCGTTCAAGAAAAACCCCACCGCAGTTGCGCTGGTTATCAATTCGCCCGGCGGCTCACCCGTGCAAAGTTCGCTCATCGCGGCGCGCATTCGACGGCTGGCCGAGGAAACCGGAACTCCGGTTCATGCTTTCGTCGAGGATGTGGCCGCATCGGGCGGCTACTGGCTTGCCTGTGCCGCGGATGACATCTGGGCCGATAGCACCTCGATCGTGGGATCGATTGGTGTGATTTCTTCCGGGTTCGGCCTTCACGAGCTGATCGCGAAACACGGGATTGAACGGCGCGTCCACACGGCCGGCGCCTCGAAAAGCTTCATGGACCCGTTCAAACCGGAAAAACCGGAGGATATCGAGCGGCTCAAAAAGCTTCTCGCGCCGATGCACGAGAGCTTTAAGGCCCATGTCGAGCAACGTCGCGGCACACGGCTGAAGACAGATCAGGATATCTTCACTGGCGACATCTGGACCGGCACCGATGCAACCGATATCGGCTTGATCGACGGGACGGCACATCTCGTGCCGAAACTACGCGCGCTCTATGGCGAAAAAGTGCGGCTTGAACCCTATGCCCGCAAGCGTCCGTTCCTGTCGCGCTTCGGAATGAGCCTCGCAGGATCAGTTTTGGACACGGTCGAGGAGCGCGCCACATGGGCCCGTTTCGGCCTGTAGAATGCTCCTACGCATCGTCCTCCTTTTTTTGATCGCGATGGCCGTCCTCGCGATGTTCGGAAAACTACGTCTACCAAAGGGACGGCGTTGCGCGCGATGCGGCAGACCTCGCTTGGTCGGGAAAGCAACCTGCGGGTGTAAGGATAAACGCGGATGATGATCAGTTTGGGAATGGTCGCGCTTGGCCTCGTTTTGCTCGTGGGCGCGGGCGATATCTTGGTGCGCGGGGCGACAGGGCTTGCCTTCCGTCTCGGAATTCCCCCCCTGATCGTCGGATTGACCGTTGTTGCCTTCGGCACATCCGCGCCGGAGTTGATGGTGTCGGTCGCCGCCGTTCTCGATAACTCTCCCGGGATCGCCTTGGGCAATGTTGTCGGATCGAACATCGCGAACGTGCTTCTTGTCCTTGGCCTACCCGCCCTGATTGCGACGGTTCACACACACCCGTCCGAGACACGCCAAAGCTATCTCATAATGATCGGGGCAAGCGTTCTGTTTATCGTGCTATGCTTCCTAGGCCCGATCCGCCTACCGCATGCGCTGGTCTTGCTCACGGCGTTGTTCCTCATGATCTTCGGCCAAGTTAGGAACGCGCTGACGCATCGCGCCTCCAATGCGGGCCGCGCGCAGATCCCTGAGGACGCGCTCGAACAAGATCCACAGCTTTCCAGCAAGAAAATTGCCCTTTTCCTGATCCTCGGATTGATCGGCCTGCCTGTGGGGGCAGATTTCCTTGTCAAAGGCGCCACGGATATCGCGCTGGCTGCTGGCTTATCAGAGGCGGTCATCGGGCTGACGCTGGTCGCAATTGGCACATCCCTGCCCGAACTCGCCACCTCTCTCACCGCTGCCTTTAAGGGCCGCACGGATCTGATGATGGGGAATGTGATCGGATCGAACATCTTTAATATTCTTTGCATCATCGGCTTCGCCGGCTTGATTGGCCCTCTCCCTGTGCCTGCCGAAATGCTGCGCTTCGATATCTGGGTCATGTTGGCGGCGGCCATTGTGATGCTTCCTTTCGCAATGCGCGGCGTCGCGATTACGCGAAAGCTCGGGCTGTGCTTGACAGGCGCGTATGCGGCCTATGTTCTGGCTATTATTGCCTGATCCACATGCGGACGCAGGCGGGATAAAAACAAAAGCAGGAGTGCGCTGATGAAACGAGCCCTGATTACAGGTGGCGCGAAGCGTTTGGGACGGGCAATGGCACTGTTCCTAGCGAACCGGGGTCATGATGTGGCCATCCATTTTGACAGCTCGCGCGAAGCTGCGGAGGAAACCGCAGAAGCGGCCCGCAAATTTGGCGTGCAGGCCGTGATTTTGCAGGCAGATCTGCTCGACGAAGACCAAGCCTCCGGTCTCGTTGATCGCGCCGCAAAGGCCCTTGGTGGGCCGATCGCGCTTTTGATCAACAATGCATCGATCTTTGAGCACGACACAATCGCCACCGCCACAAAGGAGAGTTGGGATCGGCATATCGGCTCCAACCTGCGCGCGCCGTATCTATTGACGCAAGCCTTCGCGCGGCAGGCCCCCGAAGCGGAGCGCGTATCGGAACCGGTCGCGCGCGCGATGATCGTCAATATGGTTGATCAACGCGTGGCGAAGCTCACGCCGGAATTCTCGACCTATACATTGGCGAAGATGGGGCTCTGGGCCCTCACGCAAACCGCTGCACAAGGGCTTGCGCCGGATATCCGTGTGAATGCGATTGGTCCGGGGCCAACCATGCAGGGGGCGCGTCAAACAGCGGAGAATTTCGCAAAGCAGCGCGCCGCAACGATCCTTGAGCGCGGAGGCGACCCTTCGGATATCTGCGCGGCACTCGGGTATCTCATCGAGGCGAAAGCCGTCACAGGACAGCTGATTTGCGTCGATGGAGGGCAGCATCTTGCGTGGCAAACTCCTGATACACAGGGGGTCGAATAGAACGGCGCGGACCGGCTTCTCTTAGTGGTTGAACCGAGTTGTCCACTCATCACGAGCCTGTCACATATCCGTTAAGAATTCGCTAACCATTTCAGGGGTTTGCCAAGATTGTAAATAATTATACAATAATTTCAATGGCTTGCAAATTAGCCTAAAAAATAGGCAACCCCTTGAAACCCCTTTGAATCAACGGAAATCCGATGGTTCAGAAAACTTCCACACAGACTTATCCACAGTTTCCGTGGACACCTTTTCACTTGATCCCCTAGCCGTAAGATTGCAGCGCAGGGCAGAATCGCCCCGCGCTGCATGACTGCCCCTGCGTCACTTGAAACTCCGGCTTGAAAGACCAAATCGAGGGGGCGACCGCTATGCACCGATTCTCCGAAACGAGACCTAGAAACGATCCGCAGAAAGACTCGCGCAATGAGTGACCCGACCCAGCCCCCCCCGCCCGATATGGGTTTTGATCCGCACGACATTCCATCGCAGATCGACCCGCTGGCCGAGGAAGGGAATATCCGTCACATCGGGATCACCGGCCACAAATTGATCGCGGACTATCTCAAACGGCTCGACGGGTCGCCGGGCGTTTACCGGATGCTCAATGCCGCGAATGAGGTTCTCTATGTTGGCAAAGCCCGCAACCTGAAGAACCGGGTCTCGAATTACGCGCGCCCGACAGGACATTCGGCGCGGATTCAACGGATGATCTCCGAAACCTCTGCGATGATGTTTCTCACGACGCGCACCGAAACCGAAGCGCTGCTGTTAGAGCAAAACCTGATCAAACAGCTCAAGCCGCGCTATAACGTCTTGCTGCGTGACGATAAGAGTTTCCCCAATATTTTGATTTCGAAGACAACCGAGTTTCCGCAGATCAAGAAACATCGCGGGGCGCGGCGCGAAAAGGGCACCTATTTCGGGCCCTTTGCCTCCGGAACCGCCGTGAACCGGACGCTCTCGCAACTTCAGCGCGTGTTCTTGTTGCGCAACTGCACGGATGCGATGTTCTCGTCGCGCACGCGCCCCTGTCTGCTGTATCAAATCAAGCGATGTTCAGGCCCCTGCGTCGGGAAGGTGTCGGCGGAAGACTACAGCGGCCTCGTGTCGGATGCCGAACGGTTCTTGCAGGGGAAAAGCACCAAGATCCAAGCCGAGCTCGCCGCACAAATGCAAGCCGCCTCCGATGATATGGAGTTCGAGCGCGCCGCAGCGCTACGCGACCGCATCCAAGCCCTGACCAATGTTCAGGGCGCGCAAGGCATCAATCCTCGCAGCGTGGCCGAAGCCGACGTGATCGCCGTACATATGGATGGCGGGATTGCCTGCGTGCAGGTGTTCTTCATTCGCGCGCACCAATCTTGGGGCAACCGCGACTTCTATCCGAAAACGGGCTCCGGCGCGGAGGAGGCGGAGGTGTTAGAGGCCTTCCTCGGACAGTTCTACGATGACAAGCCGCCGCCGCCTTTGGTGATGATTTCGCACCCGATCGAGGATGAGGATCTCATGATAGACCTGCTCTCCAAACGCGCGGGCAAGAAGGTCACGTTGACAGTCCCGCAGCGGGGCGAAAAGGCCGAGATCATGGAAAATGCGGCGCGCAATGCCCGCGAAAGTCTTGGACGGAAGATGTCGGAATCCGCCGCGCAGACCAAGCTTCTGGACGGTTTAGCGCTTGCCTTCGATCTCGAAGCCCCGCCGAAACGGATCGAGATCTACGATAACTCGCATATTCAAGGCGCCCATGCCGTGGGTGGGATGGTTGTGGCGGGGCCGGAAGGGTTTATCCGCAATCAATACCGCAAGTATAATATTGAGGGGAAAGATCTCACCCCCGGTGACGATTTCGGGATGATGAAAGAGGTTCTTTCGCGTCGGTTTGCCCGATTGCTCAAAGACGATCCCGGTCGCGAGACACCGGCCTGGCCCGATCTCCTACTGATCGACGGCGGCGCGGGACAAGTTTCCGCCGTGCACGACATCATGGTTGAGATGGGCGTGGAGGATATCGCGATGATCGGTGTTGCCAAGGGCGTTGATCGCGACCACGGCAAAGAGGAATTCCACCGCATCGGCAAGCGCCCCTTTGCCCTGCGGATGAACGACCCTGTTCTCTATTACATTCAGCGTTTGCGTGATGAGGCGCATCGCTGGGCGATTGGCGCGCACCGCGCGAAGCGTGCGAAGGCGGTGATGGCAAACCCGCTCGACGAAATTGCGGGCGTCGGAGCCACGCGCAAACGCGCGCTTTTGATGCATTTTGGCTCCGCGAAAGCGGTGTCGCGCGCAGCACTGCCAGATCTACAGCTCGTGCCCGGTATCTCCGCCGCGATTGCGCAAGTTATTTTCGACCACTTCAATCCGAAGGGATAACGAATGATACCGATGCTGAAAATGAACGATGGCAAGATGATCCCTCAGCTTGGGCTGGGCGTCTGGCAAGCCAGCGATGCGGAAGTGTTGGGCGCCATCAAAACGGCGGCGCAGGCCGGCTATCGTCAAATCGATACTGCACGTCGCTACGACAACGAGGCAGGCGTCGGCGAGGCAATCCGCGCCTGCGGCGTTGAACGCGACGAGATGTTTGTCACCACAAAGGTCTGGAATAACGATCAGGGGTATGAGGCCACATTGCGCGCCTTTGACGCCAGCCTAGAGCGCCTCAAGATGGATGTTGTTGACCTGTTCCTCATTCATTGGCCCGTGCCTGAGCAAGGATTGGCAACCGAAACGTGGAAGGCGCTGATCGCGCTGCAAAAACAAGGTCGCGCGCGGTCCATCGGGGTCTGCAATTTCCGCGAGAGCGATCTGGATGAACTGATTGACGCGACCGGCGTCACCCCGGCAATTAACCAGATTGAAATCCATCCGGCCTTCCAGCAGGCGGACCTTATCGCAGCCAATACGAAGCGCGGGATCCTGAGCCAAGCTTGGAGCCCGCTCGGCCAGGGCAAGATGCTGCAAGACCCGACCATCGCGAACATCGCCGCGCAACATCAGCGCACACCCGCGCAGATCATCCTGCGTTGGCACATCGAACAGGGGCATGTCGTGATTCCGAAATCCGTCACCCCTTCGCGTATCCTCGAGAATGCGGCTGTGTTCGATTTCGCGCTAACCGACTCGGACCTGACAGCGATCAAGGGGCTGGACCGCACAGATGGGCGTATTGGGCCCGATCCAGCGACCTTCGCGATGATGTGATCCCCGCATGAATCGGGCCCTGCGCGCGGATTTTCACGCCGCGCGCAGCTTTCCCGCGCGATTGCAGCCCTCTGCAACGTGGCAGAGATGCTATATCCTGATCGAAGGGCCATTCCCTATCTTTCCCTCTCGCGATTGCGGGGCTAGGGTGCGCTCATGACATGGAATTTGCCAAATATACTCACCGTCCTGCGCCTACTCGCCGCCCCCGGCGTCGCAGTGATGTTTTTGTATTTCGCCCGACCGCTGGCCGATTGGTTTGCGCTCGCGCTGTTCGTATCCGCCGCAGTAACTGACTGGTTTGATGGCTATCTTGCCCGCCTATGGCATCAAGAGAGCAAGTTTGGCGCCATGATGGACCCGATTGCGGATAAAGCGATGGTGGTAATCGCCTTGGTGATCATCACGGGCTATTCGGGGATGAACCCATGGTTGATCCTGCCGGTCACCGTAATTCTCTTCCGCGAAGTCTTCGTATCTGGCCTGCGTGAGTTCCTTGGCGCGGATGCGGGCAAGCTCAAAGTGACCAAACTCGCAAAGTGGAAAACGACCGCGCAGATGGTCGCAATCTCGATTTTGTTCCTTGGCACTGGCCTGACCTATCTCGAACGTGGCCGCGCGCCGCTGGTAGGTGAGGGTGATCTGCCACATGGGGCATCGGTTGCGGATCTGGCAACCCATGCCGGGCTTGCGATTATCTGGATCGCGGCCGTGCTTACAGCCGTGACAGGGTGGGATTATTTCCGCAAGGCGCTGCCTTTCTTGCGCGGGCCGAAATGAGCGCGCAAAAAATCACTGTCGTCTATTTTGCTTGGGTGCGTGAGCGCATCGGGAAAGCGCGCGAGGAAGTAGAAACCGCCGCCACAACGCCCGAAGGCCTGATCGCGGAACTCCGCGCGCGCGAACCCCGCTATGAGGCCGCCTTCGCGGATATTCGCGCGTTGCGCGTCGCGTTGGATCAAGAGCTCTCCGACTTTAACACATCTCTAGCGGGCGTGCGTGAAGTCGCTTTCTTCCCGCCAATGACAGGCGGATGATCAAGGTCTCGATCCAGCCCGAAGCGTTCGATGTCGGGTCCGAACTCGCCGAGATTGGCGCCGCCCCCGCAGGCGCTGTCGTGAGTTTCACTGGCATTGTGCGGGATGACAGCGGCGAAATGCTCGCGTTGGAAATCGAACATTATCCCGCGATGACAACCCGCGCGATCACATCAATCGTAGAGGAAGCCTGTGCGCGCTGGGATCTGGTCGATGTGGTGGTGATCCACAGGTTCGGGCGCTTGGATGTCGGGGCGCAGATCATGATGGTCGCCACAGCTGCGCGCCACCGTGTCGCCGCGTTTGAGGCTGCCGAGTTTTTGATGGATTACCTCAAATCGCGCGCTCCGTTTTGGAAGCGCGAAATCGGGCCCGATGGCGCGTCATGGGTCGAGGCGAAAGCCGCCGATGAGGATGCGCTAAAGCGTTGGTGAGATGCCGCCCCTAGAGGTTATCGGTTACGCGGAACCCTTCGGGAATTTGATCTACCCCGTCGAGCACCAGATCGGCCATGACCTGCGCAATTTTCGGCGCCATCCCGAACCCGATTTTGAACCCACCATTCGCGATGAAATGCCCTGCGCGATCAGGCCAAGCACCCAGCATCGGCGCTCGTGTCTTCGCCCTCGGACGCGCACCTGCCCAACGGTCAATGACGGGCGCATCCGCAATCGCAGGGCAAAGCACACGCGCCGTCTCGATCAATGTCTCCAAGCTCTCGTCGGTGCTGTTCGCATCCTCAAACTCACGTTCGGTCGTGGAGCCGATGGCGATCGTGCCGTCTGCGTGGGCAATGATATGCAAGCTGCCGGTATAAACTTGCGGGGCATCCCGCAAACCGGCTATGGCGCGCCCATCAAGGAGAGCGGACTGGCCCTTAATCCCCTGCCCGACCGTCTTGCCAAAGGCTTGGGTTAGATCGTCGAGGCCCGCCGCCCCTGTGGCGTGGATGACCGTGCCGCGATCCGCATGATCACCGATCAGAACTTCCCCGCCCAAAGCACAAATGCCCAACGCCAATGCCTGAGCCGCGGCGCGCGGCGCGGCCCGCGCCGAGAGCGTATCGAAAATCACAAGGCCCGTCGCACTCGGGGGGGTAAACGCGCCGAACTCTCGCGCCTCGCGGATTTCCCAGACCGCGTGATCCTGCCACAAAGCCTTCGCACTTTCTCCGCGCGCCCGGGCAAGTTCAATCGCCGCTTCATCCTTGAGGGGCTGCACCCTACCGACGCGGCCGTACCCCGCATCACCGCCACCAATATCGCGCACGGAGTCCCAAAACGCCTGCGCCATCAACAGGCTTTCGAGTTGGAATGCTTTTTTAGGGTTCCAGTTCTCCGGAACATGCGGCGCGAGCGCGCCCACATGCCCGCCGGACGATCCCGCACCAATACGCGTCGTCTCGATCACTCGCACCTTGGCGCCCCGCCGCGCGCATTCAAACCCGATCGCCAAGCCAAACACCCCCGCTCCCCGTACGGTGATCTCTTGCCTTGCCGCAGGTTTGATCCGGTTTGCGATTGTCATTATCCTTGCCCTTCGCCATGGTGCGCCGATTCAGGGGTAGACCAGATGCACGACCAAGACCAGAGCACGCTCACGTGGCGCGATGGGGTTATCCCCGTTTCAAACCGTTTCGATGATCCGTATTTCAGCCTCAATGACGGGCTGGCAGAAACGCGACATGTGTTTCTCGCAGGCAATGATTTGCCTGCCCGCCTACGCAACGGGTTCCACATTGCAGAGCTAGGCTTCGGCACGGGGCTCAACATGCTCGCGACGGCGATGATCGCCGATGCTCCAATCCGGTTCACCTCGTTTGAAGCTTATCCCCTGGAGGCCGCGGAAATCGCCCGCGCGTTGGATCATTTTCCTCAAGCGCGCGCGGTGGCTGACCCGTTTCTTGATGCATGGGCCCGCGGCGCGCGGCGCTTTGACGTGGGCCCTGTGGCGGTGGAGATTATCGTCGGCGATGCTCGCGAGACCTTGCCACAATGGAGCGAGAAGGCCGATGCATGGTTTTTGGACGGGTTTTCGCCCGCCAAAAACCCCGAGCTTTGGAATGAAGACATTCTCGCGGCCGTCGGTGCGCACACCGCGCAAGACGGCACATTCGCGACCTACACCGCAGCCGGTTTTGTGCGCCGCGGCCTGCAAGACGCGGGCTTCCATGTCGAGCGGATTGCCGGTCATGGCCGCAAACGCCATATGACACGCGGCCACCTTTTGACGACGGATATTTCACATGGCTGAGCAAGATAACCGAAAAGGCATTTGGATGATGGTCGCGGTGACGATCATCTTCGCCCTCCAAGACGGGATCTCGCGTCATCTCGCGGATACTTACAATGTCTACATGGCGATCTTGGTGCGCTTTTGGTTTTTTGCGGGCTTCGTCATTCTTATCGCCGCGCGCAGCACTGGCGGCCTGCGCCGCGCTATGCGCTCAAACCGGCCCAAAACACAGATTTTACGCTCGGTGATCTTGGCGCTTGAAGTGATCGTAATGATCCAGTCCTTCGTTTATCTGGGCCTGATCGAAAGTCATGCTGTCTTCGCGTGCTACCCGTTGCTCGTCGCCGCACTCTCGGGGCCAGTCCTGGGGGAGGCCGTAGGCTGGCGTAGGATCACCGCGATTGTCATCGGGTTTATCGGTGTGCTCATCGTTTTGCGGCCCGGCTTCGATGTGTTCTCGCCTTACGCCCTAGTCCCGCTGCTGGCGGCGGCGATGTTTGCCATCTATTCCTTGATGACGCGCTATGTCGGGCGACACGACCCCGCATCAGTGTCGTTTTTCTACACAGGTGTGGTCAGCGCTGCCGTGATCACCGTGATCGGCCTGCCTTATTGGGTGCCCATGACAGGCTCTGACTGGGGATTGATGGGCATACTCTGCCTGACAGCCTCCGCAGGGCATTATCTGTTGATCCGGGTCTATGAGGTCGCCGAGGCGTCGGCTGTGCAACCGTTTGCCTACCTCCAACTCGTCTTTGCCTCGCTCCTCGGGGTCTTGGTCTTTGGCGAGACGATTGAGATGAACGTCGCGATCGGTGTTTTGGTCGTTGTCGGGGCGGGTGTCTTCACACTGTGGCGCGCACGTGTGAAATCCACCGGCGACGAGGATGAAACCCCGCCCCTAAAACCCTAACAATCTGTGCGGTGGCGCGTCCTCATGAGCGTCTGCGCTCATTGCCCGCGCAGCTCTTGTGAGAACGTCACTGGGCCCGCCTCCGCCCCAAGGCGCATCCGGTAAACGGGAAGGCTTTCGGCCACGCGCATCACGTAGTTTCGTGTTTCCGAGAAGGGGATCATCTCGACCCAATCGACGATGTCGACAGTCGGTTCACGCGGATCGCCACGCTCCTCCATCCACCGCCGCGATCGCCCTGGCCCGGCGTTGTAACCAACCGCAACGAGAACCGGACTAGAGCCGAACTCCGCGCGCAGCGTCGCCAGATATTCAGCCCCCAATTGCGCGTTGTAATCGGGATTTGTCAGGCGGTTTACGTCATATTCAACGCCCAGCTTTGACGCCATCATCTTCGCGGTTCCTGGCATCAACTGCATGAGCCCGCGCGCGCCCACGGGCGAGCCTGCGGTGGCGTCAAATTCACTCTCACGCCGCGCGATTGCGAGGGCGAGTTCCGGCGGAACGGAGAGTTTGTCTTTCTCGATACCCGTCAGCGGGAAATAGGCGGAGGTGAGAACCAGCCCATCCGTTGCGGCACGCTTTGCAAGGCGAACGGCAAGCGTGGGATCGTTCCACTCCTGCGCGAGCTTCGCAAGGCCTGCGATATCGCGGGCCCCCAAGCTTTCGGAGAGGTGCAAGATGAATCGCCGCGCCAACTCATCCGCGCCCGCATCATGCAACAACACTGCGGCCTCAAAAACCGAACTACTGCGGAAAGTGCCTTCCTTCCAATCGGGAAGCGGCGCTGTTCCTGCGAGGGTCGGATCCAATGTGCCGCCGATCTTTTCAGCTGCGAGAAGCCCGTAATACGCCGTCTGATGCGCAGCGGCGCGGGCATAGGCGGCCCGAGCATCCGCCGTGCGGCCCATGTGTTCCAGCGCGCGCCCTTCCCAATACCCCGCGCGCGCGGAGGAAATCGGGCTTTCAACGAGTGTTTCGAGATGCTGGAAATGGCCGAGCGCGGTCGGCCCATCCCCTAGCTTCAGCGCCGCATATCCGGAAATCCATTCGAGATCGGCATAGGCCTCACCACTGTTCAAATGGTGGTTGGACGCCAAACGATAGGCGCGGCGCGCATTACCGTTCCGCAGATCAAGCCGCGCTAGGCGGGCGCGGATACTTGCCCAGTTTCGCGGATCGCCCAAGCTGGCCGCCGTGACCGAGCGCTCTAGAATGAGCTCGATTGCCGCATCGTCGAAATCCTTGCGCGCACGCCAATCGGCGCGATCTTTGGCGAGGCCAGCGGAGGTATTGATCGGATGCGGAACGGCCGCGACCAAGGCATCGACGCCGTTTGCATCGGATTGCAAAGCAATACGTGCCTGCGCCACCGCACGCGTGTTCGGGCTGACGTGATCCAGCATCCGGCTAGCGGAGCGCCAATCGCCTGCATCAAGCAACATCGCCATCCGCCCATCATGATGGGGGGCGAGCTGTTCGGCATAGCGCGTCAAAAACTCGGCCTCGTCGGCGCTGCTCAACGTCAGGGAACGCCACGCTTTCGCCGCCGCGGCCGCCGCATGCTCCCCGTCCCCCATCGCCCCGTGTGCCGCAACCAAAGCAAGCGCACCTGTGCCGGTGATCGGTTCGTTCTCCGCGAAATAGGCCAAGACCTGCGCCGCGGGGGCGTCAGCGAGCTTGCTTTCCCCTTTGCGGCGCAAGAGCTCCATCCCCGGCCAATCCTCGCGGCGCGTGGCAAAATCTGCGTAATCGGCAAACGCCCCTTCGCCTGCCCGCAAGCGGTGCCACTCCATAATATCAAACGCGAGCGGTCCCGAGGTTCGCGCATCGCTCTCAGCGCGCACCCAATCGCCCGCGTCAGCGGCTTGCAGCGCCCTCGCGAGCGGCTCTGGCGCATCCGCAAAGCCCCGCGACGCCGGCGCAATGAGCACCAGCCCCGCGAACAGGGTATGGATAAGGTGGTTCATCATGAGCGTGCCTGTCTGCTTTTTTCCCTTCCTGCCCGATTCGGGCTAACCGGTTCAATACACAAACGCGCCAGCATCAAACTGACCGCCACAGAGTTGAGACGCGCGCTTGGCAATCGCGCAATGCTCGGCTAGTTTCCGCGCCACTATAGAACGGCGAATCCGCCATCATCACAAGGCCCCAGATCAAAGGGCAAATTTTAAGGAGCGTGTCATGTTCAAAGGGTCTTACCCCGCACTGATCACGCCGTTCAAGGACGGCGCGTTGGATCTGGACGCGCTCAAAAAACTTGTGGATTGGCACATCCGTGAAGGTAGCCACGGGCTTGTCCCGGTTGGCACCACGGGTGAGAGCCCCACGGTAAGCCACGAAGAACATATGTTGGTCGTGTCGGAGGTCGTCAAAGCGGCGGCTGGCCGGATCAAAATTATCGCGGGGGCTGGTTCGAACTCTACCGCCGAAGGTGTGGATCTGATCAAACATGCGGAAGCAACCGGCGCGGACGGTGCTCTCGTTGTGACGCCATATTACAACAAACCGACCCAGCGCGGCATGGTCGCGCATTTCACCGCAATGCATGACGCATGTTCGCTCCCGATCATCATATATAACATCCCGGGTCGTTCGGTTGTGGATATGATGCCCGATACGATGGCAGAGCTTGCAAAATTGCCGCGCATTGTCGGCGTGAAAGATGCGACCGGCGATCTCGCCCGCGTTGCAAAACAACGCATGACCTGCGGCGCGGAATTCCTGCAACTGTCGGGCGAAGACGCAACCGCGGTTGGCTTCAACGCGATGGGGGGCGTCGGCTGCATCTCGGTGACGGCAAACGTCGCGCCTAAGCTGTGCGCACAGATGCAGCAGGCCTGCCTCGCCGGCGACTACGCGACGGCCCTAGATATTCAAGATAAGCTTATTCCGCTGCACATCGCGATCTTCATTGAGCCGGGCGTCGCGGGCGCAAAATATGCGATGTCGAAACTTGGCCTGTGCTCGCCAGAAGTGCGGCTTCCGTTGACGGAGCTATTGGACGAAACGAAAGCTAAAATCGACGCGGCGATGATCCACGCGGGTTTGCTCTAAGATATCATCCTCCAGACGTCAAAAGACCCCGCCGGATAATCGTCCGGCGGGGTCTTTTTATTGAGTTGGGTCGCCGCAATCGCGGATCGGATCAGGCGTCGTTTTCTTCGCCGATCGGATCCTCCTGCTCGTCCGCCAAAGCCTGCGCCGCCGTATCAGCGCCCGGTGTAAAGATCGCCCAGCCCGACTTGTTGGTATCCTCAGGCAAGGCATCGGGCGACCATTCGCGGTGCAAATTCGCCTTCGCGAGGAAATGCGCGGTGATCGGGGCGGTCATGAACAGGAAAAGCGTGATCAGCAATTCATGGAACGAGAAGCCACTTCCGAAGGCCGCGAACCAAATCATCGAAGCGATCAGAACGCCACCGATGCCAAGCGTCGCAGCCTTTGTCGGCGCATGCAGGCGCGTCATTGGATCAGGCAGCTTGATAAGCCCTATCGAGCCCACCAGACCAAAGAAGCCCCCCAAGATGAGACAGGCCGAAATCAGAATTTCCCAGATCAAATCCATCACATCCTCACTCGATAATATCGCCGCGAAGGATAAACTTCGCATAGGCGACCGTGGAGACAAAACCGACCATCGCGAACAAGATCGACGCCTCAAAGTAGATCCCGTTATTCTCATCGATCCCGAAGAGGATCAAAAGCGCGATCGCGTTTACGACCATCGTATCCAAAGCGAGGATGCGATCCGTAACCCCCGGCGCGCGAACGATGCGGAACAGATTTAGCAACAGCGCGATTGAGAAGCATGCGATTGCGAAAACGAGCGCATATCCGATCATACGAAAATCTCCTTCAGGCGGGCCTCGTAGCGCGTCTTGATCTCGTCGCGCACAGAGTCTGGATCAGGGGCGTGGAGGCAATGCACCAACAATGATCGACCGTCGGTCGAAAGCTCGGCCGAGAGCGTGCCTGGTGTCATCGTCACAGTCGACGCCAAAGCGGTAATCGATTCAGGCGAGGTCAAATCCAGCGGCACATTCACCCACGCAGGTTGCAGATCCTTGTTCGATTTGAACAAAACAATCATCGCAACATCGAGGTTCGATTTGACGATATCGTACAACACGATGCCGAGGTAGGCGACCAGCTTATGCGGGTTACGAATGACCGACCGGTCAGGCCAGTAAGGCTCGGTGATGGCCGGAATAATGATCCCGAGGATCAGGCCCATCACAAGGCTGCCCCAGCGGAAATCATTGACGAGCATCAACCAGACAACGGTCAGCGTGAGCGACAGATAGGGATGCGGGAAAAGACGTTTCAGCATGGCGGTCCCCTTAATGCGCGACATCGGTCGCGGGCGATGTTGCGCCGGTTGCGTCATAATCGGCTGGCGGAGCAACGGTCAGATCGTCACCGTGGCTATCGTCCTGACCTGCTTCGTGCGCGGCGTCACTCGTGCCCGTAGCATCGGGCGCATCATGCCCGTGCGCGCCAGCTTCCTGCGCCGCCATCGCCCGCTCCAAAGCGCCATCCATCACAGCAGAGATATAGGCCTGCGGCGGATAAAGCTGGTCTGCCGTGCCGCGCATCCATTTCGCGGCAGGCCCGGCGAAGATCACCAGCGCGACCAAAACGCCGAGCGGTAGAAACGCGGAGGTAATCGCAAGGAATGGGGTCTCCTTCCGTTCGGTGATATCCCCAAGGCTTAACGCATCCTCGGAATAGGCTTTCCAGAAGACCGTCGAGCCCGCGCGTGCGAAGCCGTAGATTGCAATCAGCGAGGTGATCAGGATGGCCGCCCAGATCAGATAGCCACCGGCAAGATCCCTGAGCGCGTCCATGATCATCAACTTGCCCAAGAAGCCGGACAAAGGCGGCATCCCCGCCATCGCGATCGCGGAGGCGAAAAATCCGGCCGCGAGGAGGCCGTGGCCCTCCATCGGCTGCACTGCGCGGATTGTCAGGCCGCGCACCCCGCGGCGCATCCGCATAATGTCCACGATCAGGAACAGGGCGGCGGCGGCAAAGGTCGAATGCACCATGTAATAGAGACCTGCCGCTGTTGCGGCCGGATCAAATTGCGCGAAGGCCAACATCATTGTGCCGACAGACCCGACCACCGCATAGGCCACCGTCCGCCCCAGATCGCGGGCGCCCATAACACCGATCATGCCGATCACCATCGACACCACAGCCGCGGGCACAAGCACATCATACGCCATATCGCCAATCGTGCCACCGCGCGGGAACATCAACGTATAGATACGCACGATCGCATAGACGCCAACTTTCGTCATGATCGCAAAGAGCGCCGCCACCGGCCCAGGAGCGTTTGCATAGGTGCCCGGCAACCAGAACTGGAAGGGAACGAGTGCCGCCTTAACAGCGAAGACGAGCATCAGAAGCATCGCCCCAACCCGCACAAGCGCCGTGCTTTCAGGGGGCAGGATCGCCACCTTCTGCGCCAGATCCGCCATAGAGAGCGTCCCCGTCACCGAGTAAATCGTACCAAGCGCAATCAGGAACAAAGCCGAACCGGCGAGGTTATAAACGACATATTGCACGCCAGCTTTCAGGCGATCCTTGCCGCCCGAATGGATCATCAGACCATAAGACGCGATCAACAATACCTCGAAGAACACGAACAGGTTGAACGCATCGCCCGTCAAGAACGCACCGTTGAGGCCCATCATCTGGAACTGCAGCAAAGAATGGAAATGCCATCCGCGGCGATCCCAACCTGCACCGGTGGCGTAGAGCGCGACGATAAGGCCCAGTAGCGCCGTCAAGACGAGCATCAAAGCCGCCAAACGGTCAAGGACGAGGGTAATCCCGAAGGGCGCCTCCCAATTCCCGAGGCGGTAAACCTGCGGATCGTGGGAGGTTGCATAGGCCGCGAGTGAAATCGCGAGGCCCAAATGGGTGAGCATCCCGATGATCGAGAAGACACGCTGCGCCGTTAGATCAAACCGCGCCCAAAGCACAATAAGCGGTGCAAGGAATGCAGGCAGGATAACGGGAAGGATCATCCAATGGGTCATTGCGCGTCCTCCTCGTCGAGGTTGATGCGGTCATCGCCCGCTTCGATATAAGCTCCGAGCGACATCATCACCAATACGGCCGTCATCCCGAAGGAGATAACGATCGCCGTCAGGACAAGCGCCTGCGGCACAGGATCGGTGTAGACATTGTCGTGATGCGACAGGATCGGCGGCAAGTTCACCGCGAGACGACCCGTGGCGAACAGGAAAATATTAACCGCGTAAGACAGCAGCGACATCCCCAAGACAACAGGGAACGTGCGCAAACGCAAGATGAGGTAGAGGCCGGCCGCGCACATTGCGCCCACCGCCGTTGCGACGAGGATTTCCATCTTATTCCTCCGCTTTCTTCTTGGCGCGCTTGCCAGTTTTCGTCTTTTTTTCGAACGGCTCGGGTTCTGGCGGCAAAGGCGGTTTTGGTTGTGGCCTCGGGCTGGCCATCATGCCGACATGCGCCGGAACCGTTTGCGCAAAATCACGCGCTTCAGGTTTTTCGGCCACCGCATGTGCGCCGACACTGTCGCCGACCGCAGCCCGCCGCGCCAAGCGAGAGAGCCCGCCCAGCGCCAGCATGACCGACCCCACGACGCCGAGGAATACGCCCAGATCGAAGGCTGCTGCGGTCGCGAGCTCAAACTTCTCAAGTCCCGGAATTTTGAAATATCCGAAGTCCGACGTGAGGAACGGCATTCCGTTGAACCACGCGCCAACGCCCGTCACACCCGCGATGATCACGCCAAGCGCGATCAGAACGTGGTAATAGACCTTCTGGCGCGCCTGTGTCCAAGCGAAGCCTGACGCCATATACTGCATGACAAGCGCGATCGACACGACCAGACCGGCGATGAACCCGCCGCCCGGTTGATTGTGACCACGCAAGAAGATGAAGACACCCACCATCAATGCCAGCGGCATCATTACGCGGGTCGCAACCAAAAGCATCAGCGGATGGCGATCCCCCGCGCGCGCTTGATCGGGCGACCATGCCATCAGCTTACGGTTTGACGGCCCCGTCAACAGCGCTTCGGTCAAGGCGAAAATCGCCAGAGCTGCGATCCCCAGAACGATCACCTCCCCGAACGTATCGTAGCCGCGGAAATCAACGAGGATCACATTCACGACATTGTCGCCGCCCGCGAGATTATAAGAATTCGCGAGGTGGTATTCCGAAATTGACGGGAAGGCGAAATCACGGCGCATCAGCGCATAGATAAGCCCGCCCATGCCCAAACCGCCCGCAATAGCGATCACGGAGTCGAGGCTCAACTTCCAGACGGGGCTTTCGACCTTCGTCATCTTGGGGAGGAAGTTGAGCGCGAGGAGCATCAAGATCACTGTTACCGTCTCGACCGAGATTTGCGTCAGTGCGAGGTCCGGCGCGGAGAGATAGATGAAGCAGGTTGATACGATCAAACCGATAATCGCGATCAGCACCAAGGCAAGCAGGCGGAAATGGTGGAACGCCACAATGCCCCCCGTCGCCACCATCAACAATGTCCAGCCGATTGCAGCAGCAGGCGTAATTTCCAGCAGAGGGCGCGTTTGTGGCCCCATCACCCCACCAGACCAAGCCCACCAGCCCGCAGCCAGGGCCGCAATGGCAAAAGCAGCCAAGTAGCGCGGCATCGAGCCATTGTGCAGGCCATTGGTAAACCAAGCGAAACCACTCTCAATCCCGCCGGTCACGAGATCAAAGGCCGCTTTCGCCTCTGGCCGCGGGACTGCATTCCAGATCCGGTCAAGCGGCGCGTGGAGCGACAGCAGGATCAAACCACCTACGACCGCAATTCCCGACATAATCAACGCAGGCGTCACCCCATGCCAAATCGCGAGATGGACGTGGATCTCCTCCCCCGTCACGGCAGATGCAATCTGGCTGACGTACGGCGATATCCAAGCAGGCGCGACCCCGATGGCCATCACCAACACCGCGAGCAACGCCGGCGGCCCCCAAAGGCCGAAGCCCGGATCATGCGGCTTATGTGGATAATCGGTCCGCTCGGCTCCCAAGAACGGATGCGCAATATAGCGGAACGAGTAGGCCGCGGAGAGCAATGCGCCAATCGTCGCGAGCACAGGCACCAGCCACGCATAGCCGTTCCAGACGGTATGAGCGGCCTCCTCAAGCATAAGTTCTTTCGATAAGAAGCCGTTGAACAGCGGAATGCCTGCCATCGACAGCGCGCCGATCGTGGCGATTGTAAACGTCAAGGGCATCAAATGCCGCAACCCGCCCAGCCGTTTGATGTCGCGCGTGTGCGTCTCGTGATCGACGATGCCCGCCGTCATGAACAACGCGGCTTTGAAGGTGGCATGGTTGATAATATGGAACACGGCCGCAATCGCGCCGCCCGTCGTCCCCAACCCCAGCAGGAACGTAATCAGACCGAGATGCGAAACAGTGGAGAACGCCAGCAATGCCTTAAGATCGTCTTTGAAAATCGCGATCTTGGCACCAACCAACATGGTCACAAGGCCCGTCGTCGCAACAATATAAAACCACTCAGGCGTACCTGCCAAAACAGGCCAGAGACGCGCCATGAGGAACAACCCCGCCTTCACCATCGTCGCCGAATGCAGATAGGCCGAAACAGGGGTCGGCGCGGCCATCGCGTGTGGCAGCCAGAAGTGGAACGGGAACTGAGCCGATTTTGTGAAGGCACCGATCAAAATCAGGATCAGCGCCGGCAGGTAAAGAGGCGATGCCTGAATGGCGTCTTTTGCCTGCAAAATATCCGAAATCTCATAGCTGCCCGCGATATGACCCAAGATCATCATACCCGCGATCATCGCCAAGCCGCCTAACCCTGTGACGGTCAATGCCATCCGCGCGCCTTGGCGCCCCTCGGGAAGATGCTTCCAAAAGCCGATCAGAAGGAACGAGGAAAGTGACGTCAGCTCCCAGAAAATAAGCAAAAGCAGGATGTTATCTGACAACACAATGCCGACCATCGCGCCTTGGAACAGCATCAGATAGGTATAGAACTGGCCTGCCGGATCGTCTTTCGACAAGTAATAGCGCGCGTAGATGATGATGAGGATCCCGATCCCCAAGATCATCGTTGCAAACAGCATCGCAAGGCCGTCGATCCGGAAATTCACATTCAGCCCAAGCTCGGGCAGCCAAGAAAATTGCGCTGTGATCACCTCACCCGCCATCACCTCGGGAAGTTGCAACAGCAACCCCAGCAAAGCGAGTGCGGAGCAAAGGCCGGCGGCAATCGCGGTGTTATCCCGACCCGTTCGGATCAAAATACCAGGCAGCAAGGCGCCGAGGAAAGGAAGGGCTACGATAAGTGCGGGCGTCATAGGGGCATCGGTCCGTTTTAGGGCCGGTCTGGACCTGCGAATGAGCTGCAGACAGACCAATGGCGCGAGTTATCCCTAGTTGGGCTATGGGGCTATGCCAGTCAAGCCCAACGCGCCCCCGACCCGCGCTGTTTTACCCGATTTTCACTCAGAAAATGCCGGAAGGGCGCATCGAGATTTCGCCTCGCGCGCGATGAAAGAAGTAAGGGGGGCGATTTTACCGATGCGCGAAATGTCGCATGCCGCAATTGCAAAAACGGCGGGTTTTCGCGCAGCAATCAGATCTGCATTGCGCGATTGCCGCGAGAAAAGGCGAATAGGCGCCGATCCTTCAGCTAAGTGACGCAATTTCGTCACGACTCACTTGCATATTTTTTGAATTGCCCGATATGCAGTGAACGGCAATCCGGCCCGATCGATCTTCTGAACTATCTGACAAAGCACAAAAAACATGAACACTTCAGAGACCATTCCACGCGCCACTTTAACGCGCCGCTCGCTGCTCTCGGCGCTGCCTGTTTCGGCCGCTTTGCTTGCAGGCACAGCGATGCCGCGCATCGCTTTCGCCCAAGAGGCGGTCGCCCCTAATGCTGCGCAGCCTGCTGCGCCGGAGGCCCCTGCCGCACCGCAGAAATTCTCGTTCGATCTGCTCGCAGAAGAGATGCGCGATCTGGCGACCCGTCCGCATGTCCCGCCATCCATCCCGCCGAGCTTCCTTGAGAAGCTTACGTATGACGATTACCGCCTGATCCGGTTCAACCCGGAGCGTGCGCGGTGGGCAGCGGCTGACAACAGCTTCTACCAGCTTCACGCGTTCCACATGGGCTGGCTCTTCAAAGAGCCGGTGTTGATCTATGAGATTGAGGGCGAAACGGCCGCCCTCATGGGGTTTGACACCGACGATTTCATTTATGAGCGTCAAGTGGGCGAACGTGTTCCCGCACACGCGCAATTGCCTGGCGTTGCAGGCTTCCGCCTTCATTATCCGCTGAACCGTCCTGATGTGTTCGACGAATTGGTCGCGTTTGTTGGCGCGTCGTATTTCCGCGCCTTGGGCCGCGGGTCGGCCTACGGCCTCTCGGCACGTGGCTTGGCTCTGAATACCGGTCTTTCGGGCGCCGAAGAATTCCCGCGCTTCTCGCGGTTCTATGTGGAGCGTCCTCAGCCCGGCGCTGAGACGATTACTTTCTACGCGACGCTAGAAAGCCCTTCTGTCACCGGCGCTTACCGCTTCGTGATGACGCCCGGCTTCGAGACGATCATGGACGTCACCGCGCGCCTCAACTTCCGATCGGAAGTCGAGCAGCTTGGCGTTGCTCCGTTGACCTCGATGTTCCTGTTCGGGGAGCGCAACCGGACGGATTTCGACGATTTCCGTCCCAATGTGCATGACAGCGACGGTCTTCAAATCACACGGCATGACGGTGACACGCTCTGGCGTCCGCTCGCCAACCCGCCGCGTCTGTCGTCGTCGTATTTCAGCGAGACAAACCCGAAAAGCTTCGGCCTGCATCAGCGCGACCGCTTGTTCGATCATTACCAAGATGCCGCCGCGCATTACGAGAAGCGCCCATCAGTTTCGGTCGAGCCAATCGGCGATTGGGGTTCCGGCGCGGTGCGTCTTGTCGAGATCCCGTCGGACCTCGAAGTGAATGACAACATCGTCGCGTTCTGGGTGCCTTCAGAGCCCGTAAAGGCTGGCGAGTCGCGTGAATATAGCTACCGCCTGCTGTGGGGGGATCTCCCGCCGAACAAGCACGATGACCTCGCCCATATTCTGGAAACGCGGATCGGTCACGGCGGCGTTTCAGGCGTTGAGAACACAGACGGATCTCGGAAATTCGTGATTGATTTCAAGGGTGGCCTTTTGGGCAACCTTCCGGGCGGTTCGGATGTGAAGGCAATCGTGAACGTCAGCAATGGCGAAGTCGCGACCCAGATCCTCGAACAAATCTGGGGAACGGATATCTGGCGGCTCGTGATCGATGTCGTGCCCGCCGAGAAAGATACTGTGGAACTAAACGCGCACATTGCGGGTTTTGATAGGAAACTGTCTGAAACATGGCTTTATCAATGGATCAAACGATGACTTCGATGCAGATCACCGATAACGCAACCGTAATGCCGATGAACGGCGCCACGACACTGGATGGCGCCGCCCTGACGAGCGGCGTTTGCGCCCTTCCCGACGCGCCCATGGCGATGCCTGTGCAAATTATCGAGCATGAGGTTTCTCCGCTCCAACGGCTTTTCTCCGGCCTCCGCTCGGGTGTGCCCGCGCAAGGCAACTGAGGTTTAAATGACCACGCATTCGCCGGATAGCACCGGCCACGAACCGCAAATAAATCGCGCGCCCACGGGCGCGCTTTTCGCTATCCGCATTGCTGCGATCTGCACGGCCCTGGCCGCTGGCACGACAGCTTTCGTCATCTTCCTTAAGTTTGGCGCGGCGGATGGTTTGGATGCGTTGGATTACATCCGCGCAACCTTGATTTTGATTTCGACGCTCTGGCTTGCTTGGGGCGCGATTGGCGGCCTTCTTGGCCTACTGACACGCCCTAAACCTGCGTTGGAGGCGCCCGACGGCCTGCCGCATCGGACGGTGATCCTCGTGCCGGTGTACAATGAGGACCCCGTCGCGACATTTTCCCGCGTTGCAGCGATGGATGCGTCTCTCGCCGCGATCGGTCGCGCGCAGGAGTTCCATTTCGCCGTGCTCTCCGACACGCGCAATGAGGCTATCGCAGAGAAAGAACTTTTGTGGTTTGCCCGCCTTGTTGAGGAACGTGACGGGATCGGTCGGTTTTTCTACCGCCGCCGCCAACAAAACACTGGCAAGAAAGCCGGCAATATCGAGGATTTCATCTCGCGCTCCGGTTCGGCCTATGACTTCGCGCTGATTTTAGACGCGGATAGCTTGATGGAAGGCGAAACGATCGTTCGCATGGTGCGCCGGATGCAGGCGGAGCCCCGCCTCGGCCTGTTGCAAACCCTGCCAAAGGTCACCCGCGCGAGCTCGCGTTTCGGCCGCGCTGGCCAATTCGCCGCGTCGTTCTTCTCGCCAGTATTTGCGCGGGGGCTCGCCATGATGCAGGGCACCACGGGGCCGTTTTGGGGGCATAACGCGATGGTCCGCGTCCGCGCCTTTGCAGAGAGCTGCGGCCTGCCTGCGCTGCGCGGCAAGCCGCCCTTCGGCGGTCACGTCATGAGCCATGATTATGTGGAGGCCGCGCTTTTGGCGCGGGCGCGCTGGATCGTTCGGCTCGATGACGATCTGCAAGGATCGTTCGAAGAGGGTCCGGAAAACATTATCGATCACGCCAAGCGGGATCGTCGTTGGTGTCAGGGCAACCTGCAGCACGCGCGGATTATCGGCGCGCCTGGCCTGCGCGGATGGTCGCGGTTTGTGTTTGCCCAAGGCATTATGGCCTATATCGCGCCTCTGTTCTGGCTCGGATTTATTCTGGCATCCATCGCCGCGCCGCTTCTCGCACCTGAGCCGGATTACTTCCCAGAGCCGAACTGGCCGTTCCCAATCTTCCCGCAAAACGAAGCCGCCAAGGCAATTGCGCTGGCGCTTGGGATCTTCGGCCTTTTGCTCCTGCCAAAGCTTCTCGTCGCGATCAAAGCCGCATTCGACGGGCGCGCCAGAGGGTTCGGCGGCGGGGGCTTGGCTTTCCTGTCCACGCTCAACGAGCTCATTTTGTCGTCCATCACCGCGCCAATCCATCTACTGTTTGCGGCGCGGGCCGTATTCCAAGTTCTGATGGGTCTGGATGGCGGCTGGCCGACCAACAATCGTGGGGATGGTCGGTTGAGCCTGCGAGAAGCTTGGGCCGCATCCGGCTGGATCGTGACAATTGGTGTTGTCGGCTTGGCCGCGACCTATACATTCGCGCCGATGCTGCTGCTCTGGCTGTTACCTGTGGGAATTCCGATGTCGCTCGCGCCCTTTATCATTTCGTGGACGTCGAAACCCAGCACAACGGCCCTGATGAAAACGCCCGAAGAAACCTCTCCTGCGGCGGTGATGGGCTTGCAAGACACGATCTTCGCGCGGTGGAGCGCGATCGATCTCGACGAGAATCGGACTTAAAATGACAAAGACGCCGCTTACGGCCCGTGATCCTCGGTTGGACTTCTTCCGCGGGCTTTGCCTCGCGATGATTTTTATCAACCATGTGCCCGGCCAGATCTACGAGACCTTCACCTCGCGCAATTTCGGATTTACCGACGCGGCAGAAGGTTTCGTGTTTATGTCAGGCGCGGCGGCTGGGCTGGCCTACACCATAGGCATGATGACGCGCCCGCTCTGGCCAACCGTGGGCAAAATCTGGGGCCGCGTTTGGCTTTTGTATCTTGTCCATGTGATGACCGCGTTTCTGGCCATCGCGATCTCGGCTGCGACGATGAAGTTCTTCGGTGTCGATACTTTGCTTGAGCGCGCGAACGTGCAGTGGCTCGGGAAGGATATGCTTGGCTTCCTGATCGGTGTCCCCACTTTGGGCCACCAGCTCGGCTATGTGAATATCTTGCCGATGTATATGGTCTTGCTCGCGGTTGCGCCGCTGATGATCAAGCTGGCGCACTGGCGGGTTTGGGCGTTGCTTGCCACTGTCACCGTCATCTGGGCCGTCGCAGGGCAGTTCCGCATTGATCTGCCCAATTACCCCACCCAGGGCGGTTGGTTCTTCAATCCTATTTCATGGAGCATGATCTTCGCACTTGGCCTCGCAACGGGCATACGTTTGAAACAGGGCCGCCGTCTTGTGCCCGTCAATAAATGGCTAACTGGGTTTGCGATCGCCTATCTGGTGCTCTCTGTTGTTTGGCTCAAACATCCAGATGTGAACCGCACGATGGCGCAGTCTATGTCCTACCTTTGGGATCACGGCTTCCCGTTCTGGGTCGTTGGAATGGACAAGACATATGTTGCCCTACCGCGTCTGCTGCATCTGATGTCGTTGGCGTATCTGTTGTCTCTGCCCGGTCCGATCCGGCTGCTTGCCGCGTCGCGTTGGGTTGCACCCATCGTAACCTTGGGCCGGAACTCCTTGCCGGTGTTCGCTCTCGGAACAGTGCTCGCATTTGTCGGGCAGGCGATCAAGGTGACCAATGAGTTGAACTTCTGGCAAGACACCGCATTGATTTTGACGGGGTTGACGTTGCAATGGGCCTTGGCGCGGGCGCGGGAATGGCACAAGGCACAGATGAAAGCGCCAAAGCCGGTGGTTGCTCCTGCTTAACGATCAACGCACATTATTTATCGGAAAAAGGGCGGCCCTCACGAGGCCGCCCTTTTGATAACGTGTCATCCAGTGCCTGTGCTGCTCAGTCGCCAGCCTTTAACAAACCTGCAGGGCGCGCCGATAAGGGACGCAAGGCGAATACCATCCCCGCGAGCAATGTAACCCCCACACCGCCAACCAAGATCCACAGCGCCGGAAGCGGAGCGAAGCTATAGCTTGCCTCCATCACAAGAACCATCACCGCCCAAGACGACGTCACCCCGACAACCAAAGCCACGAGCGCCGCGGCGAGCCCCATCAACGCCGATCGCAGCAAAAACGACCCGAGGATTTTTGCGCGGCTCGCTCCCAACACTTTAAGGAGCGCTGCCTCACGCGCGCGCGCGCGCTCACCTGCGGCCGCCGCGCCGATGAGAACGGCAAAGCCCGTCAGCAAGGTGACACCAGCAGCCAGCGCGGTAGCCCGCGCGATTGCCGCCAGCGCTTCGCTCACCCGTGCGATGGCGTCGCGAACACGGATCGCTGTTACATTGGGGAAGTTTTTCGCCAATGCCCGCAAAACGATCGCCTCATCCTCCGCATCGGTATAAAGCGTTGCGATACTTGTATGCGGCGCGGCCTTAAGCGTTTGCGGATCAAAGACCATCACGAAACCCATCCCCGCCGTCGAGAAATCAACCTCGCGCAGGCTTGCGATTTCGGCGGTAAAGGAGCGGCCAAGGATGTTGACCGTGATCTCATCGCCCAAAGTCAGGCCGATCTCTTCGGCCTCCTCCGCCGCGAACGAAACCAAAGGCGGGCCGTCGTAATCGGCAGGCCACCATTCCCCCGCAACCACAGGCGTCGTCTCCGGGACCTCCGCGGAATAGGTAATGCCTCGGTCTCCGCGCAAGACCCAGTGATCCCCGAATTCCCGCGCCGGACGGCCATTGATCTGCGTGATAACGCCCCGCAGCATCGGCGCCGTGTCCATGCGCGTTACCGCGGGCGTTGCCTCGACTTGCGCGGTGAACGGCTCAACTTGATCGGGTTGAATATCGAGCATGAAATACGCGGGCGCCAGTTTTGGCAGATCCGTCGCAATTGCGCCGCGCAATCCGGCATCGACCTGACCTACACTCGATAGTACCGATAACCCGAGACCGAGCGATAGCACAGTTGCCATCGTCTCACCCCGTGCCGCGCCCATTGCAACCAGCGCCGCGCGCAGCATCGGTTTTCCGCGTACACGCCGCGCAAGACGCGCAGAGAGATGCCGTATTCCCAAGGCGATCAGTCCCAAAAGACCAAGCGCCACAACGACACCGAGAAGTGTCAGCCCTGCCAGCATCGGCTGTGACGACAGCCCGATCGCGACGAGCAACAAAGCTGTTACCAAGGCAACAATGGTGAGCATCGCCCCGCGGCCCGGCCGCCCCTCCAATGGGGCCGCCGCGCGGTAGAGCGCCGCAGGCCGCACCAAGATCATGCGCTCGAGTGGCCAAAGCGCGAAGATGCCGGTCACCAAAGCGCCGTAAAGGGCCGCCTCACCCGCCGCACGCGCCGCGAAACCGATCTCGGTCGGGAATGGAAGCGCCTTCGCAATCGCGCCCGACAAAATCACCGGCAGCCCCGCCCCCACGAGCACGCCCAGAGCGATGCCGATCAGCCCCATCACCACGACTTGGCTCATGAACACGGTGCGGATCAGACTGGTGCTCGCGCCGACGGCCTTCAATGTCGCAATCGTTTCGGTTTTCCGCTCGGCCCATGCGCGCACCGCTTGCGCAATGCCGACCCCGCCCACCGCAAGCCCGGCAAGCCCGACGAGCACGAGGAAAGAGCTGATCCGGCTCACGAAACGTTCAACCCCGCCCGCCGCACGGCGACTATCTCGCCAGCGGATATCGCTCCCCTCAAACTGCGCGTCAAACCGTGCCTCGGCAGCATCAAGATCTGTCCCGAGAGGCAGGGCGAGGCGATAGTTTGTTTCAAACATCGCCCCTTGCGCGAGGAGGCCCGAGGACGCGAGATCGACCTTCCGCACCAAGGTGCGCGGCCCCAATCCGATCCCCGCGCCAGAGCTATCAGGCTCGCGGATCAAACGAGCGGTGAGCTGGAACTCACTCGCGCCCAGCGCGAAACGATCGCCAATCGACAGGCCCATGCGATCTGCCAACACAGGGTCCATGACCGCGCCAGCCACATCGCCCACCGGCGCGAGGGCCTGCGCGAGATCAATTGCGGGTTCCAAGACAGGCTCGCCATAGAGGGGATACTGATCGTCCACGGCTTTCACTTGGGTCAGAACGCGCTCCTCGCCCACGATGGCCATGGATCGAAATTCGGTGACCTCCGCGACGCGCTCCGCCGCCGCATCAATCCACGCGCGCTCCTGCGCACTCGCGGAACGGTAATCAAACCGCACTTCGGCGTCGCCGCCCAAAATTACAGAGCCTTGATCCGCCAAACCAGACCGGATGCCCTCCCGAAGAGTTCCGATCGCGGCAATGGAGGCGACCCCGAGGATCAGGCAGGCGAGGAAAACACGAAACCCGCGTAATCCGTTCCCAAATTCGTGCCGCATCTCGCGCGCGGCGATGCGCCAAGCCAAAGCACGGCTCATACGCGGACCTCCTCCGCCAAACGGCCATCGGCCATGCGCACGACCATATCGCACCGCGCCGCGAGTTCCGGCGCATGCGTGACCATGATAAGGGTGGCGCCGTGTTTTTCCTGTAACCCGAAGAGCAGATCCATGATGCTCTCGCCATTTTGCGCATCCAAATTTCCGGTTGGTTCATCGGCCAGCAAAATCGCAGGGCGCACCGCAACCGCGCGCGCCAGAGCGACGCGTTGTTGCTCCCCGCCCGAGAGTTCCGATGGGTAATGCCCCAAGCGCGCGCCAAGCCCGACGCCTTCCAACTCGGCCTGCGCGCGCGCAAATGCATCCTGCGCTCCCGCCAGTTCCAGCGGCATCGCCACGTTCTCCAACGCAGTCATTGTTGGAATAAGGTGGAAGGATTGGAATACGATACCCATATTGTCCCTACGAAACCGCGCCAACGCATCCTCGCCCATCGCGGCAAGGTCCGCGCCCAGCGCATGGATCGTCCCGCCCGTGGGCCGTTCAAGCCCGCCAAGACACATCAGGAGTGACGACTTGCCAGATCCCGAAGGCCCGATAAGCCCCACACTCCGCCCTTGCGGGACATCGAGCGTAATGCCGCGCAAAATATCCACCTTGCCCGCGTTGCCGTTTAGCGTCAGGCGCAAGTCGCGGGTGCTCAGGATAGGATCACGGGTGGGATTGGTCATTGAAGCCTCAGATTTGGGGAGAGTTTAAATGGAAGGTTTAGCTATGTCTTCAAGAGCATATGGGGCCGCGCGCAGCGCACTCAAGCAAGGTGCGCTGGTTTTGGCCCTCATTAGCGGAGTTTTCACCGCGATTGCCCCCGCGCAGGCACAAGAAGTCGTGATGTTGGGCGACAGTTTGACGCAAGGCTATGGTTTGCCCGAAGATGAAGGCCTTGTGCCGCAATTACAGGCATGGCTTGATGCCGAGGGGGTCGAGGCCCAATTGGTGAATATGGGTGTGAGTGGGGACACCACATCGGGCGGGTTGTCGCGCGTGGCTTGGTCATTGACACCTGAGACGAAGGCCGTCGTCGTCGCACTGGGTGGCAACGATCTTTTGCGCGGACTAGACCCGAAGGAAACACGCGCCAATCTGGACGCTATACTTGCCGAGATAACAGGGCAGAAGCTGCCTGTCTTGCTGCTCGGGTTGCCGGCGCCCTCCAATTACGGGGCGGATTGGGCCGTCCAGTTCGATGCGATTTTTCCCGAACTCGCAGAAAAATATGGCGTGTTGATGGACCCCAACCAACTCGCACCGCTCGCGGCCTTCTCGCCCGAGGAACGCGCGGCCCGTGGCTTGATGCAAAGCGACGGCATCCACCCCTCCAAAGAAGGGGTGGCGATGGAGGTGGAGCACATCGGCCCGCTGGTCAAACAGTTGATCGAGCAGATTCCGTAAGCTTGGTCGCGGTCAACGCACTGATCGCGAGGAACACGGCGGCCGTCCCAAGGCAGGCGGGGAGGCCGCCGATCTGATAACTAAGCCCCGAGGCGAGCGTCCCCAAGAGCCGCCCCGCCGCGTTGGCCATGTAGTAAAACCCGACATCCATCGTGACCCGCCCCGCCCCCGCAAAGGCGAGGATCAGATAGGAATGAAGCGCGGAATTCACCGCAAACAGCGCGCCGAACACCATCAGCCCCGCAATCAGCGTCACCGTGAGCCAAGGCGCCGGATCTTGCGTGGCGGCAATCGCCAGCACGGCGGGGATGATCACCAAAAACCCCGCCCAGCGCGCCGCCGCCCGCACATGGTTTTCACGCCGCAGAATCTTTGGCGCATAGGCCTGCACGGCGCCGTAAAGGATCGTCCAGACCGCCATAAACGTCCCGATCATGAAGAACGCCGCGCGGTTGCCCGCCGCCGTGCCATCCGAGAGCACCGCGTAGAAATAGATCGGGATACCAACCACAAACCACACATCGCGCGCCCCGAACAAGAACACCCGCGACAGCGAAAGCCAGTTGATATTGCGGTTGCGCGAGATCACCTCGCCGAATTTGACGCCCTTCATCCCGCGCGGCATGCCGTCGGGCATCCACACCGCAACCAGCAGCAAGATCACGCCCAGCCCCAAAGCCATCGCATAAAGCGAGGCGTTGAACCCGAGCCAGCCAAGCAGCACCGCGCCCAGCAAGAACCCCAGCCCCTTCACCGCGTTTTTCGATCCGGTCAGCACCGCGACCCAGCGAAACAAGCTACCGTCTCCGTCAGGCGCGAGCACCTTGACCGCCGATTTCGACGACATCTTCGCCAGATCCTTCGCCACCCCCGACAGCCCTTGGACGATCATGATCAGCGCAATCGAACTGACGCCCACCTGCGCCAAGGCCACCAGCGCCACGATCTGCAACGCAAGCCCCGCATAAAGCGTGGAATTCAGCCCGAACCGCGCCGCAATCCACCCCGCCGCGAGGTTGGTGACCACCCCAGCGATCTCGTAGAGCACAAACAGATAGGCCAGCGTGACGGGGGAATAGCCCAGCTCGTGGAAATGCAGCAACACCAGCATCCGCAGCGCGCCATCGGTCAGCATAAACGCCCAATAGGCGGCGGTGACGGCGAAATAGGCGGCCATTAGAGTGACGCCCCCACCATCCGCGCCACATCCGCCAAGCGCATCGCATAGCCCCATTCATTATCATACCACGCGTAGAGTTTGACCTGCGTGCCGTTGATGACCATCGTGGAGGGCGCATCAATGATCGAGGAGCGGTCGTCATTGGTGTAATCGGCCGAGACCAAAGGCCGCGTTTCATAGCCGAGGATGCCTTTAAGCGGCCCGTCTGCGGCAGATTTCAGCAACGCATTGACCTCCTCCACCGTCGTCTCCCGCGCCACCTCAAACACGCAATCGGTCAGCGACGCATTCAGCAACGGCACCCGCACCGCATGGCCGTTCAGCTTGCCGGTCAGCTCGGGGAAAATCTGGGTGATCGCGGTGGCCGAGCCGGTCGTCGTCGGGATCAGGGAATTGAGGGCAGAGCGCGCACGGCGCAGATCTTTCGCGGGGCGATCCACCATCGTTTGCGTGTTGGTCACATCATGGATCGTGGTGATCGAGCCGTGTTTGATCCCCAGCCCCTCATGGATCACCTTCACCACCGGCGCGAGGCAATTGGTCGTGCAAGACGCCGCCGTGATGATCCGTTGCTTGGCAGGATCATAAATGTCGTGATTGACGCCGTAGACGATATTGGCGGCCTCATCCTCCTTCACCGGCGCGGAGACGACGACCTTTTTCACCCCCGCCGCGAAATACGGCGCGAGCGCCTCGGCGGTTTTGAATTTACCCGTGCAATCAATGACCACGTCGATGCCAACCAGCGGCAAATCCTCAATCCGTTTGGCATTATACATCGCCATTTTATGGCCGTTGATCGTGATCTCGCCGTCGGCATGGCCAAATTCGGCCTTCCAACGCCCATGCACCGTGTCAAATTCCAACAGATGCGCGTGCATTTCGGCATCGCCCACAGCGTCATTGAGGAACACGATCTCCGCGCCCTGCTCGATCAGCGACCGGATCGCGAGTTTGCCGATGCGGCCAAGGCCGTTGAGTGCGTATTTGGTCATTCTGGCCTCATTTGGGCAATTTCATCGACACGAGTTTGCAGCGACATCCGGTCGAGGGTCTCAAAGGGCAGCGCCACGAACGCAGCGATACGATGTTTCAAAATACCGTAGGCGGTTTGGAACGCCAAAGCCCGTTCAGCGTCGGTGCCCGTCGCTTTAACGGGATCAGGCTGCCCCCAATGGCCGCTGATCGGCTGACCCGGCCATGCGGGGCATTCCTCATTCGCGGCCTGATCGCAAACAGTGAAGACAAAATCCATTTGCGGCGCGTCCGGCGCGCGGAACTCGTCCATCGATTTGGACCGCAGGTTCGCCATCGAATGCCCCTTGCTTTCGAGCAACGCGACCGCATCAGGGTTCAAGACCGACGGCCTCGTTCCCGCCGAAAATGCGTTAAACTGCTCGCCTTGCGCGCGCAAAATACTTTCGGCCATGATCGAGCGCGCGGAGTTTGCAGAGCACAAGAACAAGACGTTGAACTTCCGTGTCATAGGCTTTTCCTCATCGGAGCAAGAAGTGACTGAAAGGGCCGCATTTTGTGGAGCGGCGGATCGACAGATCTGCGGGCGGGCGCGGCAGCAATCCTCGACGAGGTAGCTCACGAGCGCCTCGGTGCCGCTGATGTTGGTGCGATACAGGAGAGATGTTCCGGCACGCTCTTGCGTGATCAAGCCCGACTGGCGCAAGGCCGCGAGATAGACGGACAAGGTCGATGGTTTTACCGACATCGCCGCGGCGATGTCGCCGGCGGTCATCGGTTCGGGATAGTGACGCATCAACAAACGAAACACCGCGAGGCGTTGCGGATGGCCAAGGGTCGCGAATTGGGTAACGGCTAATTCTTCCATAATTCACGTATATTGGAATTAAAGACGAGTCGCAAGACTGATTCAGCTCTCGGCAGGTGCGCATAGCAAAAGAGGCGACCCGCAGGCCGCCTCTTCGTATCAACGCATTATGTCAGTAGGATTGCAGTGCGCGGCGATTGTGCCGCGACTGCGATCAGGCGTCCTTGAAGAAGGTATCAACTTCCGCGTCGGCCTCTTCCTTGGTCTTGCCATACCGTTCTTGCAAAACACCTGCGAGGCGCTCGGCGCTGCCCTCAACTTTATCAAGGTCATCATCCGTGAGCTCGCCCCATTTGATTTTGGCCGAACCCTTGAGTTGCTTCCATTTGCCTTCGACTTGATCAAGATTCATAACAGTCTCCTTTTCCGTCAAAATGGTGCAGCGCGTTTGTCGCTGCTTCATCATACCAACCCGCAGCGCTGCAAATAGTTCCTTCAGGCCGCGCGAATTTTGCGATGTGACCGGCGACGAGAGCGGGTGAAGGTGCGATGCGCCGACCCGCCTCTGCCCCGCGTCTGCGACGCCGCGACCAATAAAAAAGAAGGGGAGGCAGAGGGCCGCGTAACCGCGACACCTCTGCCTCCCCTCAACCTATTAGCCCTTAAAGGCCAAAGAGTTTACCGCGTTTAGATACGGCGATTATGTGTTGCCGACGAACGGCCCGGACCAGCGATAAGCCAGATCAGGAAGCCGAGCAGCGGCAGGACGATCACGAGGAGTGACCACAAGACTTTTGCGCCCGTGCTCTCACGCGAGCCAAAGATCGAGACGAGCGCCCAGAGGTCAAGCGCGAGCAGAAGAAGGCCACCAAGGCCAGAAAGTTCAAACATGGATTGCTCCTTTCGGATGCCCTGACGCGGGCAATTGCGGAGGCCGGAGATACGACCCGTTTCACGAAAGAAACTCGCTCAAGGCGCAAAAAGTTCCTTATCCGCCAGCGCGAGGATGATCACGAAAGCCTGATCCGTTGCCTGACATACGAGTTGAAGCGCCTCACCGATAGCCATTTCCCGCCCCAAAACGCCGCGATTACCCCTCCGCCTGAACCTCTTGCCGTTGCACGCCCAACCCCTCCACGCCGAGCTCGACGATGTCGCCTTTGCGCAGGTAGCGCGCCGGCTTCATGCCCACCCCCACGCCTGGCGGCGTGCCCGTTGAGATAACATCGCCCGGATGAAGCGTCATGAAGTTTGAGAGATACGCCACGACATAGGCGGCCCCGTAGACCATCGTGCGTGTCGAGCCGCGCTGCATATACTCGCCGTTAACCTTTAGCCAAAGCTCAAGGGCTTGCGGGTCCGCGATTTCATCGCGCGTCACCAACCACGGCCCGAGCGGGCCGAAGGTGTCGCAACTCTTGCCCTTCGTCCACTGGCCGGAACCCTCAATCTGATACGCGCGCTCGGACACGTCATTGGCCACGGTAAAGCCTGCGACATAGCTCATCGCATCTTCTTGCGAGACGTATTTTGCCTTCGTGCCAATGATGATCGCAAGTTCCACCTCCCAGTCGGTTTTCTCTGACCCACGCGGCAGCAAGATCGGATCGTTCGGCCCGCAGATCGCGGACGTCGCCTTCATGAAAACAACGGGTTCGGGCGGGACCGCCATTCCCGCCTCGGCGGCATGATCCGCGTAGTTGAGGCCGATACAAATCATCTTGCCGGTGCCCGCAACACAAGGCCCGAGCCGCGTCGACGCGGGAACAACGGGCAAGTGCGACGGATTGATCGCCCGCAACTTCTCAAGACCAGCCTCAGACAAAACCTCCCCGCCAATATCTGGGACGATGCCTGTGAGGTCGCGCATGACGCCGTCGTCCCCGATCATTCCCGGCTTCTCTCGACCTATTTCTCCGTGACGTAGCAGCTTCATGCGCTTCCCCTTTCATGCTCTGCGGAGCCTCTCGCCCCTGCTGGATTGATCCGGTGACTAGACCCGTGCAACGGGCTGAAGGCAAGTTGTGCAAGCCCCCGCTACGGGTTGGCGACACGAGGTCGCTGTGCCAACATGCCACGTGCCAACCTGTCACACTGGACAGTGGTACGCGTTGCTATAGGTCTTGCGTCATAATTGAATGGAGACGACTGATGGATTTCTCGGCACTTGAGCTCGCGCGTATCCAGTTCGCCTTTGTGGTTTCGGCGCATATCATCTTTCCCGCGTTCACAATCGGCCTCGCATCCTATCTAGCGGTGCTGGAAGGTCTGCATATGTGGACGGGGCGCGAGGTTTACGCGCGGATTTTCGAATTCTGGAAGCATATCTTTGCGGTCGTCTTCGGGATGGGCGTCGTATCGGGCATTGTGATGTCCTACCAGTTCGGCACGAACTGGGCCGTATTCTCGGATCGAGCGGGACCGATCATCGGGCCACTTATGGGGTATGAAGTGCTCTCCGCCTTCTTCCTTGAAGCGGGCTTCCTTGGCATCTTGCTCTTCGGACGTAAGCGCGTCTCGCCCAAAATCTACATGGGCGCCACGTTGATGGTTGCCATCGGCACATTTGCATCGGCGTTCTGGATTTTGTCGGTGAACTCGTGGATGCAGACACCGCAGGGCTACTCGATCAATGAGGTCGGGCAGTTCGTTCCTGAGGACTGGATTAAAATCGTCTTCAACCCGTCCTTCCCCTATCGCCTGACGCATATGTTGCTGGCCGCCTATTTGACGACCGCGCTGGTCGTCGCGGCAACGGCGGCATGGCAGCTTCTGCGCGGAGTGCGCGATGAGGCGGCGCGGGTGATGCTGCGGATGGCAATCGGCATGCTGATCGTCGTCGCCCCGCTTCAGATCCTCGCAGGGGATGCGCATGGCCTCAACACGCTGGAACACCAACCGGCTAAAATCGCCGCGATGGAGGGGCACTGGGAAACGAAGGCGGGCGCGGGGCTCATCTTGTTCGGGTTGCCTGACGATCAAGCCGAAGAAACCCGTTTCAAGATCGAGATCCCCTACGCTTCGGCGCTTATCCTCACGCATTCGCTTGATGGCGAAGTTCCCGGATTGGGCGATTTCCCCGCCAATGAGCGCCCGCCGATGGAGATTGTGTTCTGGTCCTTCCGTGTGATGGTCGGTCTTGGGTTTGCGATGCTGGGCCTCGGCGCTTGGGGTGGCTATTTGATGTGGCGCAAACGCATCGCGAGCACCCGCTCGTTCCACTGGGCGACGCTGATGATGGGGCCTGCTGGCTTTGCTGCTGTGCTGGCGGGGTGGATTACAACCGAAGTCGGCCGCCAACCATGGACGATCTATGGCTTGATGCGAACCGACGAGTCCGCCTCGACGCTCGACGCGGCGACAGTATCGGCCTCTCTTACCGCCTTCGTGATCGTTTATTTCTGCCTGTTCGGGGCAGGTACGGTCTACGTCCTTCGCCTGATGCACCGCGGACCTGCTAATCCGGTGCCTTTGGAGAATACGCCGACACATGCCGCAGGTCGCGCGGCACCTATTCAGGATGTGACAACCGACGAGAAGGAGGCCCACGAATGACCGCCATGTTTGCACAATTCGGCTTGCCGGAGATTTGGGCAGGGCTGATTGCCTTCGCGGTGCTAACCTATGTTGTTCTTGACGGGTTTGATTTGGGGATCGGGATCTTGTTCCCCTTCTTCAAACACGAGGACGAGCGCACGATGGCCATGGATACGATCGCGCCGATCTGGGACGGGAATGAGACATGGCTCGTGCTCGGCGGGGGCGGTTTGTTGGCGGTGTTCCCTTTGGCCTACGGGGTGGTCCTGAATGCGCTTTATGTGCCGATCATCATCATGCTGCTCGCGCTTGTCTTTCGCGGTGTCGCTTTTGAATTCCGTGGAAAAACGAAAAACTGGAAAGTGCTCTGGGATGCCTCGTTCTTCGCGGGCTCCCTGACCGCGACCTTGGCCCAAGGCGCAATTCTGGGCGGTCTCTTGCAAGGGCCGAAGATCGAAGGCCGCGTGTTCGCAGGCTCGGTTTGGGATTGGGCAACACCTTTCGCGCTCATGACCGCGCTCGCTCTCGTGGCAGGCTATGTGATGCTCGGGGCCGCGTGGCTCGCGCTTAAGGCGGATGGTCCGACAGCAGAATTCGCCCGGAGCATCGGGCGCAAGGCCCTGTCTGCGACGGTCATCTTTATCGCGATTGCTTCGCTGGCGACACCCCTCCTGAACCCCGTGTATTATGAGCGTTGGTTCGTCTGGCCGGGCCTCATCCTATCCGGCCTGATGCCGGTGCTGGTTCTGGCCTCTGCGTGGCTATACCTGCGAGACATCAATTCAGGTGCGGGGCTGAAGGCCTATCTGGCGGGGATCGGTATCTTCGTGATCAGCTTTGCAGGGCTTGGCCTGTCCGTGGCACCTTATATCGTGCCGCACTCGATTACGATCCGTCAGGCCGCCGCGCCCGACAGCTCGCTCGGTTTCCTCTTGGTGGGTGCATCCGTCCTCTTACCAATCATTCTCGCCTATACCGCCTACGCCTACTGGGTATTTCGCGGGAAGAGCAGCATCGATCACCACTACTAATGGCGCCGCGCCCTGCGCCCGGCATATCAAAATGCGTGGCCTGCGAAGCTTATTCGCGGGCCATTTTTCATAAATCGCCTAAAATTTACGCAAAAATTGACGTGCGGGTCGTGGTGACGTAGCGTCTCATCAACAATACCCAAAGCCTATCCGTTTGCGTCCCCTACCATCATCGAAAACCCGTTGCCCGCAGAGGACTTTCCGTTTACGACATCCTCAATGTCGCTTTTAGAGACATTTGCGTCGTTTCAACACGTTACGCAATTGCCCGACCATATGTCAGGGCACGTAGTATTGCCCTCTCGCCGCGCAGTAAGCGGGAGAGCCTATTCATAAACTGCAAGACAGGAGTAACCCTATGAAGGCCAATCTTGCCAAAATTCTTGTTTCGGCTTCTTTCACCGCCCTCGCGGCTCCAGCCCTCGCTGAAGACTGTGGTTCGGTATCGATCGCGGAAATGAACTGGGCGTCCGCAGGTGTTGCGGCGTGGGTCGATAAGATCATCCTCGAAGCCGGCTACGATTGCGACGTCGAGCTGGTGACGGGCGACACGATGCCAACGTTCACATCGATGAACGAAAAAGCCGAACCCGACATGGCGCCAGAGCTTTGGGTCAACGCGGTGAAAATTGCGCTCGACCAAGCTGTGGAAGAAGACCGCATGGTCATCGCAGCGCCTTTGCTGGAAGATGGCGGCGTTGAAGGCTGGTGGATCCCGAAATATATCGCGGATGCGCATCCTGATATCAAAACCGTTGAAGACGCGCTCGCGCATCCTGAGCTGTTCCCAGCACCGGAAGACGCTTCGCGTGGCGGGATCTATAACTGCCCGGCAGGCTGGAACTGTCAAATTTCCACCCAGAACCTCTACGACGCTTACGGCGCTGAAGAAAAAGGCTTCGATCTGATCGATACCGGTTCGGCTGCAGGCCTCGACGGCTCGATCGCCAACGCGTATGAGCGTGAACAAGGCTGGTTGGGCTACTATTGGGCTCCGACATCGGTTCTCGGTAAATACGAGATGGTCGCGCTCGATTGGGGTGTGCCGAACGACAAAGAGGCATGGGATAGCTGCATCTCGCAGGCCGATTGTGCCGATCCCAAGCCGAACGCCTACCCTGTCTCTGATGTGTTCACCGTTGTCACCAAAGGCTTCTCCGAGAAGGCTGGCGTCGCGATGGATTACGTAACGACCCGTAAGTGGGACAACCAAACGGTTGGCAAGATCCTTGCGTGGAAAGACGACAACCAAGGCTCGAACGAAGACACCGCCTACTACTTCCTTGAGAACCACAAGGATATGTGGAGCGCTTGGCTTCCGGCCGATGTTGCTGAAAAAGTTGCAGCAGAGCTGTAATCGACAGTTACATCTCAAGGCGCGCGGACGAACTTCGCGCGCCTTTTTCTTTTCCTAATCCGGAGATTTAATAATGGCCAGTTGCTGGGGTTTGCCCGAGGTCCTGTGTGAGTTCCCCTCCCTTCCCAATAGCTCGTTGCGAGTGCTGCGGAAGGGCATTGATGATGGCTTCAGAGGGATCGTGAGGCAATACTCCGATCTGATCGATACCGCGACAGCTCCAATGCAGCTGTTCCTCAATGGTCTTGAAGATGCGTTCACCAACGCGCCATGGCTGTTGGTCATGGTCATCTTGCTCGTGATTGTCTGGCTTGGCTCACGCCAATGGCAAACCGTCCTCGGCACATCGATCGCGATGGCGCTGATCGGCGTATTCGGCCTTTGGGAAGATACGATGACGACCCTTGCGATGGTCACGGTTGCGACATTCATCGCAATCTTGATTGGCCTGCCACTCGGTATTTTGATGGCCCGCTCGGATCGTTTTCAGAGCTTCCTTTCGCCTGTTCTAGACCTGATGCAAACGATGCCATCCTTCGTTTATCTTATTCCGGTGGTTGTGATTTTCGGCATCGGGAAGGTCCCGGGGCTTATCGCTGTTGTGATCTACGCCGTGCCGCCGATGATCCGCCTCACGAACCTTGGTATCCGCCTCGTGGACCGCGAAGTTATTGAGGCCGCGGATGCGTTCGGCGCGGACCGCAAGCAAAAGCTCTTTGGGGTTCAGCTGCCGCTCTCGCTTCCGACGATCATGACGGGGGTGAACCAGACCATTATGATGTCGCTTTCGATGGTCGTTGTAGCCTCGATGGTTGGTGTTGGAGGTTTGGGCAAAAACGTCCTGCAAGCAATCACGAACCAATATTTCACCGTCGGCTTCCTAAACGGCTTCGCGCTCGCCGCGATTGCGATCATCTTCGACCGCACCAGCCAAGCCTTCGGCAAACGTCTGCAAAAACATACGGAGGTTGGCCATGACTGAACGTTCAGGCATCCAGATCCGCAGCCTATATAAAATCTTTGGCGCGCATCCCGAGCGCTATATCAAAGCCGTGAAAACGGGGATGACGAAGGAAGAGCTTAACGACAAGCACAACCACGTGCTGGGTTTGCAAAACATCAATCTCGATATCGAGCCGGGTCAGATTTCGGTGATCATGGGCCTGTCCGGCTCGGGTAAATCAACCCTAATCCGTCATATCAATGGGTTGATCGAGCCAACCGCGGGCGAAATCCTGTATGAAGGTCGTGATGTCGTCGCGATGGGCCCCACCGAATTACGAGCCTTCCGCCGCGAAAAAACGGCCATGGTCTTCCAGAAGTTCGGACTTTTGCCCCACCGCACCGTGTTGGAGAACACCTGCTACGGGCTTGATATCCGTGGCATGTCGCGTGAAGAAGCGGAGCCGATTGCACGCAAATGGATTGATCGCGTCGGTTTGACAGGGTTTGAGGATTACTACCCCAAACAGCTGTCCGGCGGGATGCAACAGCGCGTCGGCCTTGCGCGCGCGCTGGCCAACGATGCGGATATCTTGTTGATGGACGAGGCCTTCTCGGCCTTGGACCCACTGATCCGGATGGATATGCAAAAGGTTCTTCTTGAACTGCAAGACGAGTTGCAAAAGACGATCATCTTTATCACGCATGACCTCGATGAGGCGCTGCGCTTGGGCGACAGCATCGCCATTTTGCGCGATGGGAAGATGGAGCAGGTCGGCACAGGGCAGGATATCGTTCTGCGGCCTGCGAATGACTATATTGCCGAGTTCGTACGCGAAGTGAATCGCGGCCGCGTGATCCGCGCGGATCGTCTCGCACGGCCGATGAATGAAGGCGAGGAGATGCCGCCATTCACGATCAAAGGCGCCACCGTCATTGAGAAAGTTGCCCGCGCAATGTCTGAGGCCGGGGTGGATGTCGCCCAAGTCTTGAACAAAAAGGGCGAGAACGTTGGTGTCATCGACAGCGCCACCATTTTGCGCGCGATGGTTACCCCGAGCGACGTCGCCGCCTAAGGCGCCATACTACCGCTGAAAACGCAAAACGGGGGGCCATTGCCCCCCGTTTTTATGTCAAATCGAACGTTGCCTTCACTCGCCGTAAGGCAGCCAGATCGTCTTGATCTGCGTTGCCCGGCGCAAGAACTCCGTTCCTTGGCCGTCGCGTGCCCAATCTCGGACGATACCGCCATCGGTCCAAACCGCCTTCAGGTTACCCGTGGACGCCGCCTCAACGCCTGCGCCCCCGTCAGCCGAACCGCAATACCACAGCGCCGCAACATCATCATGCTCCGCCAATGTCTTGGCCAGATCGTCGCGCGGTCCGGTGATGAGGTTCACGACACCTGCGGGGATATCTGATGTCGCGAGAACCTGCATAAGGCGCGCGGCGATCAGGGGGTGGCTTTGTGATGCGACGACAACGGTTCGGTTGCCCATCGCAATCGCAGGCAGAATCAACGAGAGCATTGATAGAAGCGGCGCCTCGTCAGGGCACACAAGGCCCATCACGCCCCAAGATTCCGGCACGGCCAAAGTGAGATGCCGTGATTTCGTCGAATGCACCGCGCCGTCGAACTTATCGGCCTGCGCCGCGTAATAGAAGGCGCGCCGGATCGCCGCATCGACTTCTGCTTTCGCGTTTTTCTCGCCCGTCGAAGCGGTGAGAAGATCCGCGAATTCGGTGGCGCGTTGCTCAAGATTTTCCGCGAAGTAATACAGGACTTGTGCACGGTTATGCCCCGTCGCACCGCCCCAGCAAGCCGCTTTCGCCGCCGCCTCTACAGCGTTGCGGATATCCTTGCGCGAGCCATACGCGGCCTGACCGAGAGCCCCTTTGGCCCCCGACACACTATAGCTTTGGCCGTTGTCGGCACGGGCCTGCTTGCCGCCGATGTAATGTTTGGCAGTGACGTCGATCCCCGAATCTGCCCCCTCCCCCGACGCGGGCAGAGCGGTGATCGGGCTCGGCGCAGGGCGCGATTTGCCCTTGGCTTTTGGTTCTACCAGATATTCGAGCATCCCTTCGCGCGCCCCTTCACGGCCAAACCCGCTCTCGCGCATCCCGCCAAACGCCGCACCTGCGTCGAAGAGGTTGGTCGCGTTGATCCAGACCACGCCCGCCTTCACCTTGGCCGCCACTTCAATCGCGCGGTCGATGTTTTGCGACCAGATCGACGCTGCCAGACCGTAGCGACTGTCATTTGCCAACTGCACGGCCTCACCGCTTGTCCGGAAGGTCAGTGTGGTCGCCACAGGCCCGAAAATCTCCACGTTAGAGACGCCATGCGCAGGGTTCGTTCCCGTAAAGAAACCGGGCGCGCAGAAGCTTCCCTTCGCGGGCAACTGCGCCGGGGCGCGGTGCAAGGTTGCACCCTCGGACACGCCTTGGGCGAGCAATCCCTCGACCCGAGCGAGTTGCTTGGCCGAGACCACCGCCCCGATATCCATCGTCTTGTCGAGAGGATCACCGATGCGCAGCGTCTCCATACGCGCGCGGAGTTTGGCGAAAAACCGATCCGCGACGCCTTCTTGCACCAAGATCCGCGATCCTGCACAGCAGACCTCGCCTTGGTTGAACCAGATCGCATCCACAACCCCTTCAACGGCCGCGTCTAGATCTGCATCTTCAAACACGATGAACGGCGATTTGCCGCCCAACTCGAGGGAGAGTTTCTTGCCGGAGCCCGCGATCTGCTTGCGAATGACGCGGCCCACTTCGGTCGATCCGGTGAAAGCGACTTTATCGACGCCCTCATGCCCCGTAATCAACGCACCTGTTGCGCCGTCGCCTTGAACGATGTTCACCACCCCCTTCGGCAGGCCGATTTCGACGCAAATTTCAGCAAACGCTTGCGCGGTTAACGGAGTCAAATCCGCAGGCTTCAGCACGACCGTATTACCCGCCGCCAAAGCGGGCGCGATTTTCCATGCCAGCATCAAGAGTGGGAAGTTCCACGGGATTACCTGCCCACAGACGCCCACGGGGCCTAGATCGGGGAATTCGCTCTCAACGAGCTCAGCCCATCCAGCATGGTGATAAAAATGGCGCGCGGCGGTCGGGATGTCGATATCCCGCGTCTCGCGAATTGTCTTACCGTTATCCATCGTTTCCAGCACGGCCAGAAAACGTTCCCGCTTTTGGATATGTCGCGCAATCGCGTAGAGGTATTTCGCGCGCTTGTGACCTGGCAGAGCGGCCCAAGGGCCCTGCGCCTTGCGCGCCGCCTTAACTGCCGCATCTACTTCAGCAGCTCCGCCGATATGCAGCTTTGCGAGCACAGTCTCATGCGCCGGATCGACCACATCAACCTGCGCGCCGCCCATCACGAACGTCCCGTTGATGAAATGACCAACGCCGTTCGCGTGACCCGCCAGCCACGCCTTCACCTCGGAATTGCTTTCCATCGCTGGCCCGTATTCCATGCTATCCATCAGTTCCTTAATCGTCGGCATCGGATTTCCTCAGGCCATCGCGTGGCGGTTAGCGGCCGAATAGCGGCCCGTGACATGATGTTCGATCTGGCGTTCGATATCGGCCAACATCGAGGACGCACCGATCCGGAACAGATCATTTTGCAGCCAACGCGTGCCCAGTTCTTCCTTCATCAGGATTTGCCAAGTCATCGCATCTTTCGCAGATTTCAGCCCGCCTGCGGGCTTAAAGCCAACAATCTGGCCGGTGTATTCGCGGAAATCTCGCAATGCGCGCAGCATCGTCAAAGAAACCGGAAGGGTCGCGTTCACGTCTTCTTTGCCAGTCGATGTCTTGATGAAATCAGATCCTGCCTGCATCGCCACCATCGAGGCCTTATAGACATTGGAGAGCGTCTTGAGATCACCCGTCGCCAAGATTGCCTTCATATGCGCCGCGCCGCAGGCCTCGCGCATGGCCTTGATTTCGTCGTAAAGCGCTTGCCAGTTGCCTGTGAGAACATGCTCCCGCGTGATGACGATATCGATCTCGCGGGCCCCCTCCGACACCGCATAGTCGATTTCCGCAAGTCGAAGCTTGAGTGGCGTCAGGCCTGCTGGGAAGCCAGTCGCAACGGAGGCCACCGGAATTCCCGACCCCTCCAAAGCCGCAACCGCATGCGGAACCATCGTCGGGTAAACACACACGGCGCCCACGGTGATCGGATCAATACCGAGCGCCTCGATCAAATCTGATCGAACCGGATGTTTCGCTTTCGCGCATAGTCGCTCAACGCGCCCTGCGGTGTCATCGCCCGCCAGTGTCGTCAGATCAATGCACGTAATCGCCTTGAGCAGCCACGCGACCTGCCACTCTTTTTTGACCGAGCGCCGTGCGCCAAGTTGCGCGGCGCGGCGCTCGGCTGCGGATAGATTGACACTGACCGTCTCAAACCATTCCGGCGTATAGGCAGTGCCCGTCATGCGGGGGAAATCATGCGTCATCTCGACTCCTGTCTCGATCCCGCGAGGAAAGCGCGGGCCTGTTTGACCGCAAGTGTAACGGCGCAGCGGGGATAAGAGAAAGGCCGAAAACGCCCATTTCCGTAACGCTCTGCCACAAGACACAGCACTGCAGCGATCTTGCGCCGTTGCCGCGTTTCGGGCATGACGCATCTTTAGACATCATCCGCGAGGCATGAAGATGGACTACGGAAAATCCGGCGCGCCTAAAAAAGGCAAGAACACCCCCCGCCACCAAGAACACAACGCCAAAGGCACCGACAAAAACCCATTTGGCGATGGTCAAACAAAGGCAGAGCTTCTGGCGCGGATGAAAGCGGCAGCCACGGCGAAGAAAAACACTCAATAAGCCAATCGACGCGCTTTCGTCTCCACCTGCGGCGAAGCGCGTTGTTTTCCCTTTCGGATTGTGGCCTTGCGGTTGAGGCCGCAAAACGCGAGCATCCCGTTAAGCGTATCACAACAACGTGAGTGCAGGCTCCCCTTTGTAACAGACTGCGGTTTCAGCCGTAGTGAACTGTATGACAAACGCGGGCTCCGGCCAGCTTTATGGAGCCTTATGATGAAAAAGCCGATCCTTTTTGCCGTTCTCGCCGTAATCGCGGTGGTTATGGCTATGCTCTTGCGCCCTTATTTCCCCGATCTTGCAGGTGTACGCGACCTTCTGGCGCAAGCTCAGGGCTGGCGCGATGCGAACTTCTCTTTGCTATTTAGCGCATATTTCTTCGCGTATGTTGCAGTCACCGCATTTTCCCTGCCGATCGCGACTTGGCTCACTTTGGGCGCGGGTGCTCTGTTCGGGTTCTGGGGCGGCTTGTTGCTGGCCTCTTTTGCATCAACCATTGGGGCGACCTTGGCTTTCCTCGCTGCGCGCTACCTGCTGCGGGACTGGGTTCGCGCACGCTTGGGCGCGCGCGCCGACAAAATTGACGCCGGATTACAGCGCGACGGAGCATTCTACCTCTTTACGCTGCGTCTGATCCCTGTCGTCCCCTTCTTCGCGGTCAATTTGTTGATGGGCCTCGCGCCGATCTCCGCTTTGATGTTTTATGGGGTGAGTCAACTTGGCATGCTCGCCGGGACAGCCGTCTTCGTCAACGCGGGGACGCAACTCGCGCAGATCGACAGCCTTTCGGGGATCGTCTCGCCTGCCCTCCTCGCATCCTTCGCCCTTTTGGGCCTGATGCCGTGGATCGCGCGTTTCATTCTCGCCGCCATTAAGGCGAAGCGCGTCTATGCGAACTACCCGCGCCCTGCGAAATTTGATCGCAATCTGATCGTGATCGGCGCTGGCGCAGCCGGCCTCGTATCATCCTATATCGCCGCTGCCACAAAAGCGAAGGTGACTCTGGTCGAAGCGCATAAGATGGGTGGCGATTGCCTGAACTATGGCTGTGTTCCATCGAAGGCCTTGATCAAAAGTGCGAAAGTCGCGCAGCAAATGCGCCACGCAGATCGCTACGGCCTGACGCAGACCGATACGCCCGTTCCGTTCCGGTACGTGATGGCGCGGGTCCACGAGGTGATCGCGAAGATCGCACCGCATGATAGCGTGGAGCGGTATACCGATCTGGGCGTTGAGGTCTTGGAGGGATATGCGCGCATCGTGGATCCCTGGACCGTCGAGATCAAGCTGAACTCCGGCGAGATTCAACGCCTGACCACACGCGCAATTGTCATCGCAACAGGGGCTGCACCCTTCGTACCGCCACTTCGAGGGCTGGAGGAGGTCGGCTATTTGACATCTGACACCCTGTGGGAGGCCTTGCGCGATCAAGATCACGCGCCCAAACGCCTTGCGGTGCTGGGTGGTGGCCCGATCGGGACCGAGCTCGCACAAAGCTTCGCGCGCCTTGGATCACAGGTTGTGCAGATCGAGATGGGCGATCGCCTGATGGCGCGCGAGGATCGTGACGTCTCCGATCACGTCCGCGCCGCATTGGAAGCAGATGGCGTCACTGTCATGACGGGCCACAAGGCGCTGGCCTGCGGCGTGACCGATGGCGAAAAGTGGATTGAGGTCGAGCATGAAGGTGAAACCCGTAAGATTGCCTTCGATGCGCTGCTCGTTGCTTCGGGTCGCAAACCGCGGCTGAGCGGGTTCGGCTTGGAAGAACTGGGGATTGAAACCGGCCGCACGGTGGAAACCAACGATTATTTAGAAACGCTGTTCCCCAATATTCTCGCGGCGGGCGATGTGGCTGGGCCCTACCAGTTCACCCACACCGCCTCACATCAAGCGTGGTTTGCATCGGTCAACGCGCTGTTCGGACAGTTCAAGAAATTCCGCGCCGACTACCGCGTGATCCCTTGGGCCACGTTCACTGACCCGGAAGTCGCGCGTGTAGGCCTGTCAGAGGCAGAGGCCGTCGAGCAAGGAATAGCGTTCGAGGTTACGCATTACGGAATCGATGATCTGGATCGGGCGATTGCGGATGGGACGGATGCGGGCTGGGTGAAGGTGCTCACCGTGCCGGGCAAGGATAAGATACTCGGCGTCACAATTGTGGGGGCGCAGGCAGGTGATCTGATCGCTGAGTTCGTGCTGGCGATGAAACATGGGCTCGGGCTGAACAAGATCCTCGGCACGATCCATATTTACCCCACGCTTGCGGAGGCAAATAAGTTCGCAGCAGGTGAATGGCGCCGCGCCCACGTCAATCCGCGCCTCTTGGCCTTGGTCGAACGCTATCACACGTGGAGGCGCGGATGATCGACGCCGCTTTACTTCCCCTCCAAAAGCGAGCGATGGCGCCTTTGGCCCAAGCCCTTGCGCGGGCGGGCGTCCGTGCGGATCACATCACGCTTTTGGGGTTCGCGATCGGCGCGGCCGCGATGATCGCGGCGGCATGCGGCGCATTCGGGCTGGCTTTGCTCTTGGTAATCGGCAACAGGCTTGCCGATGGTCTGGATGGCGCGGTTGCGCGCCTGAATGGCCCCACGGATCGCGGCGCGTTTCTTGATATCTCACTGGATTTCGCGTTTTACGCGCTGTTCCCATTGGGGTTCGCGGTAAGTGACCCGGCCAATGCACTCCCCGCGGCGGTCTTGATCGCGAGCTTCGTGGGCACAGGCTCATCCTTCCTCGCGTTCTCAATCATCGCGGCACAACGCGGCGAGCATGCCGCGGCCTTTCCCACCAAGGGTATCTACTATCTCGGTGGTTTGACGGAAGGCTTTGAAACAATTTTGCTGTTCCTCGCCATGTGCCTATGGCCGCACCTGTTCGCGCCGCTTGCCTATGTCTTCTCCGCCGCCTGTGCGGTGACGACATTGACGCGCTGGCACCACGGCTGGGTCGCATTCGCAGCGCCTAAGACTAAGTAAATGAGACCAGCCGCAAATCTACGACCTGTATGAGTAAACCTTTTAATACCGAGACCGGAGACGCCATGAAAACGCCATTCGCTATCACCCTCGCCCTGCTACTTGCCACGCCCGCCTTCGCGGATTGGGACGATACGCTCGCCGCTGCGCGCGGACAGACAGTGTACTGGAATGCTTGGGGCGGCGATGCGCGCACCAATGCGTTTATCGATTGGGTCGGCACGCATACCGAAGAGCGGTACGGCGTGAAGGTGGAGCAGGTTAAACTCACCGATACTGCTGAGGCCGTGACGCGCGTGCTGTCCGAAAAATCTGCCGGTCGGATGACGGATGGAACGGTAGATCTGCTCTGGGTCAATGGGCCGAACTTCCTCGCGATGAAAACTCAAGGCTTGCTGCACCCCCCCTTCGTCGCCGATCTGCCGAACGCGCGCTATCTTGATCTTGGGCCTGATAGTCCGGCTTCCGTTGATTTTACGGTTCCAACCGAAGGGATGGAAAGCCCGTGGCGTTTGGCGAAATTCGTTTTCACCTACGACAGTGCGCGCATTGACACTCCGCCTGCGACGATGGCCGATTTCGTTGAATGGACCGCCGCAAACCCGGGCCGGATGACGCATCCTGACCCGTCGAATTTCATGGGAGCGACATTCCTCAAGCAAGCCTTGATCGAACTCGCGCCCGATATGGCCGCCTTACAATCCGAGGTGAATGATGATGCCTACGAGGCGGCTACGGCCCCTCTTTGGGCTTGGTATGATGCGATAAAGCCGAACCTTTGGCGCGGCGGCGAAACCTTCCCTGAGAATGAATCCGTTCAGCAGCAGCTATTGAATGACGGTGAGGTTGATATCGCGATGTCGTTCGATCCCGCCTCAGCCGCCAGCGCGATCATGCAGGGGCTGCTGCCCGAAACGGTGCGGGTTTATACGCCTGAGGCTGGTTCGATCGGCAACATCAGCTTTGTGGCGATCCCCTTCAATGCCGCTCATTCTGAGGGAGCGCAGGTCGTTGCAAACTTCCTGATTGATCCGGAAACCCAAGCCCATATGCAAAATATAGACGTGTTAGGGTCATTTTCAGTCCTAGATCCGGCCAAACTTGACGCCGCAGCACAGGCTCGGTTCGAGGCCTTGCCAAGCAATCCCGCCCTGCCCGAACTCGCAGATCTCGGCCCAACATTGCTCGAACCCCACGCAAGTTGGATGACCAAACTGACGCAAGATTGGACGCGTAGATACGCGCAGTGATGATACCGGTTGAGGGCAGACAAAAATTGGGCGCACATGCACGACAGGGGGCGGTTTTAGGACTGATCCTTGGCGTGTTGATCCTGCCTGTTCTCGCCGGATTATGGGATACGCTCCGATCCGCCTTCGGCGTCTCGCCGATTTTGGGACGCAGCACCCCCAGTCTTGCTCCGTGGTTGGAACTGTTTGATCTCGCGGGGGTGGCGAGAAGTCTGCGACTATCGCTGGTCACGGGAGTGGGCTCGACGCTGATTTCTTTGTGCATCGCCATCGGCACCTGTGCCGCATTGGGCGGCCGGATGCCGCCGTTGCTAACACGCGGACTCGCGCCGTTTCTCGCCGTCCCACATGCGGCAATGGCTGTAGGGCTCGCGTTTCTGCTCTCGCCTTCGGGCTGGATCGCCCGCCTACTCGCGCCCGCGTTCGACTGGGCGGTCCCGCCGCAGATTGCCACCGTCAATGATCCGCTGGGGATCGCGCTGATGATGGGCTTGGTCGTAAAGGAAACCCCGTTTCTGATCTTCGTGATCTTGTCTGCGCAGGCACAAATTCCAACGCGCCAATACCTCGCTGTAGGCGCGTCGCTCGGATACGCAAGGGGCGCGGCGTGGATCAAACTGGTCGCGCCTTCGGTCTGGCCCCTGATCCGCTTACCGGTGCTAGCGGTGTTATCCTACGCCCTCTCGAACGTCGATATGGCCCTCATATTGGGGCCATCCTCTCCGCCAAGCTTTGCGGTCGCCGTCATGCGTTGGTTCACAGCGCCGGATCTTTTGATGACGCTGCCCGCATCCGCGGGGGCGATTTTACAAGCCGCCCTTGTTGCGGGCGTATGGGGCGCGCTGATCGGCGCGGAAAGAGTGATCGCTCGATTGGGGCGGATATGGCTGCGACGGGGAGCACGCGGCGCGATGCTGAGTGGCGCCGTCAGGGGCGCCGCGCTTTTCTGCGCGGCTTTGTTCGTCGCGGGAACGCTTGCAATTCTGAGCTTGGCAATATGGTCGATCACGTGGCGCTGGTCGTTCCCGTTGATCCTGCCTGAAAGCATTTCCTTACGGCCTTGGGCACAGTCTTCGGGGTGGCCAAGCGCCCTGAAAACGACCCTAACCTTGGCTATTGGCGCGGTCGGGATGTCGCTCGCGATGGCGATCCTGTGGCTGGAAGCGGAAGACCGCGGCAAGCTTCGCCTTCCGGTTTGGATCCTATATCTGCCCCTGATCGTACCGCAGATTGGATTTCTCTACGGGTTACAATCCAGCTTCTTGCGAGCCAGTTTGCCTCATGGGATGATTGCGGTGATCTGGGCACACTCTTTGTTTGTCTTTCCCTACATCATGCTCGCTTTGCGCGATCCTTGGCGCAATCTGGATGCGCGGCATCGGTCCGCCGCCGCCAGCCTCGGCGCCGGACCGATGCGCCGTCTGCTGCGGGTAAAGCTACCGATGTTGCTCGCGCCAATCCTTGCGGCATGTGCGATTGGCGTCGCGGTCTCGGTCGCGCAATACTTGCCAACCCTGTTTATGGGCGCGGGTAGAATTGTGACCCTCACCACAGAGGCCGTCACCCTTTCATCAGGCTCCGACCGCAGGATCACCGGCGTGTTCGCAGCCTTGCAAGCGAGCCTGCCGTTGCTTGCCTATCTCGCCGCGTTCGCGATCCCGCGGTGGCGCGCACGCCATTTCAGCCGGATATGAAAATGACCCTCAGACTAGATCAACTGACCGTCCTCACGCCCAACGGGCAACCACTTTTCCAACCGGTTAACGTGAGCGTGGCAGGGGGTGATATTTTGAGCATTGTCGGTGCGTCAGGCATCGGGAAGTCTACCTTACTTGACGCAATCGGCGGTCATCTCAAACCGGAGTTTCGCGCACAGGGTCATGTGGATTTAAACGGAACTGATCTGCTGGCCCTACCGGCAGAGCGCCGTGAGGTCGGGCTCGTGTTTCAAGATGCCCTCCTGTTTCCCCACCTCAGCGTCGGGGATAACATCGCATTCGGTCTGCCATCTCGGATCAAAGGCGCGAAGGCACGTCGCGCCGCCGTCAATGCCGCGCTGGGGCAAGCGGGGTTGGACGGGTTTTATGCGCGAGACCCCGCCACGCTCTCGGGGGGGCAACGCGCTCGCGCCGCGCTCATGCGCTGTCTGATTGCTGAGCCGAAGGCCGTTTTATTAGACGAACCATTCTCGAAGCTCGATCCGGTCTTGCGGATCGACATCCGTGATTTCACATGCGCGCACATCCGTGCGGCTCAAATTCCGGCTTTGCTTGTGACACATGATCTTGACGATGCGACAGCCGCAGGTGGTCATATCGTCGAGCTAACGCCCTAACCCTCACGCGCTCGGCGGCGGCGCTTGAACGGTGATCCCTGAATCCGTCAGGCTCTTACGGAGGTGCCGCGCCATATCGACCGCACTCGCCGTGTCGCCATGCACGCATATCGTCTCAATCCGCGCGGGAATTTCTTTACCACTTGCAGAAATAATCGCCCCCTTCCGGATCATCGTCTTGATGCGATCGGCGGCTGCGATAGGATCATGTAGAACCGCATTTGGGTCTCGACGGTCAATCAACGTGCCGTCATCGCGGTATCCGCGATCTGCGAATATCTCACCCGACCATGTCGCATTCATTGAAACGGCCGCCGCCTCCATCGCGGTTCTCGGCAGGATCAACAACCGGATATCGGGTTGTAAGGCGAGCGCCGCCGCAAAGCACACCCGAGAGAGGTCTTGGGACACCATTGCCATGTTTGAGAGGGCGCCGTGCAATTTGAAATGCCGCAATCGGGCGCCACGGGCGCGCGCCATGCCGATCGCCGCGCCGAGCTGGTATTGGATAAGGTTGGTTAGTTCCGGCGCGCTCAAGGTCATCTGGCGGCGCCCGAACCCTTTAAGATCCGCAAAGCCGGGATGCGCGCCCAAGGCGACGTTATGTCGAAGTGCCTGATCCATCGTGCGAGCCATCACATCAGGGTCCCCCGCATGAAATCCGCAGGCGATATTGGCCGATGTCACCGTCTGTAAGAGGGCCGCGTCATCGCCCATTTCCCACGGGCCAAACCCTTCGCCCAAATCCGCATTGATATCGATCACATGGGTCATATGTCTCACTCCAGATCATCGCCACGCGTGACGCCGCTAATTAATTGATAGGATAGCAGATCCGCGATGTCCTGCGGATCGCGGATGCGGCGTCGGAGGCGGCTTGAGAGCGCCTTCATCACATCGGCCGGTGCGCGGTAGCTCTGATCGGCGTCTTCCACGCTCACCCATTTAAACCGCAATTGCGCTCCGGCGGGCGCTTGTGCGGCAATCGGCAGATCCTCGGCGAGAACCGTCCCGATCCTCGGATAGCCACCAATGGTCTGGCATTCCGACATCAAGAGATAGGGCAGACCCTGCCCCGTCATCTGAACATCGCCACATGTAATTGCATCCGAGATCAGACCGGCAGGGCGCAACGGGGTGAAGCCACCCGCCTCATGATCGAGGCGTAACCCTTGACGGTTGGATGCCGCGCTACGGCAAAACGTTGTATCAGCGAAGCGGTTTAGCGTCTCTTGGCTGAACATGTCCGTCTGCGGGCCAGGCATGATGCGCAACAGGCCGCCGTTGAAACGATCTTCAACCGCGAGCGTTAACGGGGCGCGATCGGGCGAGACATCGCGGTTCAACAGAAGTTCGTCTCCTTGCTTCAGTCTCGCACCAATCTCGGCGCTCAGATGGGCCGAATGGCTGCTGAGCACGGCGGGCACCGCGATCCCCCCAGCGAATGTCAGGTAGCCGTAGCTGCCCGATTGCATGGCACCGATCGTAAGGAGCTGCCCCGGCAACAGAAGATGGGATGCGTTCCAGCTAATCGCGTTGCCATCGATCTGCGTCTGGCAAGGCGCGCCGGTCAATGCAAACCGGACGGCGTGATCGGATTTGAACGTGGCACCCGATCCGATCATCTCAATAGCGGGGAGGTGGGTCCTGCTTTCCAGCAAAACCGACGCCTCCGCGAGCGCTCTGCGATCCATCGCGCCGGCGGGTGAAAGCCCCTGCGCCGTAAACCCCTCCCGCCCGAGATCTTGCACAGACATCATCTGCGCCGCGCGTATGACTGTGATAACCGTCTTCATGGAACGTCTTTCACGGTCGCTCCGCCGAGTCCCTCATCGTCCGAAGTCCGCAGCGCGTCCAGCGTTTCTCGATCGGTCGGCTCAAACCTAATCATGTCATCTGGCCGCGGCGCAAACGGCGTTTTCCTATTGGTATCAAATGGCTTGAAGGCAACTTGGCCGATCCATCGCCACCCTGTCGGGCTGGGATTTGCAAAGAGAACAATTTGCCGGAGCGCGACCACCAAAGCGCCTTGCGGCACTTGCGGGGTGAGACTCGTTTGACGCGGCATGTTCCAGTTCTGGGCCAGATGTCCAAGGTACGGCTGCCCCGGCGCAAAGCCAATAGCAAGAACACTTAGAGTTGATGCGGCGAGTTGGTCCACGGCTTGGTCTGCGGTAAGTCCTGCGATCTGTGCCGCCTCATCAAGCTGAGGGCCATATTCACCGCCAAAAACCGCGGGGATGGTCCATAAGCGACGCGGCGCGGAATGGCTTGAGTGATCATCCTTCGCGAGGACGTCGCGAACATGGTCGGCCAAATCACGGCGCTGGATCAGCGCCGGATCAAAGTTGATCCGAACAGATGTCAGAGCCGCTGCGATTTCCGTGACACCGGCGATATGCGCGCGATTCAATGCAGAGGCAGCGGCTGCAGCGAGCTGATGATGATCAACGTAGCCATCGCCGAAGCGTATCAAGAGAGCCTGCTGTCCCAGCGGCCATATCTGAGGGTCGGGGGAGGTCGTGGAAGGCCGGCTGATCTTGGTTTCTGACATGATCTCCTCCTTTCCGCTTATGTCGACAGTTATAAATGTCTCGGCCTGTCTACTCTATGGGGTTATTTATAATATTTGGTGTTTGTATTTTGGTTGTGCACAGCGGGGCTGATCTGGGGCGCGCTTCAGCCGATGCCGAAGGCGCTGAAGATCGTCGGTCGGTTCAGGAAGCGTGACATGGTAGGACTGCGCGGGTCAGGCAAATGGGGAGAGGGAGGCGAGGTCATATGCCCTCAATTTCCCCGCTTTCTTGATCGTGTATCGGAGTGGTGTGGTCGATCAAACAGGATCCCGCAAAACGCGACATCCTGTTGGAGTGTAGCAACAACCATTTCGCGTGGACGCATATAGTTTGAGAAGAGACGCGAGGTCGTATTCTCGGTGTATTTGTGAGTGGCGCTAGGGTCGGGTGACGCTGCGTTGTGTTGGTTTGCGAGGTTGGCTTGCGACTTTTCTGCGGGGTCAAACGCCAAAAACCCGCCGGAGCGGGTTATGAAGTATCTGATATTGTTGATGAATTAGTGTTGGTTGCGGGAGTAGGATTTGAACCTACGACCTTCAGGTTATGAGCCTGACGAGCTACCGGGCTGCTCCATCCCGCGACGGTGTGCGATTTGTTGCACGTTTTGCCCCTTGGGCGGTTAAGCTTTTGGGGTTTTTTGAGTATCGTTTGAGAGAATATCTTGGTTCTTACTAGGTTTGGCGGTGACCTACTCTCCCACGTCTTAAGACGCAGTACCATTGGCGCGACGGCACTTAACTGCCGGGTTCGGAATGGAGCCGGGTGTTTTGCTCGCGCTATGACCACCAAACCGAGAAAGAACCATGTCCAAGTCAAGTCACTGACGTTTATTGTGTATACTTGTTGATCGTAGAGTTTATCTTCTACTGGATCAAATCAAGCCTATCGGGCAATTAGTACCAGTCAACTGAATGCATTGCTGCACTTACATCTCTAGCCTATCGACGTGGTGGTCTTCCACGGCCCTCAAGGGATACCTAGTTTTGAAGGGGGCTTCCCGCTTAGATGCCTTCAGCGGTTATCCTGTCCGGACATAGCTACCCAGCACTACCGTTGGCACGATAACTGGTCCACCAGTGGTCCGTTCACCCCGGTCCTCTCGTACTAGGGGCAACTCTTCTCAAGTATCCTACACCCACGGCAGATAGGGACCGAACTGTCTCACGACGTTCTAAACCCAGCTCACGTACCTCTTTAAACGGCGAACAGCCGTACCCTTGGGACCTGCTCCAGCCCCAGGATGAGATGAGCCGACATCGAGGTGCCAAACGATGCCGTCGATATGGACTCTTGGGCATCATCAGCCTGTTATCCCCAGCGTACCTTTTATCCGTTGAGCGATGGCCCTTCCACTCGGGACCACCGGATCACTATGACCGACTTTCGTCTCTGCTCGTCTTGTCAGACTTGCAGTCAGGCAGGCTTCTGCCATTGCACTCAACGAGCGATTTCCGACCGCTCTGAGCCTACCTTCGCGCGCCTCCGTTACTCTTTGGGAGGCGACCGCCCCAGTCAAACTACCCACCACGCAGGGTCCCGGATCCGGATAACGGACCGCGGTTAGACATCAAGAGTGCGAAGGGTGGTATCTCAAGGGAGGCTCCACAGAAACTGGCGTTTCTGCTTCAAAGCCTACCACCTATCCTGCACATCACAATCCTGATGCCAGTGCGAAGCTATAGTAAAGGTGCATGGGGTCTTTCCGTCTAACCGCGGGTAGTGTGCATCTTGACACACAGTTCAATTTCGCTGAGTCCACGTTTGAGACAGCGGGGAGATCGTTACGCCATTCGTGCAGGTCGGAACTTACCCGACAAGGAATTTCGCTACCTTAGGACCGTTATAGTTACGGCCGCCGTTTACTGGGGCTTCAATTCAGAGCTTGCACCCCTCCTTTTAACCTTCCAGCACCGGGCAGGCGTCAGACTGTATACGTCGCCTTACGGCTTCGCACAGCCCTGTGTTTTAAGTAAACAGTCGCCACCCCCTAGTTTGTGCCCCCTACCCAGACTTGCGTCCGAATAGGGCCTCCTTCTCGCGAACTTACGGAGGCATTTTGCCGAGTTCCTTAAACGTGGTTCTCTCAAGCGCCTTGGTATACTCTACCTGTCCACCTGTGTCGGTTTAGGGTACGGTCTTGCGGAGGGCTATTTCCAGGAACCCCTAAGCAGCCCCTCCAATCCGATAAGGAGGAACTACACTCGGGATCCGTCACCATCTCCTGGCCCAGGAATATTAACCTGGTTCCCATCGACTACGCCTTTCGGCCTCGCCTTAGGGGCCGGCTTACCCTGCTCAGATTAGCTTTAAGCAGGAACCCTTGGACTTTCGGCGAGAGGGTCTCTCACCCTCTTTGTCGCTACTCATGTCAACATTCTCACTTCTGATCACTCCACCGGATCCCTCACAGGCCGGCTTCACAGTCAGAACATTGCCTCCAAACTTCCCGAAGGAAGCAAAGAGGCAGCGTTCTATATCACAGAACGCTCCGCTACCACGTGCACCTTGCGGTACACATCCAAAGCTTCGGCTCGTGGCTTGAGCCCCGTTACATCTTCGCCGCAGGACAACTTATCTAGACCAGTGAGCTGTTACGCTATCTTTAAAGGATGGCTGCTTCTAAGCCAACCTCCTGGTTGTTTTGGTCGTCCCACCTGCTTTCCCACTTAGCCACGAATTGGGGGCCTTAGCTGTTGGTCAGGGTTGTTTCCCTCTTCACGACGGACGTTAGCACCCGCCGTGTGTCTCCCGGATAGTACTCATGGGTATTCGGAGTTTGGTTAGACTCAGTAAGGCTGTGGGCCCCCATCATCCATCCAGTGCTCTACCCCCCATGGTATTCGTCCGAGGCGCTACCTAAATAGCTTTCGCGGAGAACCAGCTATCTCCAAGTTTGATTGGCCTTTCACCCCTAGCCACACGTCATCCGGACCCTTTTCAACGGGTGTCGGTTCGGACCTCCAGTAAGTGTTACCTTACCTTCATCCTGCACATGGCTAGATCACTTGGTTTCGGGTCTGATCCATCGAACTCATTCGCCCTTTTAAGACTCGCTTTCGCTGCGCCTACACCTAACGGCTTAAGCTTGCTCGATAGACCAAGTCGTTGACCCATTATACAAAAGGTACGCCGTCACTTCTCAAGGAAGCTCCGACTGCTTGTAGGCGTCCGGTTTCAGAAACTGTTTCACTCCCCTCGTCGGGGTGCTTTTCACCTTTCCCTCACGGTACTGGTTCACTATCGGTCAGTAAGGAGTACTTAGCCTTCGAGGGTGGT